>CAYOAW010000070.1:10869-12391 GCA_964402095.1 uncultured Eubacteriales bacterium | reverse complement strand
GGAGGCGATTTGCCAACGGCGGCTGAGATTTATTTTCAGCGGCAACCATGTTAAACTCTTACCGAGTACCGCACCTGATTCGAGATGCATGCTTGATTATGTCTCTGAAAGAATAAAAATCTATGCCAAAAATCCTGCTGTATCAAAAATAGGAGAAACGGCTGTTACCAACAGCATTAAAATCGTCGAACCCGCGCACAGGGGAAAGGTATGCAAATAACGTTTTAGTACCGGCGCTTAAGTATAAATCAGAAAAATTGAATTTCGAGGTCAAGGGCAAATCCTTTTAATACAGCTTTTTGTATGTACCGGTCCAGCAAGCCATTCAATAATATTGGCTTTTATCACTTAGACCGCAGTTTATTCTGGGCATTTTCCCAAGAGTTGATAATCTCTTCTCTTTTATATTCGTCCGGAGAGGACATTTGCAACAGAAGATTAAATAAGCCGCCTTGCCGGGATGCCTCCAATACCCGAATAAAATAATCGTCATAACTCTCATTTATATTCATATTAATGCTGCCGTAATACAGTTTGCCGGCTTGGGCAATCCTCTTCAGAATGGATTCCATATCATGCTTTTCGGGATTGCCGAAGTTGAGGCAATAAACGAGGGGTTCTTTCAGCAAGGCATTGAAAAGATAATCGTTTTTGCCGCAATAATGTACATATCCGCCTCCGAAATGCGCAAGTATTTTTCTCAGATAGGGCAGGACAAATTCATCAATGGATTCGCCGGATAAAAGAGTAGCGGTATCTTCGCTTATTTTTAATCCGCCTTTATTCCTGGGTATAATTAAATTATTATAATGGGCAATCAATTTGTTGCTGCCGGATATTGCTTTCAGGCACTCGGTCATTCCAATGATGATACATTCGCATGACAGTTCCAAAAGATGGTGGACAAAAGGCGGATCATCATATAAATCATAAAAGAGTGTATCGCCGTAAACCAAATGCGCTGTTCCGAACGCGCTTTGAAGATCCAGCGGGAAGACATAAGCGCCGGTTCCTTCTAAAAGTTTATTCATTTCATACATATGCTCAAGAGCGGCTTTGAACTCATCGCCGGGTTTCAAATCCTCCGGACCCATTCGAAGGATAGTTTTCTTATCAAGATGTTCCTGCAGCCAGGGCATTTTATCTTCAAACAGCATCTGGGAAATCCCGAAAAGAGTAGGGAAAATCCCGCACCCCATATTAGACCTGGCGGAAGGCACCGCGTCTCTGCCTCCGTTTGCAGTCGGCAGCATGGATTTGAAACTGCTTATTACCATTTTTTCAGTATTAAAATGCGTTTCCTTTGTATTGTAATCAGGGATTGCGTCAATCCACTGTTGGCTTGGATTACAGGCAAGGAGCAAAGGCTGGTTGTCGGGGACGATTCCGTTCCAAACATCGGTTTGACGGCTGGCGCCAAGGTCAAAAGCAGGTTTCCTTTCCGCTATGTAAGCTCTTATTTTTGATATATATTCATTCATCTGTTTTCTCCTTATACTAATCCCAATTATAAAAATACTCA
>CAYOAW010000070.1:0-10769 GCA_964402095.1 uncultured Eubacteriales bacterium | reverse complement strand
CCGACTAAAATTGTGTCGGTCAGAAAATGAAAATCATGATAGACCCGTTCATCTATGGCAAACATACTGCCTGCCTGGAAAAAATATTTTTCCTCAGCGCCGTCTTTACGCACGGTCAGTTCAATGCTTCCTTCAATAATATAGAAGGCTTCCCTGTTAAATTGATGGCAGTGGCCTCCGCGAAACACTCCGGCTTTTGAGCGGACAACATTAATTTGCTTGTATCCTTCATGCACCAGCTGTTTGAGTTCCCCCCGGTCATCTGCAAATTCAAAATCAGGTTTCAATATTTCTATCATTGTATCAGCTCCGAATTCATGGGTTAAATATTCGAGTAGGCTTTATTTCTCAGAATAGTAAAAACTTTTTTAAGTTCTTCTATACCGTCATCCAAAGAAAATTTTGGGCTCCAGCCCGCAGCTTCCAGCCTTGCGTTGGAAACAATATAATCCCTTTTATCCGGGTCGGTACCGATGGGAGCTTCAATATAAACAAAGGAAGGAATATGCTCCTTGATTTTTTCGCAAAGTTCGACTTTTGAAATGTTTGCCGAAGATAAACCGCAGTTGTATGGCCGTCCGCTCATTTTTTCAAAATTGTTAATTGCAAAAATGAAAGCTCCGGCGACATCTCGTATATGAATGAAGTTCCTTTTAAAATTGCCTTCAAATATGACCGCTGTCCGGTCATATACGGCGCGGTAAACAAAGTCGTTCAGCAGAAGGTCTATGCGCATCCTGGGCGATGCTCCGAACAGGGTTGCAAAGCGGAATGTAAGGGAATTGCCTGCTTCGAGAACTGCTTTTTCGGCAAGTACTTTGGTTGTGCCATAAAGTGAAATCGGGTTCAGCGGGGTATCCTCGGTACAGAAGTTATCTCCTTTGCCAATGCCGTAGCCGCTGTTTGTACAGGGATAGATAACCCGCTGTTCTTTGGTTCTCAGTTTCAACAGCAATTCTATTGCTTCAAGATTGGTGGTTCTGGCCGCAGTTTTATCTGCATCGCAAAGCGGAAAACCAACCAGGGCTGCCAACGGAAGAATATAATCCATCCCGTCTATTGCGGTTTTTAATGTTTCTTCTTCCCTTGCGTCTCCGCGTATAATCTTAAAGCCGGGATTCGGACAGCAGTCCATAAGGCTCAGCTGGTTAAAATAGAAATTGTCCAAAACCGTTACCTTGTGGCCTTGCGCGAGCAGTGCAGGCACCAATACAGAACCGATATATCCAGCACCCCCGGTAACTAATATATTACTCATTCTCCGGTTCCTCCGTGTAAAATATTTTTGCGCCTTCGTTTTCAAACTTAAAAGGAACATACAACAGATCAGACAGGGCTTCTTTCACACTTTCCCGCTTCTCTTCATCAACAAAGAAAAGCATGAATCCACCGCCGCCCGCGCCGAGAAGTTTCCCGCCCAAAGAACCGGCTTTCATTGCCTTTTCATAAGCGGCATCAATAAAATCAGTTGTGATTTTAACGGAGAGCGTACGCTTCAGCTTCCAGGTTGTATCGAGCAAGCAACCGAAATCGCGAATATCTCCGGTTCCTGTCAGGATTTTTTCACCTTCATCCACGAGTGATTTCATTTCATGAAGCTGTGCTAAACGGTCAGGAATATTCTTTGACTGATTCCTTGCTATTTCACTTGACAAATGGGTAAAACCTGTGAAAAACAGCATCAAGTGTTTTCTGAATTCCTCTTTTCGGGTTACAGAAATATCTACCGGCCGGATTTCATAACCATCCGCGCTGAAATTAATGCGGTTGAGCCCGCCGAAAGCAGCGGCTAACTGATCCTGCATACCGCCGGCCTCATGGCAAAGAGTATGTTCCAAATAAATCGATTCTTTTGCGAGGGTCATTTTATCGGGTTTTTCATTTTTAAAGTGATGAAGAGCGTTCAGCAAGCCTACGGAAAACGATGAACTTGCTCCCAACCCCGAGCGCGCAGGCAGATCGGCATCATAGGCGATTTGAATATGATCAGCCTTCAACAACTTTAGAGCCTCGCGGACTACGGGATGCTCGACCTCGTCCGGTTCATTGAACCGTTCGATTTTTGAATAGGTCAGCTGGTTTTTATAATCAAAAATCGGAGGCAGTTTTCTTATGGTAATGTAGCAATACTTATCAATGGTGGTAGATATTACACTGCCGCCATATTCCTTGAAATATGATTCGAAATCTGTCCCTCCGCCAAAAAAAGAAATACGAAACGGTGTCCTGGAAATCAGCATAACAATTATTCCTTAAATTATATTTTTGTCTGTAAAATCAGCTAAATCTAAATATACCGGCGCGTTTACGGGATCGGTTGGCGCTTTTCCGCTGAGTAAAAACGCTGTTTTGCAACCGGCAGCTTTGCCTGCAAGGACATCCTTAATATCATCCCCGACCATGAAGGATTGTTCAAGGTCAATATTGTAATCCTTTGCGGCTTGAAGAATAAGTCCCGGTTTTGGTTTTCGGCATTCGCAGCTGATCTTATATTGTGCTATTTCACCTTTATAACCTTCGTCAGGGTGATGCGGGCAATAATAAAGATCGTCTAAATAAGCCCCTTCTTTGCCTATCAGATATTCAAGTCGGTTGTTGATTTCGCCGAGTTCTTCTATGGTACAGTCACCTCTGGCAATAACGGGCTGATTGGTTATTACAATTGCCAAATAACGGCTTTTATTTATTTTAACAAGAGCCTCCGCAACCCCTTCAATCAGCTTTATCTGTGTGGTTTTTGTTATCAGCCCGTGATATTCATTTAGCGTGCCGTCTCTGTCCAAAAAAATCGCTTTTTGCTTATGGTGCAAATTTCTTGCGCTGATTACACCGGAAGTAAAGTCCCGGCAAACCTGTTCATATCTTTCCGGAGTTCCCATGTCTTTGACATATTCGGGGGAATTGTATGCAAAAAGGCGGCCGGAATCAATGGAAGGCAGCAATATATCTTTGTCCAGATCCAATCTGACCGGTTTCAAATGCGATAAAAGCTGGGGGGAAAGAATATGTATCCCTGCATTTACGCGGTTTTTAAAGGCATAACTTTTATCTTCACGGCTAATCCAACCGGTTATTTTTGAATTGCTGTCAGTAACGATGATTTCACTGTCAAAAGGATGGTCATTGGGGTGTGTAAAAAGAGTTGCCAAAGCATTCCTGCTCCTGTGGAAGCTTTCGAATCGCTTTAAATCAACATCAAAAACAAGGTCTCCGTTAATTAAAAAGAAATCCTCGATAAGAATTTTCTTTATAGCAGCCAGAGCTCCTGCAGTGCCGAGCGGTTTTGTTTCATGATAATATTCAATATTGACACCGAAGTTTTCACCGTTTCCGAAATAGGCATGAACAAAACCGCCAAGATGTCCGGTAACAATAATGATGTCCTTATACCCGTGGCTTTTAAGGCATTTAATTTGAAGCTCCAAAACAGGCTTTCCGGCAACCGGCAGCATGGTTTTCGGTATCTCGTCCGATACGGAAGAGATGCGGGTTCCTTTTCCGCCGGCCATAATAACTGCTTTCAAGAATTACATCTCCCCGGTGAATATTTCTAAAGTGTTATGCTGATTTTAGCCAAGCCAAGCGTATCTTTCAAAAGAGAATTATCCATCAGGCAAACGGATGCCCGCTTTGCTTGAAAGACTTGGTTGTTATTTTCCATGGAAGCAGACACAATCAAATCCTCTGGTAAACAAGATATTCTTGCAAGCAAAAGCCCGAGATCATATTTGGATAGGCTGTCATCCCCGCAAAGATTTAATATTTTCGGGATCTTTTTATCTGAATAATTTTCCGCCAGTTGAATTGTCAGCTCCGCAACCGTTTTGTAATCAAGCGATGAACGAATGGAATCATAGAACATTTTAATTTTCTTTCCCTGCCGCAAGTCCTCAACAATTTTGTCATAAAAATGCATTTTTTGAGGGGAAAGGCTTGGCCCAAACATATACGGAAGCCGCAAAACATTGTATCCGCGGGCATTTACAAGACATTCGGCCGCGCCCTTTTGAACACCGTAAAGACTGATCGGGTTTAACGCGTCGCCTTCCCTAAAACGGTAATCCGGACTGCCTTCACCATAGACACAGTCAGTTGAGGAGAAGAAAAAACAACTGAGATTGTCAACAGTGTTTAAAAAAGAGGCAAGTGCGGTAATATTGATATTCCAGGATGTTTTTGGATTCTGCGCAATCAAATCAAGATTGTGGTATGCTGCCGTATAGATCATTTTGCACGGCTCTCCCTGCCGGATAATATCAGCTAAAGCCTTAATGTCTTCCGAAGATGTTATGTCGCATTTTATTATTTTTACTCTGCTGCGGGCCGGCAATCCTTCAATATTGCGAGCAACGGCAATGACGTCATCAGAAGTATTTTCAAGAATACAGTTTATCAGATAGGAACCGAGAAAACCGTTTGCGCCGATAATCGAATACATAACGCTCTCCTTATAAAGCGAAACCGCTTATATTACAAATCTGCATATAGTTATTATATTTTATCAAGTTTACCGTTTACCAAAATGCTTTTTCAGTCGGGTTCTTTTTGGTTTCTGTTTGAAATGTCTTAGCTTGTTGATAAAGTTTTTTGATGATTTTTGCATGATAGGAATAATCTTTGTATTAAATAGTGTGTGTTTGACAATCCAGTCATTTGACTTTGCCTTATTTTTTGGACATGGTTCCCATTTGAACGGAACCATGCCGGCGGAGCAGTACCGGCAAAAATCGCGCGGTTTGTCGAATATTTCGTTTATTTCCCATCCGTTCAGAGGTGTATGGTAAATATCGACCACTTCGTCCGGTTCGTCAGCCGGATATTTTAAATCAAATGCAGTATTTAAACGGTTAACATAGAATTGATGGGAGCATGCGGCAAGATGCCCATTTGCCAGCGCATGGCAATGTGTAAAAATACAGTTATTAAAAGATATGTCGGGGGATTGAGCGGGTTTGGATCGAAGCGACTTAAAAAATATATTTATCGGCAAACTGACTGTATAAGATACTCCTGCTTCATCAAGATGCTTTTTTATCGATTTTATCTTTTCCTGTGTCGGAGGATAGTTTGAGATATCAAAAGTACAGTTGTTTTGTTTTATGACCGAAAGCTGAGATTTATTGAGAGCGGGAATCAGCAAGCCGTTGCTGACCAGGCGGAGATCGCTGTCAGGGAAAATTTCACGGGCTGTTTTCACAAAAATGAGAAAATCGGGATTAAGAAGCGGTTCTCCACCCTGTAGCCTGATTTTTCCGATTCCCCAAAAGAATTCTTTCAGTTTTTCCAGATTATTTCTGAATACATGAATATCGGGGAAGCTTTTTCCTTCTGTCAAATTTGAATATTGGAAACAGCCTTTGCAATTAAGATTGCAACTTTCACTAAGCTCGATTTCGACATGATTTAACCGCGGCTTGCTGTTATCTATCGGCAGGATGCAGCTGTCAGACACAATATTATCTTTTCCAATATAGTGAGTGTCCCATGGGCATACGCATATATCTTTAATTCCGTTTTTACTAAATATTTCGGTTATATTTTTTAAATCCTCATTTTTAAAAACTAAGATTATCTGTTTCCCTTTAGCAGATTCAACAAGCTTCAGGATTTCGCTTTCCAAATGCCGGCCAGCGATGACAGGTTGATCTATTCGGAGATGCTTTTTATGCAGCATGCTTTTAAGTTCCAGGCTTATCTTCTTATTGTCTCCGAAAATGACAATATCTTTATTCATTTTTTCAGCTCCGATATATTACAATTACATAAATATATTTTAAATTTACTATAATTATAGCTCTTATATGATATTTGTCAACAAATCGACAATTGAGTATATATGCTTTGATCAATTTTGATACAACCGATTAACAGTGAAGAATTCACAAAAATAATCAAGTCCGATAAACAAACAAATCATAGTTGAAAGATTATGAAATAAAGCGCATAATAAAGTTAAATTTTGATATTTTTTTGTTTCAATCAAATTTTTCGCGTGTTTTTAAATTAACAAAAAGTGATCGGTAAAATGGAGTGATCGGTGTGAATTTATTATCATCTGCTGATGCTGATGGGTGTGATCCGGAAACCCTAGACAGGTGTAATTCTTTGTTACAGGACAATATACATCCCGTATGGGACTTTATTATACTTACAGCATCCAATGAAGAACAGGCATTGAGTTACCGAAAACAAATTGAATTCCGGCTTGAGAAAGGCTTATTATCGAAGGATATTCATTATGCTGTTGTTCCTGATATTGAAGGCAAACGGATAGGCTCCGGCGGAGCAACTTTAAATGTTTTAAGATATATTCGAGACTGTTCTATCGATGTTGACTGCTTTTCCGGCAAACATATTCTGGTTATTAACAGCGGCGGAGACAGCATGAGAATTCCACAGTATTCCGCTTGCGGAAAGATTTTTGCACCCGTTGCGCGCGAATTATCCGAAGGCATCAGTGCAACATTTTTTGATGAAATCATAAAATCGGTTGCCGAATTGCCTTCGCGACTGCCTGCCGGTATGCTTATATTGGCTGGCGATATACTCCTTGTTTTTGATCCGCTGCGCATAGAACTTACCGGATGTGACGCGGCGGCGATGTCTGTGAGTGAAAACATCCTAAAAGGTACAAACCATGGTGTATTCATACCCGATGACGAGGGAAATGTAAAAAAATTTATGCATAAATCTTCGATTGCCGATTTGCGGGAATTCGGAGCTGAAGACAACGATAGCAATGTGCATCTCGACACGGGGGCAATCTGGCTCGGAGAAAACATCATTAATGATTTGCTAAAACTTTTATTAACCGGAAGCAAAATCAATAATGAGAAATATAAGAAGTTTATAAACGAAAAAGCAAGATTATCCTTTTACGCGGATTTTGTTTACCCGATGGCCCGTGATTCTTGTCTTGACCGGTTTTATCTGGAAATACCGGAAGGCGGTTATACAGATGAACTTAAAAATTGCCGAACATCGCTATGGCAGGCTTTACATAAATATTCCATGAAGCTTGTTGATATGTCACCGGCATTCTTCATTCACTTTGGAACGACAGCCGAATTGCTTAAAATTATGACCTCGGATATAGAAAAATATGCTTGCTTCGGTTGGAAAAGCGCAGTCAATACAAACATCGATGCATCCGGCAAATTCAGCGTAAACAGTTCTTTTGTCGATAAAAATACTGAAATCGGCGATGGCAGTTACATTGAAAACAGCTTGATTTACAATTCAAAGGTTGGTAAAAATTGCATTATTTCAAACACTACTCTTAATTTGGTGAAAATTCCCGACAATGTTGTTATCCACAGCTTGAAACAGAATGACGGAGATTTTGTTGTAAGAATTTACGGAATTAACGATGATCCTAAATTGGGTTTTTATGACGGCGGAACTTTCCTTGGTATCCCGATACGCAATTTTTTGAAAGAGCATAGGCTTAAGGTTTCCGATTTATGGGACAGCGAACCATATTGTCTGTGGGACGCAAAGCTGTTTTGCAAGAGCGCTTCAATGAGTCAATCTTTGGAATATGCTTTAAGCCTTTGTACGGATTCAGCGGGAAGTTGCGAAATCGACCGGCGTGTCAGTCTGCAACAAAGCTATGAAAAGGCGGATATTGATGATATCATACGCCGGGCTAATCCGGATGAATGATGTGTTATTAAGATGGCTTTCTTGAAAAATTCGCAGATAAAAATGAACGGTTGTCATTTTATGCCGATTTGGTGTATCCGTTTGCAACAGATGCTACATTTGAACAATATATGAAAGAAAAACCGGAGTGGGATTATACAAAAGAGCTTGCATCGTGTCGAAAAATCCTTTTTGAGATTTTGCATGGGTACAAAATGAAACTGATCAAACTATCAAAAGCTGACTTTGTCCATTTCGATACTACAGCGGAATTACTTGATATGATGATTTTGGGAATTGAAAGATACCCTTCACTTGGCTGGAAAGATTGTTGAACTCAACAGGAAAAACATCTGGTTGTTTTTCCACAAACGGTTCATATGTTGATGAAATGAGCGTTGTCGGAGCAGGCTGTTATATTGAAAACAGCTGTTTTTATAATTCTTAGGTTGGTAAGTGATGTATTGTCTCAAACATTACTCTTCGGTCGGTGACAATCTCAAATGACACAGTTATTCACTGCTTGAAACAGAATGATAGAGATTATGCTGTGAGGATATACGGTGTGGAAGACAACCCCAAAAAGGTTATAGAAGAGGGCGGGATTTTTCTCGGTATGTCTTTGCAAAATCTCATTGATGTAAAAACGTGTTTGGCTGAGGAGTTATGGAAAGGCAGACAGCAAAATTATTTTTGAAAAGCGGTTCAATTCGGGGATCCTTGAAGCATGCGCTCAGCCTTTGTGATGACACAACAACACTTTCCGGCACAAACAATCTTTTTAGTTTGAGCCAGAGCTTTGAAAACGCCGACAGAGATTTTTTACCTTTTCCGTTGGCAGAGACAAATTAATAATCTGCAATTATATAAAACCAATTGACAAAACAATTTGGTTTGTCAAAACTGTTTACATCAAAATGCCATGTACTCATTTTAACAGATGATATCATAACTAATATTAATGCTTTGTCTATACTCTTGTTCTAGAACAGCATATAATATTTTTTGAAAAATTTTATGTTTTTAGGTTAATAACCGAAAATCTTGCTATTCATGTATTCTTCAAGTGCTTTAGATACAGCATCTTTATCTTGTATAAAAGAAAAAATATTTGTGACTGCTTCCGAGAATTTAATGGAACATAAAAAAATAATAGTTACAATCAGCAAAAGAAAATGCTTATCAAAGAAATTGCCGATTTTTATGACGGAATCAATAACAGATGATTCATTTGAGTATATAAAATAAAAAATGAGAATAAACTGGGTGTTAATAATTGCTGATATGTATCTATCCAAATCATTTAAAAGAAAAATAATTGGTATAAAAATCAAAGGAGAAAAAGCACAGAGAATGAAGATGAATTTCAAAAATCTGTTTCCGGTATTGCAAAAACAATTTTTCCACAAAACACCAAAAATCAGGATAAGCGGTAGGCTGTAAGTCAAAATAGTGATACACGCAGGCACAACATAACTCAATAAAAGCGGCTGGACATAACCGTAAAAACTTTCCTTAAAGTTGGCAAAATATACATTATAAAGCATAACCACCGATACTTTGAAATCCGCAAAATTTGAAAGATAGTCAGAAAAATATAGGGCATTATCGAAGGGAACTTTGCTAGGGGATACCTGAAAGATAATAAAAAGCAATATCGCAGAAAAGCAACTCAATAGAAAAACAGCTATATTTATTTTTGAATACTTATTTTTATATATTTCATATAACAACGGAATCGCTAAAGATGGCATGTATGAGAACATATACCCCTGATGCACAGATATGGCAATACCACAAAGCAAAGGAATTGTCCATCTTAAAAAAGGTTTTTTTAAAAATAATAGTGATACCAGTGTGATGATTATCCAATAGGTGTCAAATCGTCCTAAATACATTCCGAGTAAATAGGTTACAGATAGAGGAGAAGATAAAAAAAGTATGACGAACAATATTACTGAAGGTCTCACTTCTGATCGGCTTCTACGTATTACTGTTCCTAGCAGCGAAGATATAAAAGCGATGAGAATCATAAAAGCTATAACAGCCATATTATATATGGCATTAGAGGTTATGATGTCTGTAAACAAAGAGAATATAGATCCTACAAGTGCTTTGGATGCAAAACCGAATTTGTAAGTGATAAGGTAGGACGCCATTGCGATAGAATCCACAACTTTATCTGGTATCATTACAAAAAATTCAAAAAGGAGGAAAGAAAATATGGGGAGCTCATAGTATCCAAAGTACCGTGAATTTTTTTGTAGCAACATGTTTGTATCAGAACAGGTCATACAGCTTCTCCTTTCATCAGAATTCTACGTTATTACCGGTATCGGTTATGCGAAAAAGATACTGATGTCTCAATACGGTAAATTTTCAAATACCGTTTGGAAGGAACTTGACAAATAAGAGGAGTCGACCATTGACAAAGATGCAGTAGTCATTATTACGAAGAATAACAAAAATTTATGTTTCTCAAAAAAAAGACCAAAAGTGCAGGTTGCTGCAAGTATGGCAGGGCTTTTCTGCCAAATGCTGTAAAATACGATTAAAAATAAAGAAATCACCAAAAAAGGAATCCAGATTCCGTAGTAATTGCTTCTGGAAATCAGCAAGAGGAGGAGCGGTGCTATCGCGAAAACTTGAAATATTTTTTTAGGATAACCGTTTTTAAGCGCATTATACAGAACGGCACAGACACCACACAATGTGGGGGCAACAATTAAGATGCAAGCTAAAAAATACTGATTCAGCTTTTGACCAGTGCCGAAAAACATTTCGTTATATGATCTACCCCGGAACAATGTCAAGATATATGATCCGGCGCTAACAAGGCAACTGATAATATACAGTATTGAGAAATTTGATTCATGCGCAGACTGCTTTTTCTTTTTGCTGCCGGGGTTAATATGTTTCTTCATCATATCCAGGAACACGAACAATAGTATTAACGGAACATATAGAATTGCGCCTTTATGCAAAGCTTCGAAAAAAACTTCAGAAGTATAAACAGCAGGAATAAAATAGGCTGCGCAGATAATGGGAATAAGCCATTTAAAAAATGGCTTGCCAATGAGGAATATTGAGAAAACAAAAAGTGCGAACGGATAAAGCATTTGCGT
>CAYOAW010000069.1:11088-12500 GCA_964402095.1 uncultured Eubacteriales bacterium | reverse complement strand
AAATCGTTGATATGGTCATGGCCGACAAACACGCCGCGCATGGCTCCCCTGTCCACCATCGCCGCGAACATCCCTGTGTTGGTTTTGGGGCAGCAGATATACTCATTCTTTTGTCCGGCGCATTCGTTATAACTCCAAACATCATTATACTCCGGCAAAGGATTGTGAAAAAAGGCCAATTCCCCTAATTTATACCCATATTGCTGTTCCAGCTTTTCCGATTCTTTGATATACCAGTCGATCTGATTGCGGTAGATATAGTCATACCCGCTTTCCGGGTTTCCGTCTTTTCCGGGATAATCGCGGCGGTTGTTGGAATCGATAAACACCAGCGCCCAGGACGGCGCCTCCGGCTTGCCGACCGTGATAAAATAGTTGCCGTACCCCTCGATTTCATCGGGGCCTTTTTCAAACAGGCTGTTCGGCAGGGTCGGGATAAAATCGCCGAGCGCTTTTCTGTCCAGGGTGTCATCCTTTTCCGTACCGTCGTGGTTGCCCAGGATGCACGCCCACAAGGTTCCTGTTTCGGCACAGACATCTGCCAGCATTTTAAAGCGTTCGTCATTGCCCCTGTTGTTTGACATATCGCCGGTGACAACGAGCAGATCCGGCTTTTCGGAAAGGCTGGCGTTGCGGATAAGTTCAAGTGTTTTTGCATCCGTCGCCGCGCGTTCCCCGCCGCAAAGATGGATATCTGTCACCTGGCAGATGCGGAATTTGCCGTCGCTGTTAAAATTCAGATGTTTCATTTTTTATTCCTCTGCTGTTTATATTTTTTATAATTTTTCTTCTGCCAGAACGGACGGCGGGGTTTCGTCCGGGCTGTCATCATCCGTGACAGCTTGCGGAAGTATTGATTTTGACGATGACTTTTTCAGTTTTTCCCGGTTATTCTTGCTGCTGAACATACCGAGCCATAATGCGCCTGACGGGACAAGTAATGAAAAAGCCATACAAATCCAATATAAGATATGATATACAAGTGAATCCCCAATAACCGAAATGTTTGAACTTAAATAACCGAGCCCCAGTAAAATTCCGTAAGAAATCGGGTTAGCGCAAATCAAATATACAAAAGAAAGGGTGTTGTTGATATACTGAACCTTACTCACTGATATAAATGTAAAAATGGAAATAATAATAAAAGAAATATACCAGACAGAAATATATGTTTTGACTCTGCTTTTTGCGGGTCTTATAAAAAGATATCCGGATAAATAATAGAGTGAAATCACCCCGATAAATTGCGCAACGGCTAAAATACAGAAAATAACCGTGTAGCGGGGTTCATAAAGCGTGCCGCTGTCGCTCATAAAAGTCCCGTACACATAGAGTTCGCTTACATAACAAATAAAACCTACAACGATATGTGATAAAATTGATGCAAAAAAATTTTTCACCATATATTTTCT
>CAYOAW010000069.1:1197-10988 GCA_964402095.1 uncultured Eubacteriales bacterium | reverse complement strand
GTACCGGCGCATTCAATAACGGATAAATCCGACATGTCGGTCAGGGTAATTTTATCCTTGTTAAAACTGACCGAAACAGCGATTTCATACGGTTCCCTGTTCACGATATAAAAATATAACCTTTCGTTTAACTTTAATTTCCGCACCGCCACAGGGTCGGTATCTTCGCCGACAGTTTCAAACTTTTTGTCCGGCAAAGCCCTGTAAGCCGAGGCGAATTCGAGCGTTTCGGCACTGTGGGCTTTGTCGAGGTAAAGCCCGCCCCGCGTAATGCTAAGCGCGTCATATTCCGCCAGGGCATGCGCGTAATGCTCTTTAAAATGGGCGGCAGGCGGGAAAGCCGAGGTGATGCGCAGCTGGGAATCCCACCAAAATCCATCAGCCGGATAATAGGAGTTCATCCGGTGGACATACTCCGCTTCGCCGTCATACATCCTTGCCGCTTCGGGCAGGTTCGGGTCGTCCGGCTCGCAGGAAAACCACTTGTGCTCGCCCCAGGCTTCCACCCAGCAGTTAAAAACAAACCCGGCCGGCACAGCGGCCTTTTTTAACGCATCGCTCCTTGCGGAGTCTAAAAAGTCGTGGTCACGGAACATAAAGCCGGCTTCAAGCGGCGCGTTAATGCCCTTTGTGTCCCAGCCGCGGTCGCGCTGATGGTTGGTTTCGACGGAAATCTCAATGCCGTCCTCTTTGCCTAAAAACAGCAGGTCGGCCCCGCCGTCTTTGAAAAAGTCATAATCGTTCACCCTTGCCCCGTACTGGCTCTGCGCGTTCGGGCCGCCGAAAATCTGCGGTTTGGATGTCTCGTTCCAAAAATTGAGCGCCAGGGTCAGCGACGGGTTTCCGCGGCGCAAAGCGTCCCGGATTGCACAGACGAAATCCCTGATTTTTATGCAGCGCCATTCCACCCAGGCCTTGCGGCATTTGAAGGTTAAAAACTCATACCGCTTTGAAAAACGGTTGGGATCATCGGGTTTTACACGGGTTGAAATGCCCGTTTCTTTTTCGAAAAGAGCCGCGGTGTAATCGTCATAGCCCGCGTGCAGGGAGCCGAACCATATCAGCGTGGCATGCCAGACATTGACGGAAATACCTTTGAACGCTTTGTATTTGCCGTACATCATGCCGATTTCTTCGATATATTCCAATATCTGCCGCTGCACCTCCGGGTGCAGCGGGTTAAACATCGGCCCGCCGTGAAAATTGCCGCGTTTTTCGCCGTAGGCAAACGGGAAATCGGCCATATCCTTTTTCTCTTCCTGCCAGCGGACATTTTCTTTGTAATTGCGCGCGTTGTAAATGGCTGTCCAGTCCCCGCAGGAGGACTGCACCTCGTCGTTCCAAAGCATGTTGTTGTACGTTTCTTTGCCCGCTTTGATGGCATTAAGGTCGATATTCATATTCTTGAGCAGATTGCCGAGCCGCAACAAGGTCATGGAACCGGTAAACTCCAGGTTTTCTTTTTCAAAGCGCTCCAGCAAAACGGAAATCCAATCGGGCGGGTGCGTGGTGGAACGGCTGTACTGCTTGCGGTCTTCGGCAACAAACACATCGAACGCGTCAGCCGGCTGCGTTTTGGACGGGAACTGCGGCCCGTGGTACCAGTTGATCGGGTACACAAGCAGGTTTTGCCCCGTATGATGCAAATAGGTTATATGCCGTTTAAGCCACTCATCGAATGTTTTTGCGCCCTCACTCGCGCCTTTGCCGCAAGGGTCTTCATATTGAACGCCGAGTGACCTTCCGCCGTGTGCCACGGCCCCGGGTAATTGCGCCGGCGGCAACTCGTCCAGTTCATAAACAGAAAAGCCCTGCACCGCGGCGGGTTCACCGTACCCCCAGGTCATAAAAACAATGCTGCAGTCTTTCCAACGCGGCCAAAAAATATTTTCAATGCGCTGCATAGTATGTGTAACGGGGTAGACTCCGCCGGTGAACACACCGGTAGTTAAATCGTAACAGGTGCCGTCGTTGACGCACATATAGCGCCGTTTATCATCCGGATAGGTGATGACCGCCATGTGCGGTTTTCCGGGATGCTCGATTTGAAAGCGGTAACCGAACCTGGTCAGCGGCTCATTGCAGGCTTCGCGGTAACGCCCGACGGGCGTTTCGGCAACCTTTGTTGCTCCGTTTTCAAAATAACTGTCCGCGGGAAGTTCGCGGGTGCAGTCCGCCGTATAAAGTATTTTGCCTTTGTATCCGCTTGGAAGTTCCTGCATATTTTTCCCTCCCGATAAATCGCAGCATTGAACCAATGCTGCCCTATACCAAAGGAGCAGAGCCTTTAACAGCCCTGCTCTTTTTGGTTTTTGTTCTTATCAGCCATTCGCATGATTTATCTGCCAAGCCGTAATATCGTGCGAATGGTGGCATAGAAATCAGAAATCTGAAAAGTACCGTTGACAACAACAGCATCAGCGGTAATGGATTTGTTTCTGTCCACCTTGGTCTGAAGGAACTGTTCAACAGCTGACGGACTTGCTTTTATATATTCATCCCTTGTAATTTTATAGTCGAACGCCCGTTTTTCCAGGCTGTCATACAATTCCGCCGCCGGTGTGAATTCTGCGCCGCCGGAACATGCTGTTGCGGCAAGGATAATAATTTCCTCCACTTTCGGCAGCGTTATTTCCCTGACCCCTTCGGGGATATCAATGGTGTATTTAAAGAAATAAATGTGCTTCCCGACCACATCGCCGTTTTGCGAATGCGCGTGCGTTGCGTTCCAGGCCAGAACATCTTTTTTAATATAACCGGTTTCACCTAAGCTTATCAGATCCCAGGCGCCTATTGCCTCAGTCCAATCCTGAATAAGAATTTCCCTGTCTTTGCCGTCCAATTTGAAAATAGTTTTTCGGTCCCCGTCTTTCGAACAAGCCAGCAGATAAAGCCGTGTGCAGTTTTCAGGCAACGCAATCACTTGGCCGCGGCAGGCTACGGCATTTTTATCCCCCCGGCCGATATTAAATTTCACGCCGCCGCTTAAAACAGTATCCGGGATAATTTCCCGCGGGACAGAAAGCGTTTGCGGCATATCCGACAGTTCCGCATTTTCCTGCGCGGTAATGGCTGTCTTGTTATATGGCAGGTCGAGCGGTTTCATCAAAACCGGCTGCGTTTTGATATCAGGTTTCTTCAGCGTCAGCGCGAAAGTTTTCGGCTCGTAGGCGGCAATATCAAAGGCCAGTTCGCCGTTCATTACCGTTGCATCCCCTGCATACTCCTCGGATGCATAAACTTCTCTGGCTGATTCAATACCGTTGCCGATTGAAAACTTAACGTTCTGTTTCGCTGTGCCTTCCCCTTCGTTAAAACGGACTATTATTTCACTGCCTTGATTTGCTTTTTTGATTGCCCTGATAATAACACCGTTGTCGCTTATTTTTGCAAATGAAAACTCCTTGCCCAATTTGCCTTTATGCGCCTGTGTTACAAAAGCCGCCATAGGCTGGCAGAAATTTTGCGCCGCTGTCTGGGTTCCGTTTTGCCAGGAGCCCGAATGGCTGAAAATACCGAAAGAAAACCTGTTCAGCCCCAAATCCATCAGATGCTGCGAGCATTCCCAGCGGAAACTGTAAGAAGGTGTATGGACGGCTGTCAGCCTCAAAGTATTGTCATCGGGTTTATCCCAACCGGCTCTTGAGTCGCTGAAGATGGAAACGCCGCATTTTTTATCAAGTTTTGTGATATCCGCCCACATTTGCGCGGGGACCTCATAAAGGCTTGCCGTATTGTTGCCGCGCTCGATAACACCCAGCCCCAAATCATAACTCGCGACAGGGTTCGATGCTGCAAGCGGAAATACAGCTTTCAACAGGCTTGATGTCGAACGCCAGTCCACTTCGTTATATACTCTTACGGTTTCGCCTGCCGCGTCAAGGGAAACGATCTGTTTGAATTTCGATTTTCCCGCTGTTCTTGTTATTTCAACAGCCGCCCTTGCGGGGCCGAATTCAAGTATTTTCATTTTTGCGTTGCGCGCGTATTCACGCGGCGGCACGCAGAGTTCATCATAAGTCAGTTCCCAGGCCGGCCAGGCTTTGCTGCCTTTATAATCAAAAACCGCCATGGCAACAGAGCCGGACAGCACATTAATCCCAAGCCTTTTGTCATAAACTTCGCATATATCTCCGGCCTGGTTCAGTTTCACCCGTAAATTGCTGTTTTCAATTGATGTGGAGGAAACACGCAGCGCGTTCATGTCTTCATACGGTTTTTCGGATGGCTGAATGTCATAAACCGCAATGCCGACAGACGGAACACTTGCCGCAAAGGCGACTTCGATGCTGTGCTTTCCGTTTGAAACGATCTGTGAAGGGACAGCTTTTCCGGCTGAATCAAGCACTTTTACATATTTTGTGTCTTGGGGCAGTTTAACCTTTGCGGTAACCGTTTCGCAGCGAAGGCCTTCAGCCTGCACGGGGTTGGCAACAGCCACCGCAACACCTTTGACAAACGATGTATTCATCTGTGATACAAGCGCAGCGCTTCCCGAACGGTATTCCTCCGCGAATTGATTTTGCGAAAGCATATAATCATTCCAGTTGCGTTTGTAGCATACCTGGAAAGACGTGCCCGTTATATCGTCGTGAAACTGGTGCGCAATCACACGCTTCCATGCGGTGTTTAAAGCATTGTGCGGGTACTCGTTTAAGCCGAGCCACTCGGCCGCGACGGCGCTTCTTTCCGCCGCGTCGGCAAGCTGCTCGGCGCGTCTGTTCCAGCGTTTGCCCACAGACCTTGATGTATAACTGCCCACGCCGTGGTTAGTAAGCAATAGTTCGTTGCTCCATGTGGGCAGGTTTTCCTTTTGCTCGGGTGACAGTTCGTTGTCCATTATCTCAAACAGCTCGTTTGAGCTGATTGATTTGATATCAACTTCGCTGCTGCCATTCCTTGCTATCTCTTCCGCAACAACTTTAACCGAGCTTTCGCCGGGAGCTCCGCCTCTGTCGCCTGTGCCGTAAAACGCGCAGGTCATCGGCAAACAGAATTTTTCATTGTCTTTTAATTTTGATGAAATGCTTGTGTCTTCACGGACTTTGTTTAAACTCCTTGAATAAGACCCCGGCCTTATATTTGCGTAAACAAACTTTCCGTCAACGCCATACCATTTGCCCAAATCAAACGGAGCCCCGTATGCTCCGCCCCAGGAAAGTTTGCCCGTGGAAAAGCCTTTCAGGTTCGCGTGCCTCGCAATGGACGGCAGCGCCCAGCCGAATCCGAAACAATCGGGCAGAAAAATATCGTTGCTCACCTTACCGAACTTCTCCCGAAAATAGCTGTTGCCGTAAAGTATATTCCTGAAAAGAGCCTCGGGAGACGGCGTGTTCACATCGCCGTTTTCATAAGCGCTGCCTACCGGCACCCAACGCCCCGCAGCAATATATTCCTTAAGCTTTTTAAAAGCGTCCGGATAATACTCTTCCATCAGCTCATAACGGTAAGTACCTTCAAACGCGAAAGTATATTCCGGATATTTGTCAAAAAGCGGAAAATTCCTGAAGAGAGTGTTGGGAATATACTCACTGATACTTGTTTCCAAATCCCAAAGCCAGGAGGTATCGAGATGGGAAACAGCAATTGTGTATATGGTTTTTTTTGCCGGCATAAAAGCATCTCCTTCAAATTATCTCCGGTGCAATGATCTTTAACCCGCCTTCGGCGCTTTTGCGTTGCGTTGTTTCGGATGCAAGGCACACACAAAAACAGCGCGGGCCGGCTTTTCCGTCAATCATTTCAAAAAATCAACGGCAGCTCCCGTTAAATCATCTTGCTGTTTCAGCGGTTTAATTCAGCCGTTGCCGGCTTTCGGCAATCGGATCACATCGGCTTTTTCTTTTTCTTGATAAGTTCCGGCTGCACCACAGGCTGGCTCGGTGCGGCTGTAGCGGTAAACGATGCTATCTCTGTTTTTTTCTTTTTCTTTACGTTTTTGTTTTTAATGTTTTTCTCGCCCATAACAACATCTCCTCTGTTTAAAAGATAAACTTATTATAACTGTTTTTAGCATAATCTTCAACAGTTTTGCAAAGTTTGCATAAAGCTTGCATAAACTGATTTCGCAATACCCGTTATACAGCCTGCTCCGGGCTGTCAGCCGGGCACTCCGCCTTCCCATTCCTCAAAAAAACCCTGTAAAAACTCGGCAGCAGAACCTTCATAGACGGCCTCCGCCAAAAACTCCAAACCGGTTTGATTGCCCCAGCTGTAGTTAATGATTGTTCGCCCGAGAAATTCGCACATATCAAAGTCGCTGTTGTTAATATCCAGTGCGCCGGCTATCCGCTCACGCTCCTCAATGGTAAAGAAATGATGACCTAGCTTTTTATCCTCGTTTTCGTCAAACATCATCACCGGATTCACCGGGCTGCGGTGCCAATCAACAAGGTCTTTGCTTCGGGCAATATACGGCACATATCCCCAGCCGGGCATCGCCTCCAAATAAACCATATAATAAAACCCGTCCTGCGGCAGATAGCGGATATACGGGCACGCGGTGTAGCGGTCTTTTGAATATACACAGCCGGACGGTGTGAGCGCCCAGTTCCATAAATCCGCCGACTTTGCAAAACGGATGGTAAACGGGTGCCCGCATTCTTCCGCCGGCGCGCCGATCTCGAAAGCCATGGTAAACCCGTCCGGACTTTCGCAGACGGAGTTATTGAAAAGCCGCCAACCCGGAAGATTAAAAATATCTTTCTGCTCCCAGTTCGCCAGGTCTTTTGAGCGAAACACGGTCATGATCTCCCCGCCGATTTTCGGCACACCAAAAACATAGACGGTTCCGTTGTCGTTATACGCGCTGCCGAAGTGGTAACCAACGGCAAACGGCGCTGTAACCGCGTTTGTTTCAATATCTTTAAATCGGAAGTATGATTTGCCGGTCTTATTCGGGCGGTAATTGTCCCGCACATATTCAAAACGGAATAACCGGCCGTTTATAACAAGGGGAGTCGTTTCCACCATATCGCAGTCACCGGTGCCGAGCTTGCGGATTTTGGGCTTGCCCTTATTTATTTTCATTTTCTTGCTCCCCGAAATTTTGTATCTGCTTTTCTCGCCTTTATTTGAGATAAAACGATATTTCCGATTGCGCTTGCGGCAATCCGCGCGGTTCTCAGTCTACCGGTTGCAACCCCTGATGACATAACCGATTTCAACTCTCCGCTTGACACTTTATTATACTTTATTGCCTTAAAACGGATATTATCCTTTATACAGGGATGCACGGGTGAATTTTCGCCGGCCAAAACCGCGGCGCCGTCGGCAAAGCCGGCAATATCCGAAAGAGCTGCCTCATCCGGCAGAAGCCCTTCATACGCAAATAACGCCATCACGCTGTTTTCTTCAACCCCGTTGTACGCAGGCGCAATGGACCTTGCCTGCGGTGCGATAACGACAAAAGACTCCCTCACAGCGCCGTTGCTGCGTGACGGATGAACCCTTTGCTTCCCGTAATAAGTGCCAAAGGGATTCATGCTGACCGTATCGCTGCCGTCACACCTCTTCAGCCGCATAGGGCAGTGAGCCATCGAACAAAGCACCTGTTTCGCATTGGCAAGAATAAGCCCGGTTTCTCCGTCGCTTAACCCAACCATTCCGTTTGTCAGATGATTGTTAAAAGAGTCAAGGCTGCTGTTTTCCGGCATGCTTTCTCCGAAAGATGAAACGGGATAAGCGGAAACATCATTCATAAAATTGCGCTTAACAACCGATATACCGTGTTTAAAACGCGGCTGAATTTGAAGCGGAACCGCTTGCTGCCATTTTGCGTCGATATTGCGCCCAAGCGCACTTGACTGAGTGGAAACGGAATATTCCTCCTTGGTGTAAGGATACTTGACACGCATCTGCAAAAATACGCAGTCAATTTCCTTAACCGTAAACAAATCGACAGAAAAAACGCCTGCCTCCAATTCCTGCGGCAAATGGATCTCGCCGGCAATCCGGGTTCCCGCGGCACTGCCCGCGCATTTCAGCGGCTGAAGCTGCTTTTCACCAAAATAATATTTTTGATCATTATAATCAAGGAAACTTCGGATAAAATCCTTGCCGCCGATTTTTTTATCCTTATAATATACCGAAAGAACCTCTCCGTGTTCGCATATGTTTACTTTTAAGTTTTCCGAAGCAATACGCCGCGGAGCTGCTTTTGTATTTTCGCCGGGCCCGCCCTGTTCGATGGAGATCACATATTTTTCTTCAGCGGTTTCAAACCGGCATATAAGAAAAGCCGTTTCCACCGAACCGTCGGCATGGTAGTCCATCGGCACCATGCCGAAAGACTTTAACCCCGCTGCCGCCGCCGAGAGCCGTGCTGCATCGGCAGCAAAACCCGCGTCGAATGAAATCTGCGCGGTGACAAGCGTTGAAAGGCCGGGGTTAACCAATGTCAGCTGTCTGTTTCCCTTTTGCGCTGCCAGTTCTTTTTGCACCATACGCTCCGAAAGCTCCAGCGCCCTGTTTTCCCTTTGCACATTCAGCATCGGGGATGCAAGGCCGAAATGTGTAGTGGAAAGCAGCATCACACGGTCTTCAAATGACGGAGAACCGGAATCGGATTTACCGGCTTTCGCGTATGCTCGCGCCCGTTCAAGGCGAGTCCAAATCTGCCGGTTAAACGGTTTTTCCGCCCAGCTTGAATATCCGGTAAAGCTACCGTCCGCCGTATCCTGTGTGAAAACAATATCGGCCAGCGGCTTATGGTTTTTGAGATAACCGCCGGGTGTGTTGAATTCGACAAATTCCAAATCGGCAACTTCATTGACAAGTCCGCGGATACCGTCCGTATTCGCAATACGGTTTAACGGGAACGGCAGATTGAAGGGTTCCCAAAAGTTAGCGTCGGCATCCATATTAATAAAAATAAAGACATCATTGTTAATCTCTCCGCTGAGCTGTTTGCTGTGTAAATCCATCGCCAAACAGCGCAAAGAACCCGCGTCAATCACATCACAGTTGCTGTAGGTAGGCAAGACCAACATGCTTTCGCCTTTATAAGTATAGGTGACCGGATTAAACGCCTTTTCATCGGATAACTGCGGTATGATGGTTCGGAACGCGTCAAAAGGCACGCAGCTGTAATAAAGGCAGACCGCCTTTATGCCAAGCTCGTTGTAAAGGCTTACCTGCGACGGGGTAAACATAAATTCCTGCGGGCGGACAATTTTTTCGCATTCGCCGAAGACATCTTCAAGCCCCGAGCCTTTTGAGTTAGTAACTGCCCACTCGATGGACGCAGTGAACTCCTCCTTCGTCATGGCAGAAAGAGCGCCGTTGTTATAGCCCATGATAATATTTTCGTCGCCGTATTTTTTAACGCGGTCCTTTACACCGGTGATAATATCGGGAGCATATTGGGGCAGAATCTCCTCCAGCGAATAGGCGTTTTCAAAATCCCAGGTGCCTTTAACCGGAACGCCTTTCTCGTTGAGATTATTCAGAAGCTCAATGATTTTGCGGATAATGCGTATGTCACCGCCAAACCCCAATTCGTCGTTGGTATCCCCGCGGTAGGAGTGGTAGCAGTTGACATGAAAGCCGTAACCGATATGTACTTTATAATCCATTCTGCACTTGCCTTTCAAAAATATTTTATGCCGGCATGTATTCTAATCTCGCTCTATAATTTAGAGAAGTTTTTCAAACATCCGTTTTGTTTTCCCGTCAATTATTCCTCCCGAAAGCGCTTTCAAAATATAGCTTTCAACGTCATCGGACTTATGATATTTCCGGATTTCAATCAGCACATTGAGTATATCCAGCAAAACCGGTTTCTGCATGGT
>CAYOAW010000069.1:0-1097 GCA_964402095.1 uncultured Eubacteriales bacterium | reverse complement strand
TCCGGCGCGGCGTTTGTTTTCCGGATGAATTCCGCCCGGGCGCTGCCGACTGCCTCACTGCCCGGCGCTTCCTTGAGCGCAATTTCTTTGCCGGTATACGCCCGTATTTTATCCAAAATCAATTCTTCATCCGTTGCAACAAAGGTAACCGCTTTGCCCGTATTATTCAGCCGTCCGGTTCTCCCGATTCTGTGCGTATAGCCCTCCCCGTTTTCGGGGATATCGTAATTAATAACCAGTGAAACATTCTCTATATCGATGCCTCTCGCCGCCACATCCGTTGCCGTTAAATACCGGAAAGCACCTTTCTTGAAGCCGTTCATCACAGCCAGCCTGTCCCACTGTTCCATCCCGCCGTGAATTTTCATGCAGCCGAAACCGGCACGGACTAGTTCGCGGGTCACCGTATCCACAGCCTGTTTGGTATTGCAGAATATCATGCAGCTGTCCGGGTTTTCTACGGTCAGTATATCCTTCAACAGATTAATTTTGTTTTCAGGCTCCGCCGTATACCGTTCCTGCAGAATTCTGTCCGCTGTCGGGTTTTCATCTTCCGCTTCAATATACACCGGCTCTTTCATATGTTTTTCACACAGCGCCTTTATATCCGCCGGCATGGTGGCTGACAGCAGCGCCGTTACCCGTTCATGCGGCAGGGCGGCTATGATGGCCTCTATCTGTTCGATAAAGCCCAAATTCAGCATTTCATCCGCTTCGTCGATGACGAGGTATCGTATTTTCGCCGTTTCCAGCGTTCCTCTTTGAAGATGGTCTATAATCCGCCCCGGTGTGCCCACCACGATATGTGTTTTTTGTTTCAGCTCTTTTTCCTGATTATAAAAAGACGACTTCCCGAAAACTACAGCGACCTTCAGCCTTTTAAATCTGCCTATATTGAAAATATCTTCTTTGACCTGAATCGCAAGTTCTCTTGTCGGTGTAATGACCAACGCCTGCGGTTTATTTTCGTCCCAGTCTATCAGTTGGCAAACCGGGATGCCGAACGCCGCCGTTTTGCCGCTGCCGGTTTGAGATTTGACGATAACATCCCGCTTTGCCAGCAGAATCGGAATAATCTGCGCCTGCACCTGCGTCGG
>CAYOAW010000068.1:0-12677 GCA_964402095.1 uncultured Eubacteriales bacterium | reverse complement strand
GGGGTATCTTTATTTAATTTTTTTCAGATAAACCGCGGCCATCGTAACAACCGCCCAAAAGGCCTGGAACAGTATAATCTGCAGCGCGCCTGCCATGTCGGCCTTCTGCATGCAGACCAATATCAGCAGCCCCAAAAGTCCGGTCCCGATACTGACGGTTTGAAGGATCTGGGCCAGACGGTTCCTGAAACTTAAGCTGCCTGCCGCCGCGATGCTTTTCAGAAGGGAGAGCGATGAGCCGTCGTGAAGGACCCTGGCCGGAGAAGTTTCGTCCACTCTGTCCCGGTAACGCTTGAAAATCCTGCCTGCGGTGGCGCCGATCACCTTCATATAGTTTTCCTGCATATCGAAGCAATCAGCCAGCAGGTCTTCGGTAATATTGGAATCGCAGGTTCTTACCAGGAGCTGAATGCCGTTGTTTTCGAGATTTTTGATATACGGCAGCAGGGAGGAATCCGCGGCATAACTGACAACAAACATCGCCGCGACTTTATTCGCGATCGCCAGGTACATCACCTTGCGCCCGTCGTGCTTGTATTTATCCTCATCGCTTTTGGGCGGGACCTCAATGTTGTGGTTGACGAGCATGCTCCTGTTGCCGAGAAATACCTTTTGCCCGTGAATCCAGGCGGTTAAACCCAGCCGGTCCTCATAGGACAGGGATTTGACAGGCGGCAGAAGATCCCGCTTGCCGTTGATAACCTTGTCAAAGATATCCGTCAGCGGCCCGCCCGACTTTATAATAATTGCCGAGGTGTAAAGAATGACATCGTCTATACGGAAATTTTTGTATTCCCGCATGCCGTGCATGGCGCACAGAGAACCGTCAAAAAGGTCCGCGCTGTCGATAACAACGGCATTGCTTTTGGCGCAGTCCTCGGCGGAATCCTGGTTGGATATCATTGCGCCGACGGAATTGAGGTTTTTATTGGCGGTTCTGAGGGAAAAGCCGGAGGATAAAAGAGAGCAGGCAGGCACAGCGAGGCACATCGCGCCGGTGAAAACGGAGAAGCCTGCCAAAAAGCTTTTGTTTATCAAACCGGCAATCAGGCCGATGATGAGCGCGGCGCCTGCTGTTATCGGAACCTGCAGCCGGCTGAAGATTTCCGCCAACCCCACGCTTTTTGAATTTTCAACAAAACCCGACGGAAACCCGGTTTTACAGGAATACAGGATGGAGGGATTGCCCATCAAAATTCCTCTTCCGATTTCAAACGCTTCGGCGTTGTTTTCAATTTCTTTTATGCTGTAAAGGTCCTGCGGGGATTTAAAGGCGCAAAACTCAAAATTATCCAATGTGCCGGCATTGCTGAATTTGCTGCCGAAAGCATTCAGCAGCAGCGCAAAGGCGGCGGCTGCCGAGTACACGGCGGAAAAACCGGTGGCTTGATGCAGAAAAACAACAAGCAGATTTTGCACTGCCGCGAAAGTGACGGCAAGCGCCGCGCCGGCGTTGCAGTCGGGTTTGAGCTTAACCAAAGATTTGAACCCTGACGCGATGCAGGGTATGCAGGCAAACGCCGCAACACACAGCAATATAAAGTTTGTAATCAGATATGCCGCAGTGTCGGTTGAAAAAGCTGCCGATTCAACGGAAGCTGCATTTAAAAGCGTGGGCAAAGCCATCATGGCGGAATACACCAGCAAAACGCAAAGCAGTATGGCGATGCGAACGGACGAGCGGCTGCACTCGGCTTTTATGTAAGAATATATCCGGTTTCTTTGTTCCGGGAAGTTGTATTCAAGTTTCTTGCTGCCTGCCGCGGGCGCGCGCCCGTCGCCGTCGGCATCTTCTTTGCCGTCGTTAAAGATATCGCTGCCTCTCTCGGGGTGATAGGGAAGATCGCCGTCTTGGGGTATGCCGACCAGTTTGAAGTTTTTCGCCTTTTCTCTGCGGCGGGTTATTAAATCGGTTTCAACCGTTTCTTCGCTGACGCTTTCCGCCTGAAGATCTTCGCTTTCGAAACCGGTCAGAATGATCTGCCCCTCGACAACTCCGTCTGTTTCTTTGGCGGCGCCGCTTTTTAAAGGTTGCGCGCCGCCGGTATTGATAATGGTTTTTTCCTCTCCGCCGGCCGAGCGCAAAATATCTTCGGCGGGGATAACCACAGGCATCGGCTCAAGATCGGAGGTTTTTGAAAAACGGTTTTTTTCAAGAATTACACCGGGTTTTTCAATGGGGTCGTTTATATCGCAGATATCATGCTCTGCGGTTTTTTCAAGTTCAAAAACATTCAGGAACCTTTTCCTGGCTTCGTCTGTTTCCATACCGCTCAGATAATCGCTTGATTTAAGCGGCGCAAGGTCTTCGTCAAAATATGCGGGGGCGGATATCGGTTCGTTTTGTGCCCCGTCCGGAACCGCTGTTCCGGCTGACGGTTTGATATCGGGCTTGGTAACGGGTTCATCCGGTGTTTCAATAAACGGCTCGATAACGGTTTCGGCCGGCTCCGGATCTATAATGGGTTCGAAAACCGTTTCAGGCTGCGGCGCTTCAGCCGCGGGCCCGCCGTCCGGTTCGTCATCATCTATCGGCACAGGTTTCGCATCCGGGGCAAAAAAAGGTTCTGCCGGCTGCGGGGCGGGTTCATCGCCGCCGGCGGTATATAGTTTCAACGGCGGGGGTCCCGGTTCCTCAGCGGGTTCCTCCGGCTCCGGTTCGGGTTGAAAGTAAATCGAATAATCCGACGCGTCGAACACGGAATCGCTGTCATCGGGCTCCGTGGCGGTGCCGGCAATAAGGCGGTCAATATCCTGCTGTGTCCATGATTTTGACACTGCCTGCGTGTCTTCCGGCGCATCAGCGGATTTTTGGAATGCTTTGGCCTCCGCAAGTATTTCATCCAGGTCAAAATCATTATCCGTTCCGCCGGTTCCGTTCATATTCACATTCTCACGCTCCAAACCAATAAACTTTATTTGCCGAACGCGCAAAGGCCGGACCTTTGCCTTGCAGTTTCAAACATTAAAATACCTGCCGCGACGGAAGCGTTGAGGGAATTTATTTTACCCTTCATCGGCAAAGAAACGATATAATCGCATTTTTCTTTTATAAGCCGCCCGAGGCCGCGGCCTTCCGAGCCTATTACCAAAGCGATAGGGCCGGTGTAATCCTGCCCGCACCAAGGCTCTCCGCCCAAATCAGCCCCAAAAACCCACAGGCCCTTTTTTTTAAGCTCGTCAATGGTTGCCGAGATATTCGAAACTCTTGCAACCGGAATATATTCGACCGCCCCGGCCGAAGCTTTGCCGACCGCATAGCTTAAGGAAGCGGAGCGCCTTTTAGGGACAATCACTCCGTGCGCGCCTGCCGCCTCGGCTGTTCTTAAAATTGCCCCGAGGTTATGCGGATCCTCCAGCTCGTCGCAAATAACTATAAACGCAGGTTCGTTCCTGCTTGCGGCAAGATCGAAAATATCTTCCGTCGAGGAGTATTCGTGGACGGCGGCAAAGGCGACGATCCCCTGATGGTTGCTGTGCCCGCAGAGGAAATCCAGTTTGCGGGAATCAGCCTCTTTTACAACAATTCCGCGTTCTTTGCATTCCCCGGCGATTTTGCCGAGCGAACCGCTTCTGTCGCCTTTTGACAGAAGAACGCTATCAATGGTTCTGCCGCTTTTCAGCGCTTCAAGAACTGCGTTTCTGCCGATAATAATATCGTCTTTCTCATTCATAAAAGAGGGGTTCCTTTCTTTTCGGCGCAAAACAGAATACTATATATTGAGGTCAGTATCACTTATTTTAATGATATTATACCATACTCTGCATAAAATCAATATATAAAACAGCGTGTTTTAAAAAAATTCTCTATAAAAACGAAGGCACAGCTTTCCGTGCCTTCGTGAAAAATATACAGGTTTAAAACACAGCGCAGCGGAGGTTTGATTTTTAAAATTTGCCGATTATCCACCGGACACAAATGATGATCCCGTAAATAACCGGGACATGCAGAATATATACAAGCAAGGCATGTTTGCCAAGCACACCGAAAATTTTAATCCGGCTTTTATAGGTCCATTTGGGAAGCCTTCCCTCTTTTACATAAACACCGAAATAGGTGCCCGCAAGAAAAACAAAGATATTCGGCAGAAGGGAAAAATAGTCGGCGGAATGAAAGCTTTTGCCGTAAATACCGAGCGGGAAAAGGTAAGGCAGGTCATAAAGGGGGGCCGGTATAATCAGCTTGAAGTCCGGGGCAATGCCGAGATAACCTTCACGGATATTTGCCGTAAGGATATAAAGCACCGCGCATAAAACGATACCCCATGCCGGATTAATATGATTGAGCGCCGGTTTTGCAAGCGCGAAAATAAGCATGGAGACCGAAAGAAAATGCAGAATGCCGAAGTAAATCCCGAAATCGTTCAACCCGATTTTCGGCAGAAGAACAACGGTTGCGAATGTGAGTGCCAGCGCGACGGCAAGCAGTTTGAATCCGCGTTTGGCATTGCTGCGGGAAAGGCGCGAAGAGACACCGGAAACGGCTATAAATATGCCGGCGATAAACGGCTGGGCGGGCATGAAAGCTTTAAAAAGCCAATTGCCGGAAGAGAAGTTGAAAACCTCGCTTAAAAGGTAAAACGCATGGTAAAAAATCATGCAAACGACGGCAAATCCCCTGAGATCATCCAGCAGCCCGATTCTCCGCCGCCCGGTTTTTCCGTTGCTCTTTTTTGAACTTGCCATCTCTGCTTCACTTCTTCTCATTTTTTATCAAAATACAGCTCTATTTTACCACACCTTTTTGGAAATGCAACACCGGCGGCGCCAAAGAATACGGCCGAAGCCGCGGGCTTGCTTGACAAGGCAATCGGCGCAGGGATATAATTGTGTCCGGTGGCGGCAGGCCGGCTGAAAGCGGCGGATCTGCCGGACCGGCTCTCCAAATGAAGCTGTTCACTGAATTGCTTCTCAGATGAAAGGATTGAACATGCAATGAAAGATACTTATGAAAGCCCGTTGAATTCGCGCTATGCCAGTGCGGAAATGCAATATCTTTTTTCACCCGACTTTAAATTCAGAACCTGGCGCCAACTTTGGATAGCCCTTGCCGAAAGCGAAATGGAACTGGGGCTGAATATAACCCGGGAGCAAGTTGACGAAATGAAGGCGCACGCGTCGGATATCAATTATGAAACAGCCGAGGAAAGAGAGCGCCTGGTCCGCCATGACGTGATGGCGCATGTTTTCGCGTTCGGCGAGCTTTGCCCGAAGGCAAAACCGATCATACATTTGGGCGCGACATCCTGCTATGTGGGGGACAATACCGATGTGATCATAATGACGCAGGCGCTCCGGCTGATTTTAAAAAAACTTGTCAACCTGATCGATGTGCTTTCGCGTTTTGCCCTTGACAAAAAAGATTTGCCTTGCCTTGCCTATACGCATTTTCAGCCTGCGCAGCCGACAACCGTCGGGAAACGCGCGTCGCTTTGGCTGATGGATTTGCTGATGGATTTGCCGCAGCTCGAATTTCAGCTTTCGCAAATGCGTCTTCTCGGGTCAAAAGGCACCACCGGAACGCAGGCAAGCTTTATGGAACTGTTTGACGGCGACGGGGAAAAAGTGAAAGAGCTGGACAGAAAAATAGCCGAAAAAACAGGCTTTTCCTCCTGCTATCCCGTCTCGGGGCAGACATATCCGCGCAAGCTTGATTCCCAGGTGCTGTTTGTGCTTTCCGGGATCGCCCAGTCCGCGGCCAAATTTTCCAATGACCTTCGGCTGCTGCAGAATCTGAAAGAAATCGAGGAACCGTTTGAAAAAAATCAGATCGGTTCATCCGCAATGGCATACAAACGCAATCCGATGCGCAGCGAGAGAATAGCTTCCCTTTCACGGTATATTTTAACAGATACCCTCAACCCGTGCCTTACCGCGGCGACACAGTGGTTTGAGCGGACGCTCGATGACTCCGCGAATAAACGCATCAGTGTTGCCGAGGCTTTTCTTGCGACGGACGCGGTTTTGGAACTGTATATCAACATTGCCGGCGGACTTGTCGTTTACCCCAAAATGATTGAAAAACATCTGCGGGAAGAACTGCCCTTTATGGCGACGGAAAACATCATGATGGCCGCGGTCAAAAGGGGCGGGGACAGGCAGGAACTTCACGAAAAAATACGCACCCATTCCATGGCGGCCGGCAGGGTCATCAAAGAAGAGGGCGGAAAAAATGACCTGCTTGAAAGAATTGCCGCTGACGAAGCGTTTGGCATGAACCTGAAAGACCTTGAACAGCTGCTGAACCCGGCCGATTTTGTCGGCAGGGCGCCGGAACAGACGGAAGAATTTATCCGGAATGAAGTGCGGCCGGTTCTTGACAGATATTCAGAGCTTTTGGGGCTTAAAGTTGATATAAAAGTTTGAGGTGTTATTCTGGAAAACTTTTGGCGTTATATTGAAAAAAACAAGCTTTACCGTAAAATTTGCGAAAACAAGTTTTTCGGCAAGCTTTTAAACCGGGAGACAATCGCCTATATTGCGGTCGGCATGATGACCACCGTTATAGGGTTTGCATGTTTTGGCTTTTTTCTTTGGCTGTTTAATAAATACGGCTGGCTTTCGGACAATTCACCGGGTTTAACCGAGGCGATGGCAAAACACCCTTGGCTTGAGTATATTCCGAATCTTACGGATTCGCTCAGAGCTTTCGCGGCGGAGATTTTCTCGGCGTTTTTTGCCCTCGCATTTTCGTTTGCCGCGAACAAGCACTTTGTTTTCAGAAGCAAGAACTGGAAATGGGCCGTTGCTTCACGGGAACTGGCAAAATTTTTAAGTTCAAGGCTGTTTTCGCTGTTTGTTGAAACGACGGTTATCCTTTTGCTGGTGAGCGTATTGAGTGTTAACAATATTATTGCGAAAATTGCCGCTACGGTTCTGGTTGTTATTTTGAACTATATTTTAAGCAAAGCGGTTGTGTTTAAAAAAAGCGTGTAAGAACGGGAACGGGTTTTTCCATAAAAGCTTGCTTTTTTTCCGGAGGAAAAGGTTCTTTCAGCCTTCGCAATAAATTTTAACCGGGGTGATTTTCTGGATAATTTTTGGCGTATTCTTGAAAAAAACAAGCTGTTCCGAAAAATCAGTGAAAACCGGTTTTTCGGAAAGCTTATTAACCGTGAAACGGTAGCCTATTTATTCTTCGGCGTGCTGACGACAATCGTAAGCATCGGCAGCTATGCGGCGCTGCTTTGGTTTTTCAACCGGTTCGGCTGGTTTGCGGGAACATCGCCGGGGCTGGCCGGAATGATGGCGAAGCACGCCTGGCTGAAGCATGTGCCCAATCTTTCGGAGTCCCTGCAGGTGTTTGCCGCAAACATTTTATCCTGGGTGCTGGCTGTTGCGTTCGCGTTTGTTACCAACAAGCTTTTTGTTTTTGAAAGCAAGACTTGGCAGCCGGGTATTGCCGCAAGGGAACTGGCAAGTTTTACGGGGTCAAGAGTGTTTTCTCTCATGGCCGAAACGTTTATTATTGTTTTTATGGTCAGCGCGCTCGGTTCCAACGAAATTATCGCGAAGGTAGTCGGGCAGGTTGTGGTGCTGATATTGAATTACATCCTGAGCAAGATGTTTGTTTTCCGTAAAAACACCCGCTGAACCGGCGAAATAATTCTTGTGTTCAATAATTATAAAATATATCAAAAAAGCACTTCACCGGACGGCGAAGTGCTTTTTGCCGTTTAACTGTCCGGCGGAAAATCATTTGTATTTATATGCCCGGACATAGTCCACTTTATAGTCGGTGGGGTAGGTGTTGTTTTTCACCGCTTCGGACGGAACGGCGTTATTGCCGCCGACTTCAACCGAAAGGATGAGAATTTCCGGATTTTGCGAAACGCCGAAGCTTGTCCTTGCGGACTCCACGCCGTTTATATAAAAGATATACTCGTCCTTGTTCCATTCCAGGCCGTAGGTGTTGTATTCCTCATACGGGTTATTGGCGTAAAAGGCGCCCTGCGTTTCCGATTGATGAGCATCGCCGTAGCCGTCGAAATGGATGGTATGGGTAACGCTGTTTTGCTCAATCTTTTTGCCCCAGTTCGGGCTTTCGAAAATATCGATTTCGGCACCGTCCGCGCCGCTCCCGTCCTCATGAAAAGTACCGTCATTAATCATCCAGAATGCCGCCCAAAGATCCCTGCCTTTTGGCAGAATACAGCGGCATTCAAAATAACCGTAAAGCTGCTCATAATGGCCGCGCGTATCCATGCCGTAGGAGTAATAACCGGGACCGCCTCCGCCAAGTCCGTTTTCAATATAATCCGTTCTGATAGTCAGATTGCCGTTTGCCACCGACGCCATATCTCTTTGGAAGTAGCCGCCTCTGCGGACCGAAGCGTCGCTGCCATAGGTATAGTGGCCGCTCCAGTCAGACCAGCTGACACTGTCGCCGTCAAACTCATCGGCCCATGCAAGCGTAAACTTGCTCATATCAACCTTGGGGCCGTAGGGTGTAACCGGCGTGTCAAAAAAGACGACGCCCAGCAGCTGAAAAACAATCACGGCAATTGCTGTGATTTTGACAAAAGGATTGTTAGATACGCCTTTATAATCACAGAAGACTGTAAAGATTTTTTTTAAAGCCTTTGATTGCCTTGCCGCGAGAAAATCAAACAAAAAAATCATCTCCCGTAAAAAAATAAGGGGACACAGATATCATCTATGTCCCCTGCAGGTTATTTAACCTTTATAATCTTTAAGCATGGCGGTGAAATAGTCCATAATGGAGGACGCCGCATGGGGGTTGACGGTCAGCATTTCGGCGTAGTGGCTGTTTTTCTCCCCGAAAACATCCTTGCCGAGTATACCGCCCAAGGAGTCCGCAAGGGTGGTTGCAACATCATTGTCCGGTATGATATACCCGATTTCGTCGTTGGTCAATCCGAAAACAATCAGTTTCCTTCCGGCGAGTTTCTGCATGGACGGATAATCCCAACTGGTTCCGTTCCAAGATTCGGCGGCTGTTTTTGCGCCGCCGAAAGCGATTTCCGGCGCCAATTCTCCGGGGGCAAGCGCGATGGCAAGCTTAGATCCGAATTCGCAGTAGCCGATTTCGGTAACGAGCAGGGCATCCTCAAGTTTGCCGGTGGTGTTTACGCAAGTGCTGTTGATAATATTCAGTTTTGCCGCAGCCATAAGAATCGGATTTTCAATCGGAAGGAAGATTTCGGCGTGCGTAACATTCAGGTAAGGCTCAAGCGCCACTTCACTGTCCGGTGTCATGATGCGCTCAACAATTTTTTTGCCGAACGCTTGGATTCTGTCAAAATCGGTTGCTCCCTCCGGGGTTTCGCCTTTGGAAATTTCCTCCTGCGCGCCCTGATAGAAAGCGACATCCGCGCCTGCAAGCTCCTTCGCGTATTTTACAATCGCATACGGATATTCGGCGGAGACCAGCGTGGAATTGCGGTCGTACCCTGTCGGGTGGATGCCTGCATTCACAAGCCAAATTTCATTTGCCGACTTGTTGTCCGGCACAAAGCGGATGGTGTTGACATTGGGGTCGAAAACAATCGGCGTCTGCTTGTCGTTTATCATCTCGGCTATATCGGTCGCGCGGTAATACAAAGTGCCGGGCTGCATGGCATTAAAAGCATCCTTGACTGCCTGGGCGCCTTTGCTGAACAGGCCTTCCATGAACTTTTTATTGGTAGAGCTTAAGGTATCCTGGGTGCCCGTGATACCGGCCTTGATATTTTCGCCGACAAACGGGAGCAGGCTGACACCAAGCCCGGATGTGTCAATCAAATAATGCGAGTGCGTGGTGGTAACATTCAGGCTGACAATATTGTTTTGCTTTATGAAATCCGCGAGGCGCGCGCGAAGGGTCCGCACATTTGCGTTGGTTATGGCAAAACCGTCGAGCGAAACAAAAACAGCCGTACCCCTGCCGGTTCCGTCATTAACGCAGATTGCCCGGAAGCATTGGTCGTCAAGGACTCCGGTCACGGGATTTTTACCCAGGTAGTTGTTGAAATATCCGGCGGTGAAATAGGGGCTTGTCAAAACATCGTCAGGGATAATGCTGACGCTTTTATAACCGACATTCCACTTGGCATTGGCAGCCGCCGCGGTTTGATATGTTTTGGTTCCTTCAAGGAAGTTTTCGCTCTTGTAATCTTCATAATCGGCAAACTTGCGTTCGGGGAACACCTTCAATATGGATTTAATCAAATTGTCGGCCAGTGTGCCTAAGCTGTCTACAAACACTTTTTCAAGCATGAGCTTGAGCTCATCTTTATCGCCGGAGAATTTTATGTGTTTGAGGGGGCCGGTGATGCTGTCAATGACCTTCGAAACATTGGTTTTGCTTTCCTGCTTTTTGGCAAGCGTGTCCGCAATTGCTTTTGTCCCCGCGCTTTGAACCGCGGCGCCGGCAGACATATCGGCAGCGGCGGCAAGGGTTAGCGGCACAGCCGTTTCTTCCTGAGCAGCGGCGGTCTCCGCGGTATTGACCGCTGCGGCGGTTCCCTCCGCTGAATCGGCGGAAGCCGCTTCCTGTTGCGCAGCAACCGTCCGCCCCGAAAGCGAGATGCATGTGCAGGTTAAAACGATGCAAAGCGCCAGCGCCAATGAAAGCAGTCTTTTTGCGTTTTTCTTCATAAGACAATCCTCCGTTCATTTCATGCTTGTATTCGATACGAATTGATTATACACAGTTTTCGAATAGTTTACAATAAAAAATGTGAGAGCTGTGAAAGCACCCACATGAAGTTGTATTAATCATTATAATACGATGCCGGCTCGCTTGCCGGCCGGGCTTCAATTCTGCCAGAACTTCCGGTCAAGGCTCCTGAACTGGATGGCTTCTGCGATATGCGGGACTTCGATAATTTCGCTGCCGTCCAAATCGGCAACCGTGCGGGCAACGCGAAGAACCTTGTCATACGCTCTTGCGGAAAGACCCAGCTTTTCAAACGCCTGTTCAAGCAGGATCATCGCGTTCGGCGTCGGTTTGCAGTATTCCCTTGTCAGCGCCGAAGTCATATGCGCGTTGCAGGCAATGTCCGAGCCTTCAAAACGGCGCTGCTGCACCTTTCTCGCGGCATTGACTCTTTTGCGGATATCCGCAGAGCTTTCGCTTTTTTCGTCGCCCGACAGTTTGTCAAAATCCACGGGAGGCACTTCAACATGGATATCAAGCCGGTCCAGCAATGGGCCGGATACTTTCGCGAGATAACGGGCGGCGGAACCTTTCGGGCAGGTGCATTCCTTCGTGGGGTGGCCGAAAAAGCCGCACGGGCAAGGGTTCATGGCACAAACAAGCATGATCGAGCAGGGATATGCGAGTGTGCCTGCCACCCTTGAAATGGTGATGACGCCGTCTTCAATCGGCTGGCGAAGCACCTCCATCGCGGTGCGGGAAAATTCCGGCAGTTCATCCAAAAACAAGACGCCGTTATGCGCCAGCGAAATTTCGCCCGGCCTCGGCAGAGTTCCTCCGCCCGAGAGCCCCGCCGGCGATACCGTGTGGTGAGGCGACCGGAAAGGCCTGGCTTTTATCAGCGAAACGCCGGCCGGCAGTGTGCCTGCGATGGAATAGAGCTTGGTGGTTTCAAGGCTTTCCTCAAAGGTCATGTCCGGCAGAATGGAGGGGAGCCGTTTGGCGAGCATGCTTTTGCCGGAGCCGGGCGGGCCGATCATCATCACATTATGCCCGCCTGCCGCCGCGACTTCCAAAGCCCTGCGGGCTTCAATCTGCCCCCTTACATCGCAGAAATCCGGCATGTGGGGCGGCAGATCATATTCGCTGTAGTCCAAAGAGCTGACCGGTACAATCGTTTCAACACCTTTCAGGTGGTCAATCAGCTGCTGAACGCTTTTAACAGGGTAAACGGTGATGCCGCGCACAACCGAGCTTTCCGCGGCGTTTGACGCCGGGATAAAAACTTCCTTTATGCCGGATTCCTGCGCTTTGATCACCATCGGCAAAGCGCCGTTGACATGACGGACCTCCCCGTTTAATGAAAGTTCGCCGATAAAAGCCGCGCTGTCCAAATCGCAGTGAAGCTGGCGGCTTGCAATCAGTATGGCAATAAGAATCGGCAGGTCATAAAAAGGGCCTTCCTTGCGTTTGTCGGCAGGCGCGAGGTTGATGGTGATGCGGCTGACCGGGTAATTAAATCCGCCGTTTTTCATTGCCGAGCGGACCCTGTTGCGGGCTTCGCTTACGGAAGTGTCCGGCAGCCCGACAACATCAAAACGGGGCAGCCCCTGTGAAAGGTCCGCCTCCGCCTCAACCATATACGTTTCCATTCCGTAAAGCCCCATGCTGTTTACGCGTGCAAACATTTTATCCGCGCTCCTTTAATTTTGGTCCGGCAATATCAATTAGGGCGGCACTTGGCCGCAAAGACGGCAGCGCAGCCGCAAAACCGCGCAGGCGGCTAAGGCAGCCGTGCCGGATGAAACAACTGTTCTGCTTTAGAAATATTACCACATCGGAAAGAAAAAAGAAACAGAAAAAAACGCGATAAACTATGCAAAAAGATTTTTATGGGGTATAATTATTTTATTGTTTTTTGGGAGAGTACGGTTATGCAGCAGCTAAAACATAAAAATACCGAATTGCTGAAGCGCTTTTTCCCGTATTGCAAAAAATATTGGGGCATGCTGGCCATTGATCTTTTTTGCGCATCCTTAACCACGCTTTGCGAGCTTTTTCTGCCGCTGATAGTTAA
>CAYOAW010000067.1:3302-12995 GCA_964402095.1 uncultured Eubacteriales bacterium | reverse complement strand
ATTTCAGCGCCTCCGAAAACAGGATTTGCTTCAGCCTTGATAAAATCCTTAAATTTCAATCCGGATAATGCCATGTTTTCCCCTTTCGATTAAGCCGTTTGACGTCCAGAATGCCAATAGTTCTATGCGGCGGATTTTATAAATTATAACATAAGATAAATGGCTTGTACATTGACTTTGAATGAATTCAACCGGAGAAAGCGTTATAATCAGATTAGAAAAAACAATGGTTGACAATGAATATCCGGCATGTTAGGATGAGGCTTGAAAAGGAATATTCCGGGCGGTATTTCCCGGCAGGCCGATATCAGAATTTGATTATTGAAATGAGGGTGAATTGAATGCAGCTAATCAAACAGCAGGCGCAATTATTCATACCGGATAATTCCGAAGAAAAACCGGCGCTGGCCAGAACAACAGCCCTTTGTATCGCAGCCCATCAGGATGATATTGAGATTATGGCTTTCGGGCCGATAGCCGAATGTTTCGGTTCTGATGACAAATGGTTCACCGGAGTAGTCGTAACCGATGGGGCCGGTTCGCCGAGAAGCGGGATATATGAAAAGTTTACAGATGAGGAAATGAAAACCGTCCGTGCCCGGGAGCAGAAAACGGCCGCATCCATCGGCGAATATTCCGCTCTTTTTCTATTAGCTTATTCCAGTTCCGAAGTGAAAGATCCGAAAAACGAAACCTTGGTTAATGAATTGAAATCCATCATCGAACAGTGCAGGCCGGATATTATATATACACACAACTTGGCAGACAAGCATGATACTCATGTTGCCGTTGCGCTCAGGGTCATCAGTGCTGTACGGCTCCTTCCCGAGGGCAGCAGACCCAGAAAAATTTTCTCCCTTGAGGTCTGGCGCGGGCTCGACTGGCTTTGCGACGGCGATAAAGCTGTGTTCGACACATCAAGCCACAAAAACTTGGCGGCATCGCTGCTTGGCGTTTATGACAGCCAGATAGAAGGCGGAAAGCGCTATGATTTGGCGGCAATGGGGAGAAGAACATCAAACGCCACCTTTTTTGCAAGCCATGATGTTGATGAAAGCGACAGTATTACCTACGGGCTTGACATTACGGGCCTTGTCCGTGAAGAAAACTTGAGCCCGGAGGCATTTATCTCAAGATATATCGATCAGTTTAAAGCAGAAGTTGCTGCCAGAATCGAGAGGTATAAACAATGAATTTATTCGGGATCGAAATAGAAGCAGTCAACAAGCCTGTTCTTGATAAAAGTTTTATCCCGCTCTCAAAATTCAGCAAAGAATTTTTAAAAACCGCTAAAAAGCCTGTCTGCGTTGCTGTTGAAAGGAACGAAGGCCTTATTGCCGTTTGGGATACATTTGTAAACGGCAGCGATAAAATGTTTCAAGCCGACTGCTACTATATCGGCCGGATTGTGAAACTGCTTTTATGGACAAAGGGCGGTTTCAGAATCTTTATATGCGGTGATGACAGGATTGCGCAGTATATAAAAAATGCTTACACAAAAGACGGTATCAGAGCCTTTGACCTTGGATTTATGTCGCAGGTATATGAATGTGATTTTGAAGTTATCAGCCTGCCTTATGAACAAAAGCCTTCGGAACGCGACCGGCCGAAGCCGTTGGGCGGGCACTTGGACGGCTGCCGCATAGGATTTGACGCAGGCGGCAGCGACAGAAAAGTATCTGCGGTTATCGACGGTAAAACGGTGTTCAGCGAAGAAGTTCTCTGGTCGCCGAAAACGAATGCGGACTGCAACTACCATTTTAATGAAATTCTCTGCGCGTTTAAAGCCGCGGCAGCTAAAATGCCGAGGGTTGATGCGATTGGTGTCAGTTCGGCCGGGGTATACATCAATAATAAAACGATGGTCGCGTCGCTTTTTCTTAAAGTCCCAAGGGACGAGTTCGAAAAATATGTTAAAAATATATATGTCAGGGCTGTAAAAGAAATCGGCGAAAACATCCCGTTTGAAGTTGCCAATGACGGTGATGTTGCCGCGTTGGCAGGCGCAATGGAACTGAACAAAACCAGAATACTCGGTATTGCAATGGGGACAAGCGAAGCTGGCGGGTATGTGGATAAAGACGGCAATATAACAGGCTGGCTGAATGAGCTGGCTTTTGTTCCGGTGGACGGGCAGCAGGATGCCATGATTGATGAATGGTCGGGAGACAAGGGCTGCGGTGTAAAATATTTTTCACAGGACGCGGTGATCAAGCTTGCACCGGAAGCAGGAATCATGTTGGATGAAAATCTGAGTCCTGCGGACAAATTGGCTGAAGTACAAAAGCTGGTGGCTGCCGGAGATGAACAGGCGATGAAAATATTTGAAACCATCGGCTGCTATTTAGGCCATGCGATAAGCCTCTATGCCGAGATTTATGATATCGGCCACATTCTTCTGATGGGAAGGGTTATGTCCGGCAAAGGCGGAACGGTCATTATGAACACCGCAAGCCATGTGCTGAAAACAGAATATCCGGAATTGTATGACAAAATAGAAATGCACCTTCCCTGTGAGTCAAGCAGAAGAATCGGGCAAAGCGTTGCCGCGGCAAGCCTCCCGTTATTGAATCAATCGTCAAACAGTTAAATCCTATATAAAAATTTTAACTCCGGAGCCGATAAAATCAGTTCCGGAGTTTTTATATGTATTAAGATTAATACCGAATTATTTCAAAAATCCATTCTCTTTCAGATACATTCTCATCGGAAGCACCCAATCCGTTTGGATAATATCAAAACCTCTTCCGGCAAGCCAGCCCCAGCCGTCATCGGGATTGCCGGTTACGGAAATATCATCGGTATGCCCTGCGCTTTCAACTGTTTTGTAATTAAACACAATTGCGTTTGCCCAAATAATCAGATTTTTTTTATGCATGCTTTCAATGTATTCTTCGCCGGCAACCGGGCTGTCATCGCGGTCAAAATGCACTTCGGTGCCGATAAAACGGATATTTCTTTTCAGAAGGTCTTCCGTACAGTCATCCTCGTTCCAGACAAACGGCAGATAAGGAATATCCGGGGCAACTTGCTCGAGTAGGTCGATGCATTCATCGGCGGGGAATGATTTGGCGATAACCCGGTCCTGCATGTTGTGCCGGCGCACACACTCGGTAATTTCCGAAATATTGTCCCAAAACTTATCCAGGTTGATGAAGCACCGTTTCCCGAAATGCTCAAAGATTTCGTCAAGCGTGCTGACATTCTGGGTTGTTTTGGTGCCGTCGCCGTTGCAATAGCGGAGTTCGCGGACTTCCGCGGCGGTTATATTGTTTATCATCTTGTCGCTTCGCAAGTGAATGGGCTCCATACCGGGGTGGAACACAAACAGTTCCCCGTCCCTGCTTTTTGTTATATCTATTTCAAGAATGTCCGCGCCCTGAACAAGCGCCGCTTCGTAGGAAGCCATCGAATTGCAGGGGATGTTCCCTCCCGCAACCCCTCTGTGCGCTGTTATTAACAGCCGGCTTTTCGCCGCAGCCTGAATTTCATTTTTCATATTTGTTACCAAAACTCTTTCGAATTATATTCTTTTACTTAAAACATCCCGCTCGTACTGCTCGATTTTTTGAAGCCATTCGCCACGGGGTAAGGCTCTCTCCTGTTTGCAGAAAGCAGTCCATACATCGCCGAAAGGATAGATTTTCATGTCCTCGTTTGTTACCATCAGGGAAGTAAACTTGCCTTCGTCCTGCAAGCCCCGGAGTTTATCGTTGGGCATCAGCAACGCGAAAAGCAGGGCTTTTTGCATGTTTCTCACGCCGGTAACCCATGCGGCAATTCTGTTGATGCTTGCATCAAAATAGTCAAGCCCGATTATAACCCTGTCAAGAGCATTGCAGCGTACGATTTCTTTGGCAATCTCCTTGGTCTCATCATCAAAAAGCACAACATGGTCGCTGTCCCAGCGTACGCCTCTGGTGATATGCAGAGCGACTTTATCGGAAAACAGCAACATGGACGAAATTTTATCGGAAACCACCTCTGTCGGGTGGAAGTGCCCGTTATCCAAGAGGCAGACAACATCATTCTTGGCGGCATAGTTCATATAAAATTCATGCGAGCCAACCGTGTAGGATTCTACGCCGATACCAAACACCTTTGATTCGACCGTGTCGATCAAATACCGCTTATCGATCTTTTCCTTAAAAATTTCATCCAGTGAATCCTTCAGACGCTGCCTCGGGCCGAGGCGGTCGGCGGGAATGTCTTTATACCCGTCCGGAATCCAAATATTATTGACGCAGGGAATACCGAGTTCTCTGCCGAAATATTCACCGACTTTGCGCATAGCTTTGCAGTGGTCAATCCAAAATTTCCGGATATTTTCGTCCGGATGCGAAAGTGTCAGACCATCTGCCGCAAAAGGATGCGAAAACAAGGTCGGATTGATATCCAAACCCAGTCCGCGCGCTTTTGCGAACTCAACCCATTTTGCAAAATGCTTGGGCTTCAGTTTGTCGCGGCTGATATTTTCGCCGTCTGTAACAGCATATATAGCATGTACATTAATTTTATGTTTGCCGGGTATCAGTGACAGCGCTAAATCAAGGTCTGCCATCAGTTCTTCGGCATTCCTGGCTTTTCCCGGATAATTTCCGGTTGCGGCAATGCCGCCGGAAAGCTCCCCGCCGCCTTCAAAACCGCCTACATCGTCGCCTTGCCAGCAATGAATGGAAATTTTAACCTTAGACAGTGCTTCAATTGCAGCTTCGGTGTCAACACCTGCCTGTGCATAGAGTTCCTTTGCGAATTCGTATCTCTCGTTTTTCATTGTTAACCTCCGGATTAATATTCCAATAATTTTGTATTGTCTATTGTGCTTTTGTTTACTTTAAAAGTCTGCCTGATATCGCTGATGTTGCCGGCCGAAAGCAAATAACTGTATTCCAACGGAACAAAACTTTTCAGCGCGAGGGTTTTCAGCGCAGCGACATAGGAAGTCGGCCCTGAAGTTGACGGGTCTTCCCCTATTTTTCCGCCGCGGTCGAATATACCCGCAAGCATATTGCTGATTCCGGGCACATACAGGCCGATTCCGAAACCGTTATCCTCCATATTGGTCCACGCGCACCAGTTTTCCGTCGCTTCAAATGTCGGCATGCCGGCATCCGGCCAGAAGATGAGGTTGTCTTCGTGTTTGATGGCGGCATCGTTGGTCCAGGGTGAATTGCCGCCGTAATACCTGAAAGAATTGAGGGGCTCCACCGCATAGAAGGCCGGCAGTTCCTGCCCCCTCATGACACTTTCCCATTGTGAAAAATCGGTGAAACGGCAGTCAACCCTGACACAGCCCTCTTTTAAAGTATAAGTCGCTTCCATGTAGGAAGGCGTGATATCCTCCGCATGCTTTGCCCAGTCCATCGGCCTGCATTTTATATAGATGGAATCGGCGGTAATCTTGCAGTCCACAATCTTGCTTTCGTCTCCGAACTGGTTCCCGCCCTGGACAGGATTATAGTTCCACAAGGAGTTAAACGATGTGCCTTGAACATAACCGTCATGCTCGCCGCTTGTCCCGTAATAGGACTGCTGGACCAGGCGTCCGGTATCGGCGCGGTTAATCAGATTAACTTTGTTTGTAATCAGTTTCCCGCCGTATTTTGAAAGGCTGTCCACACCGATAATCACATCGTCGGCCGTGCGCACCGCCTGCACATTGGCTTTTAAATATTCAAGGTAACTTAAAGAGCCTCCCCATAAAAGAGAAACGCCGATTTTATAGTTTGCGTCGCTGATAAATACCGTTTCGTCAAGTACCGGCCGGTTATAACAAGCTATCCCGCCGATTGTTACCACTGCAGGTTCGCTGCCGAGATTTTCAAAAGTTATGCTTTTAATATTACAGGCCTTTTTGTTGCTAAAATAGTTGTCAATAAAACTGAAAAACTCTGTCTGCTTTGCAGATTTCTCAATAAAAAACTCTTCTGTTTCGCTGCCGCACAATGTGCCGTAAGTGATCTTCCCCTTCAAAAACTCACTGCTTTGCAAAGAGAGTCCATAATAATTGAAAGATTTGTTGCTTTGGTTGTTCAATTGAATAACCATGCTGCTTTCAAATTTAAAGGAGGGCAAAGCCTGCCCGGCAAGAATTTCCCCGTTTTCAACACTTATTTTCACAGATTTTTTATTCACAAAGAGGTCATTGCCATGCCATGTGCCTCCGGCATAAACAGGTATTTTAAACACCTCCTGCCTGTCAAATGAAACAAAACTCCACCCAACGGAAAACAGTGTTATGATAAAACTCATTAAAAGCGCCAGCGCTTTTTGTATTGATTTCATAATTCCGCCTCCGCCATCAAAGGCAACGCTCCGCCTATCCACATATCATCGAACTTTTGCCCCGCGATTTCCTCGCATTTTGCTTTTTGCTCGTCGGTCAGGGTTACAAATCCTTTTTCCTTTTTTTCAGCAATAGCGGCTTTTATCATTTCATGATCCTGCTTTGTCATTTTGTAATGATAAATCGAAAAAGCCGACAGCAGAACAAAGAATATCGGGATAATAATGAAGGTCAGTTTCAAACCGGCTATACCGCCGGCTGTTTGGTGGTCAGTGCCGGTGCCGGTTACAAACCCAAAAGAGCTGAGGATAAAGCCCGTTGTAGCGGACATCAGCCCGCTGACTGTATTTTTTATCAGAGTTGAAAAGGTTGATATAACACCCTCGCGCCTCCGCCCTGTTATCAGTTCATCAACATCTGTAACATCCGGCTGTATGGTGGTGCCGACAAAACCCACACCGGAATAACCGAAGTAATACACAATAACAGCTGCAAAAACAGAAAGCAGCGAACCGGAAGGTTTGATAAAAAGGTTAAGAATCAGCCCGAATATCATAACCGGGGCAAGCAGTTTACCGCAGAATTGTTTCCCGAATTTTTTCGTCAGCCAGTAATTAAGCGGAAATCCGGAAGCCTCCGCCACACCGGCAACGCTGTTAATCAGGTTATAATTGTTGAATTTGTGAGCCACATACCGGTAAAAATACTGGCTTGAATTGCTGTAGAAACCTCTGGCCATTTCATAAAACAGGCTGATATAAAAATATCTGCGAAAAGATTTGTTTCGGAAAACCTGAAAATATTCGTTTATTAAATATTTTTTATCCAGCGGCGGCAATTTCATATCAAGCGAACTTGGTTCACTCGTGCTTTTAAAAGTAAAAATCAGCGGCAATGAAAACCAAAGGCAAAGTATAAGCCCGATCATCAAAAACTTTGGCCGCGATGACGGTGTATATTTCTCCATATTTGAAAAGCCAAAGGTTACGGCCACAAGGAAGAAGGATGAGATCATCCCGACGGAATTCATCAGGTATTCAACAGATTTGTACTGTGTCCTTAAAAAATACTGCGGAGCAAGTTCCGGCAGCATAGCATTGTGCGGAACGGCAACAATGGTTGAAGCGGTGTTAAACAGCAAATATGCAAAAATGTAATAAACCATTGTGGCGGTTGAATTGCCCTTGCCTGAAAAGCCGAACGAATTCCACATCATAAAATAGGAAACGGCCACAGGTATAACAGCCCATAAAAAATAGCGCCTGTGCCTGCCGTATCTTGATCTTGTCCTGTCGGTGATAACACCCATCAGCGGATCATTAACGCCGTCCCAAATTCTGGCGAACAAACATACCATACCTGCCTGCCAAGCGCTTAAACCTTCCACTTCGGTTAAATAGGACAAAAAATACAAGCTTATAATATACCCTGCCCCGCCGAACATAATACTTGCGGAGTTGTAGCCGATCATCGGCAATATTGCCTCTTTAAAACTGCCCTCAACGCCTATTGCCCGCTTGAGTCGTTCGCCCAAAATATCGTCCTCCGGGTTTTGTTTGATTTTTGACTGCCGCGCTGTTATTTAAGCCGGGCTTCAACCGGCGGCCTTCCCGGGAGCCAAATTGCCTTTATATGATAAGGTCTCTTCAAATACAACGGGGCTGGCCGCTGTCTGCATATAGATTGTGTACTGCAAAAACCATGTTTTTGTTTTATCCCTGAGGAAATACTTGTTTTTATTCAGATAAAAGCTGTCCGGATTTTCATTCAATTTATCTTCCGCACCCCGGCGTGTTTTTCTCATAAACCTGTTGCATCCGATGCTTGAGACTTTAATTTCGGATATCAAGTTGAATATATCCCGCAAATAAGGATAATCACGCAGATTAAGTTTACAGTCTTCAAGCTTGCTCTCATTTACCTGTATCGATACAACAAAATTCTCGATTTGATCTTCATTCAGAAAAGTTACCGCAATCTCTTCTTTTTTCTTTGACTCCAGAGTAATTTTTAACGCAAGGTAGGTTTTACCCTTGGTGGTTGCCCCGGGGATTTTTCCGTAGTCAATATCTGTAAGTTTGTATTTAACATCCGCTTTATCCATAATTTTTATGATATCCTGCCTGTAAGCGGCAAAATTCGATACGGAAGTGTTTTTATCAACCTTTGCTGTTTCAACCTGTTTGCCGCAGCCGCTGAAAGTCAGGATGACAGCCGCAAAAACAAGGAAAGCGCAGATTATCTTTTTAAACATATAAAACCTGTCCTTTCAGAAAACGGATACCGGATGCCGGTTATATGACATGAAATCTAATAGGACGAGAGTGCCGCTATTATTCCTGAATATAAGCTGACCGGATCTTTGAGAAAACCTTGCTTGATTGTTTCGACTTGTGAAATATCTGCCGCATAAACCGTAAGCCGCATCAGAACATCGTCTTTATCGAATATTGAAAAGGTGACATGGTAACCTTGTTCATACTTTTCCACTTCGATTTTATTCTCGCGCCGGCGCCTGGCAAGCGTCTGTAGTTTAACAGCACAGTTAAGGGCTTTCTCACGCACGGTTTTCGGCAAATTATTCTCAAGTTCAGGTGTCGCTTCCCGCCCCTTTTCGGTTAATGTCAGCAAGTCCTGCTCCAGCACTTCGGCTGTTCCGCTTTCGATTAGTTCGTCAAGCGCCTGATTGACTTCAAAATAATTGGCAAGCCCGTGTTCCTGCATAATCTCGTTCAACTGCCCTTTGGAAAGAGGTTTTTCAAGGCTTTCAAGCAAAAAGCATATCAGCACTTTAATCTCTTGCCTGCTGCGAAGCCCGCCGAAGTCAACTCCGGCTGTAAACGCATCACTGTCTTTCATTCTTTCCGCCTCCGTTGCGCAGTTTTCAAAACAAGGCTGTTTCTCCGGATTTGCCGATGTCACAATTTTTTGACAGCTGTATATTTTTTCAGCGGTTTGCCAAAGTTGCCTCTGTTAATCATTTCATCGCTTTTAAAATTCTCTTTGCTCCAGCGCGCTCCCCACAGATTTGCCCAGCCTTCGCAATAGAGCCAATAATAAGACACATCATGCTCCTTACGGTACTTTATAAGCGCCGGCACACCGCACCAGACGACGGAAGGCAGTGCAACAATAAAAGGCCAGATGGGGCCGAGAAAAAGCGATTGAATGGTATGGCCGTATTCGTGAATTCTCGTATCATCCAGCCAGTCCCCTTTTCGGGTAGGATTGATGAAAATAAAAATACCGATTGAAACGCCGCCAAAACCTTTCTTTTCCACATAAGTAATGAAAGAATTATGAAACCGCTCATGTTCATGTTTTCTTGATAAAATCAGATAAGCAATGCCGCCAACAAGGTTTTGGGGCAGCGCCCAGGTGAATTCAATCAGGTAGAAGAGAAACTT
>CAYOAW010000067.1:0-3202 GCA_964402095.1 uncultured Eubacteriales bacterium | reverse complement strand
TTTTTTAACCGCAATCGTAACTTTGTATTCGCCGACTTCAATCTCTTTTTCCATATCGGCATCTATTTTTTTATTAAGCAAAAGCTCTGTCGCCAGAAGTTCCGACGCAATGTGGGCTCTGCTTTCATCCAAAGCGGAAATGATGAAATCGCTGCCGCTGCAGATAGCCGCGCAAATTCTTTGTTCGACAATGTAGCCTGCTTCTTTGCGCAGCAGCTGGCATTGGCGCACAATATCCCTGACGGCACCTTCCCTGACAAGCTGTTCGGTTAAAACAACATCAAGCGCCACTGTCATATCGCCGGCGCATTCCGCGCATGCAATACCCGGTTTTGTTTTGGACTGTTTGACAAACAATCCGGCATCGAATTCCTCTTCCCAACCGGGGACGTTTACTTTTCCGCCCGCGTCGACCTGTTCAACCAAGCTTTTCATCTGCCCGGGCGTTGCCTCTTCAAGGCTCTGCTTAAATTTATTGACATTCTGCTTCAGCACCGCGCCGGCCGCTTTGAAGTTGACCGTGAGGAACGATGTTTCAAGAACGCTGAAGTCGCTGATATATTCGGTTTCTTTGATATTCAGCTCATCAAGGATATTTCGCTCAAAAACCTTGATTTTATCGGCAGACACCGCATCGCAGCAAATATAAATCTTGTTCAGCGGCTGGCGGACTTTAAGCTGTTCCTCGTTGCGCAAACGCATGGCTGTTGTAATGACATCCCTTGCCAATGCTGTCTGCTCGATGATTCCGTCATCCTCAAAGCCTTCGATTATCTTCGGCCAATCACTCAAATGAACGGAAACAGGTGAACCGGGAATAACTTTCCGTGTTAAATCCTGCCAAATTTTCTCTGTCATAAACGGAATAACCGGTGCCATCGTCCTGACACAGGCATCAATGGCAAAAAACAAAACCCAATAGGCAACCTGCTTATCCGCTCCGTCCTCGGTTTTCCAGAAACGGCGGCGGTTTGTGCGTATATACCAGTTGGAGATATCATCAACAAAAACTTCGAACTCTTTGATGAGGACATAGGTCTTATAATCTTCCATGCAAGCGGTCGCTTTTTGAATAAAATCATTTGTGCGGATGATCAGCCAGCGGTCGGTCGGGCTTAAAGCCGATTTATCCGGCACATACCCTTCCAGAACAGGTTTATCGATGGATGCGTAGGTATCGAAAAAGGTGAATATATTCCAGAAAGACAGAAGTTTTCGCCTTGCCTCGTCACCCAGATTAAAGCCGAAACGGACATCGTTGGCGACGGGAGCACCCGCGTACATATAGCGGATCGTATCCGCGCCGATTTTTTCAGCCGCCTCGTCAAACCTGATCATAAAGCCGGTTTTTGAAAATTTCGAGCCATCCTCCGCAATCACAGAGTTATGGGACAATACCCGCTCATACGGGGCGCGGTCCTCGAGCACAACGCTCATGAAAAGCATGGAATAAAACCACAGGCGGACCTGTTCGCGCATTTCGGTAACCCATTCTGCGGGATAATTCTTACGCCACTCCTCTTTATCGCTGAAATAGCCGAAAGTTGAAAACGGAACAATACCGGCATCCAGCCACACATCGCCGATTTCACTGATACGGCTGACTTTCGCTCCGCATTTCGGGCAGTTGATTTTAATTTTATCAATCCATGGCCTATGAAGTTCCGGCAGTTCGTCAACGCCCTCGCCGCCAAGCTCTTTTAGTTCGGCTTTGGATCCGACGACCGTTATTTCCCCGCACTCGGGGCAGGGATAAAACGGCAGCGGCATACCGTAATAGCGTTTACGGGAAATATTCCAGTCACCCATATTCTGCAGCCAGTCGTTCATGCGTTTTCCGTTTGATTCGGGTTCCCACTTTACGCTGTCCGAGGCTTTGATTAAACGGGGCTTAAGCTCCTCGGTAGCTATATACCAAGCCGGAACAAGGCGGAATATAACCTCTGTCTTGCAGCGCCAGCACACAGGATAACTATGTTCATGAGGCTCAACTTTATAAAGTTTGCCTCTTTTGCCGAGCTCCTCAAAAATTTCGTCTGCCGCGGCATGGCTGTCTTTTCCGCTTAAAAACCCGAATCCGTCCAGGAAAAGGCCCGCATCATCAACAGGCATTACCTGGGGCAGGCCCAATTGGCTGCCCAGTTCAAAGTCTTCGGCACCGCAGCCCGGCGCGATATGGACAACACCGACACCTTCGGCGGCATCGACATCATCCCACGGAACTATTTTGTGTTCAATATCCTTTTGCGCCGCAAACTCCGGGAAACAGGATTCATAATGCAAGCCGGCCAGCTCGGCACCTTTGAAAACTCTGACCACCTCAAGTTTATCGTCCCCAAGATGTTTGATGGCGTTTTTGGCGAGAATTAATAACGCGTTATCACTATTCACCTTAACCTCGACATAGTCAATCTCCGGATTGACCGCAAGCGCCACATTGGAGGAAAGGGTCCACGGCGTAGTAGTCCAAACAAGAATTTTGCGTTCGGGTTCGCCGACGGCACACGGGAAGTCGGTAATAGGAAGTTTGAAAAAAACGGAATTGTGCGTCATCATTTTATAAGAGCCGGTCATTTCATGTTCCGACAGAGATGTTCCGCAGCGCGGGCACCATGGCATAGGCTTATATTCCTGCCGCAGCCAGCCGTTTTCATCGCACTTTTTCAGAAAATGCCAGATACCCTGAATGTTGACATCTGTGTTTGTATAGTAAGAGTTATCCCAATCCATCCATTGGCCGAGCCGTTTGGACTGTTCGGTAATAATCCCCGAAAAGCGCTTAACTCTGTCAACGCATTTACGGGTAAATTCCGCCATGCCGTACTCCTCAATATCCCGCTTGCTGACGAAGCCGAGCTCTTTTTCAACTTCGACTTCAACCCAAAGGCCCTGGGAATCAAAACCGTTTTGGCATCGGCAGGAATAGCCTTGCATAGCTTTGTATCTTATAAAAATATCCTTAAGGCTCCTGCCCCATGCATGGTGAATGCCCATGGGATTGTTGGCGGTTATGGGGCCGTCCAAAAAACGGAACCTGGGATTGTCCTTATTTTTCTCACGAAGCATTTCAAAACAGTTGTTCTCTTCCCAGAACTTTAAAATTTCATGTTCCGTTTGAACAAAACTGTCCTTTTCATTCTCTGCCATTTTAATACCTCCGGTTTTCTGTATATGTATAATATTTTAATTATACACATGTTTA
>CAYOAW010000066.1:1671-13100 GCA_964402095.1 uncultured Eubacteriales bacterium | reverse complement strand
GAATCAAAACCTGCCGTAGGAATTGTTATATACGGGAAGGCACAGGTTATCAAAGAAAATATACAGGGCGACAGGCTCATCTTAAGAAAACTCGGGGCGGGAGAGATGTTCGGTGAAATCTATGCGGGTATGGCTATTGACGCGGTGCCTGTTTCTGTCAGCGCGATGGAAGAGACGAAGGTTGTTCTTTTTGAATTGAAGTATATTCTCAGTACGTGCAAATCAGCATGTTCTTTCCATCAAACGCTGATTTTAAATTTGATGAAGAATATCGCCAAGAAAAGCGCGATGCTTAACGAGCAAATGTCTTACCTCAGCCACAAGACAATAAGAGGCAGGCTGGAAGCGTTTTTGATTGAGCAAGCCGACAAAAACGGCTCCTACTCCTTCGGGATTCATTTTAACCGCCGTGAACTTGCGGAATACCTTTGTATGGACAGAAGCGCAATGCTCAGGGAACTCGGCAAAATGAAAAAGGAAGGTGTTTTATCCTATAATAAAAACACCTTCCGGATTAATGTTTAGTTTTGGGCCAGTTTTTGAAGTTTTTTTGAATCCTTTATTTGCAGTCCGCCCCGGAACAGCTCAACCATACCTTCGTCCCGGAAGTATTTAAGCATGCGGGTGACAACCTCGCGCGCTGAGCCTAAATGGTTTGCAATGGCCTCATGGGTTATCTGCAGCCTTCCTGACCCTTCAATGTTTTCCTGTTCCAGCAGGAAAACAGCAAGCCGTTTGTCAAAACTCATGAATAAAACCTGTTCCATTACCCACATGACATCCGAAAATCGGGATGCCATCAGCTGGGAAGTGTAATCGGCAACGGCAAGAGAAGTTTGAGAAAGCTGCTCATACAATTTTGTCGGGATCAGCAGCGCGGTTGTTTTTGTTTCCGCTTCAATATATGTTTCAAAGTTGATGTTTTTCAGGATGCAGGAGGCGGAAAAAATACAGATATCTCTTTCAAAAAGCCTGTACAGAGTGACTTCCTTCCCGGTTTCAGAAAAAACGAACACTCTGACGCGGCCGCTTTTTATAATGAACAGCCCGGAGCAATCTTCATTGCCGCTGTGCATGCTGCTTCCGTTTTCAAATGTTTTAAGCGCAACGGAATCAGCCAGCAGTTTTTGCTGCGGCGGGTCGAGTTTAGCCCAAAAAGGAAGAACATCCTGCATGAAAACCATTAGTTCTTTATCCATTACAGATACCCCGCAATTATTAAGCTTCGTATTTTACATACGAAGCTTAAATCTTTTAACTGTATTATACATCAATATTGTATATTTGCAATACATGTATCTTTTTCGGGGTAACGGTCCGGTCACTTGAGCATATCCAAAATTGCCTGCTTGGGTTTTGCGCCCAATGATGTTTTAACAGCTCTGCCGTCTTTAAAAACAATCAGAGTGGGGATAGACATAACGCCGAATTTCATCGCGAGTTCCTGCTGCTCGTCGACATTGACTTTGCCGACTTTAACTGTTCCGGCAAGTTCGTTGGCTATCTCATCCACAATCGGCCCAACCATCCTGCACGGGCCGCACCAAGGTGCCCAAAAATCCACCAATACTGTTTTATCGGATTTGACAACCTCTGTATCAAAGTTAGCGGCGGTGATGTTTATGACTGACATGTTATTTTCCTCCTTTTATTCCTGAATATGTTCATATTATAGTCTGCGGCTGGACGGAATTCAGTGACTAAGTCACACTGCGGCATTATAATCTGAGTTCGGTAACAGAACAGGTTAAAAGGTCCAGATAATATAAAATGTTTGGTTCCGGTTTTTCCTTTTCAAGCAGAATACGCAAGGCCAAAGAAACTTGAAGAGAAGCAACAGCGCATGGCGTGAAAGCAAGTACGCTCGGGGGGCGCTTCTGCGTAAATTTGATAGTATAGAGCTTTTCCAGCAAACCGTCGCCGGGGTAAACCGCCGCGGCCTGCCCGGACCAGCCGTTGACCGCTCCGTGTATCAAAGGGAGGTTTAATCCGGAGCAGCAGGAAGATATCATGAGCCTGTCAGGAATATTGTCAAGAGCGTCTATGACAATATCATGCCCGCGTAGCAATTCCGGGGCGTTGCCGGCAGTGATTTTGCCGAAACACGGGGTAAACTTTGTTTCGCTGTTAATCAGCCGAACCCTTTCCGCCGCGGCAGAAACCTTCGATGTTCCGATATTGTCCGAGGTTGACAGAAGCTGGCGGTTAAGATTGGCTGTTTCAAAACAATCCGAATCAATGCCGGTAATTGAACCGATGCCAAGCCTTGCAAGCAGTTCAAGCACATATCCGCCCAAGCCGCCCAAACCGGCGATGCAAATCGAAAACTGTTTCAGCTTCTGCTGTTCTTCGGCGCTTATGGCTCCTATATTTCTGAAATATCTGTCCATTTCAACCTCCAAAATTCAATATTATTATAATACTAATAACAAAAACTGTAAATACGGCATCTTATAAAAATATTGCCGATTGTGTGTTGTGCCTTCGGTTCGCTTATGATATATTAATCAATGGTTTCAGGCAAGCTGCCAAAGCAGGCCGGTTTACTTTTAACCGCTTAAGATTGTTTGGTTTGCTGCTATCTGTTAAAGGGAAGGAAACGATAATATGTTGACACACGACATTATTCAAGCTGGAATTAAAGGTAAAATCTTATCCGTGCCATTTGAGAATTTTCTGAAAAGGGAAGACAACACAAACCCGCAGAGGCGTATAAGTGACTTTATGGTTTTGGGTCCGTTTGTGCTTGAAACGGGCGGCGCGCTCGAAACCGAATATCTTTATGAGCGCCATAAGGTTTTAGACTGCGATTACCTTAAACCCGACGCAGGTGAGGCAAATATTGTGCCGTATCTCGGGCTTAAATGCAGGAATGACTATTTCGGCCCCGAGCATCTTGAATGGTCCAGGGGCGTCAACAAGTGGGATTGTCTTCGCTTTGATACGGGTGACTATAATGCGTGCGACAAGGCACTCTATGCAACCGAGCAGCGGAACTGTGTTTATTACGCCGCTGTTTATATCGATTGCGCCAAGGCATATGATGCTGTTGTTTCCTATGAAACCTCAGGCAGCGTTATGTTCCTGAACGGCGAGATGATTGACAATCAACCTTACGGCAGAGTCAAGGGTATTATTGATTACGGGCATCAGGTTGCGGTTACCTTCCACCGGGGCAGAAATCTGCTGATGTTTAAAATCCGCACAGGCTACATTTGCGATACAATCGACCTTTCCATGTCCAATTGCTCTATCTTTCCTCTTCTTGCGAAATCGGGTAATCTGGGACTTGCTTATCCGATGAGAACGGGCGTTTTCGTTGGCAGCCAGGAGAAGCCGCGGCAGGTTTTCCCGGCATTTGTCGGATCTTTCGGCGACACCGCGAAGGGGCAAATCGGTTTATCGTGCGAAGGATATGAAGAGAAAATTGAAATTGAGCCGATGCAAAGCGGGGAGTGCTGTTACATACGCCTTTCGCTGCCCGGCGCCAACAAGGCAAGGCTTGTTAAAAGCGAAATTACTGTTGAGGAAAACGGAAAAACAAAGTCAGCGGGTATTTTTGAAACGGAAACAACAGCCTATGACGGTTTTGACGGTACCGAACATATCTTTTCCGATTTCCATTTTGATACGACCTACCATCAGGAGCAAAGAGTTTATGCGCTCGGTGCCATCCATATTGTTCAAAAAATGGTTGAACAGCTTAAGATGAACCCCGATTTTAAAGCTATTCTTTCGGAAGTGGATTATTTGCATCCTTATTTTTCCATTTATCCTGAGCAAAGAGAATTTATTAAGCAAATGTTCCGGGCGGGCAGAGCCGAGGCCGACTGCTTCTATAACCAGCCGAATGAAATGACATCTTCACCGGAAGGGCTTGTCCGCAACCTGATTTACGGCCAGCTTTACCATAGGGATGTTTTGGGACGGATTACTCCGGTTTACAGCCCGGGCGATGTTTTCGGGCATCCGAATCAGCTTTCGCAGATATGCCGGAAAGGCGGCTGTACGGGTGTTTATTGGGGCAAGTCAATTTTGGGTTTGGACTGCCTTTTCAGGCACATGTCGCCGGACGGAACCGAGCTTATTCACTCACGGGGGCATGCCTCCCGCGGCGATGCGCTGAGGCTCGGCATTAAACACAGCCATCAAAGTTCTGATATTGAACCGAAAGTTCCCGCTTACCCGCGCGACGGCAAGAGCGAGTGGATGAAGGATACCCTGACGCATGCGGCGTTTTCGGTGATGTCGGACTTCCATAACGGCGTTATTGAAGACGATGAGAAAAACTTTGCCGAAACAGGCAAGCACCTGATTGAAAGAAACTCAAGGGATATATCCCTTTACCATGCCGGTGTTTCTTTGACAAGGACGGATTTGAAGCAGGCGAACCGCCTGGGCGAAAACTTGCTGATTACAGCCGAGAAGTTCTCGTCAATTGCCTGCCTGTACGGCGCGGAATACCCCGAAAAGGCGCTTGATAAAGCATGGCGGCAGCTGCTCTGCGGCCAGCATCATGATTCGATAACAGGCACGAACAACGAAATCTCCTTTGTGGATCTGATGATTGAATACCGCGAAGCGGCAGAACTTGCCGCAGATATAGTCAGCCGCGCGGTTGCCTATATTGCATCCGGAGTAAAACTTTCAAGAGACGAATACCCGGTGTTTGTTTTTAATCCGCATACCTGGGAGAGAACGGATTTTTGCGAGGTTTGCCTGCCGCTGGATAAGGATGCCTGCTGTTATGCGCTGACCGATGCGGGCGGCAAAGAATTTCCGCTTCAGACACTTGAAAATAAAAAGCTTGCCAACGGGCTTACAAAAGCAGTCTTTGTTCCAAAGGTTCCGGCAATGGGGTACGCGGTGTATTACCTTAAGGAAAAAACACCGGAAATTATCGCAAACAGCACGGATAATTGCGTCATTGAAAACAGTTTTTACCGTATAAAAGTCGATCCGGCGCTTGGCGGCGGAATCGTCTCGGTCTACGATAAAAAAGCGAAAAGAGAAGTGCTGAAAAAAGGCGGTGACGGCCCGGCAAACAGGGTTGCTGTACTTAAAGAGATACATGACAGAATGGAAACACAGCATGAATTCTACACCAACGGGCAAAAAATGTTTTCCTCCGATTATCCGGCGACCGTAACCGGTGTAAAGGGAAATGCGTTTACAAAGCTGGTTATAAAAGTTAAAATGGGCACAATTGCCGTGATAAAACAGGAAATAACTCTTTTTAACAATGTAAAACGAATTGACTTAAAAACAGTTATTGAGGATTATCAGGATAATGACGATCTTTTCACCGTTACATTTCCGCTGGATATCGAGGGTGCCCATCCGGTATTTGATGACCGTTTTGCTCCGGCAGTCCGCTGCGAAAGCGAAAAGAAACTTGATTTCCAAACTCATCAATATGCGATGTTCTCAAAGTGCCAGGTGTATGCCGCCAATCAATGGCTTGATTACGGGCCGACCGTGACCGTTTTTATCAACGGCAAGGGCAGCATAAATATCGGTATGTGTGAAATCATCAGGAGCGAAAATGATGAATTGCATGCGGCGGGTGATCTGCTGCTTGCAGCGCTTGCAAAAAAAGCAATTCCGGTCACATGTTACCCGGACAAATCCAGAACAGCCCATTCGACGCAGCTGATTCATTTCAATGAAGACCTGATGAATACGGATACACGCTTTGTTCTCAGTATAGAGGGTATCCAAAATGATTATGAAGAAAAACTGCTCTCATCCTGCGGGCAAACGCAGATAAAAGATTTCAATAAAAAACTTGCAGCCGGCAATGTTGCCGTACTGTATGCAGTCGACAGCGACAATGTACTCGGCAAGCCGATTGATACGGTTCTAATAAAAGCAAAAAATATTGCCGCTCTGAATGCTTATATTGAAAACTTTGCGGAAGGATTAAAATCGTGCGCAAAAACAGAACTTAACAATATCGTGGCAGCTTCGCCTTTGAAAACAGCGGATGATTACGGTGTGTCGGTTATCAACACCGGGAATATTGCCTGCAGTGTCGAACACGGGGGCTTGCTTAATTTAATGCTTTTCCATACGGCGGAATTTTACGGCAATATCGGCAAAACAACCGGAAACGGGGAACTTATACCGGAACAGAAAACCCATGTTTTCACATATGCCCTTTGCCCGCACGAGGGCAGCTACAGAGAGGCTGAGATTTATCGCAAGGCTCTTGAATTTAATGACAAGCTAATTAGTTTTACAGGTGCTAAAGAAGCCGAAAATCAGCCTTTGCCCGAAAATAAGAGCTTTTTAGAGTCAAACCGCGATTTTATTGTCACAGCATTCAAAGCAGCCGGATATCCGCTTGCTGCCATGCATGGAAAGTTCGGCGATATATTCAGCCGGGGACTTACCCTAAGGGGTTTTGAGCCAAACGGAAAGGAAGCAGCGGCAAAATTTAAATTCGGTTTCAGCCTGACCGGCGCTCAAAATGTAAATCTTCTTGATGAGGAAGGCACCGCGGTTGCCTATGCAAACAACTCGCTGAAAGCAGCAGTATCGCCGCATTCGATTGAAACATTTTCGCTTCTGCCTGAAAAGCAAGACGGTAAAATAGGCCCGGCCGTGCTCGGCGCGGTTCATGAGGCTGTCGAACCGACCTATGTCAGGAGCTGGGAACATGATTTGGGGACAATGCCGATGGGTTACCTTGCGGTAGCCGCGGTGATTGGTAAAAAAGTGAAATATATTGACGACTGCAGTTTTGAAGTAGAGGTAAGCGTTGTTAACAACCGCCCGGATATACCCGCAAAAGGAATTCTGGATTTAACGCTGCCGAAGGATTGGAAGGCGGACTCAACGGAATTCAGCTACAATGTCGAAGCCGGAGGGTATATCATATTCCCGGTCATCATCACAAAATCGTCCGCCCGCGCGAAGGGTATGGTTCGCCTGAATTACAAAGATGACGGACAGCTGTTTGAGGATGTTTTTGAGGTTGGCGCTTTTAATCCGGAGATTGAATTGGAAATTGAAGGGAATAAAATCATCGCAACTGTCAGCAACAACACAACGGAAATACTCTCGGGGGAACTTTCACTCGCGACTCCGGTGGAAACCTGGTCCCTTGGCGGGCACAATCCGTTCGCGTTTGCCGATATCACACCGCGGACTCAAAAGGCGGTTGTTAAACCCGGCGAGCGCACGGAATTTATTTTTGACATAGAAAATCTTCAGTTTGATATGTTCCCCGCGTTTTACGCAGTGGCAAAGCTGATGATGAACGGCAGAATATACTTTGCATATAACCGGCAGAAAGGGCCGAGACATAATTATTGGGCACATGAGTTTGTGGACGAAATTTATGCCGACGGCGGTTCTATAAAAAAACTGCTTGAGATTTAAGGCGCACCGGTCATTCCACACATAAATATAGTTCATTATATGCAATTCTAATTCTGATTGAATATCGCCCGGGAAAAAAACGGGCGCAATGAAATTGGGCCGGAAAACAAAAAATATACCGAAACAGAACAATTAATAATCATTGACAAAAAGCGGCGATTATAATAATATGATTCTGTAAATTCTTATTGGAGGTAAAATATTAATGGTATTGGCAGCAGTCGGCAAAAACGGCACAGGCAAGGATTATTTTTTGGAATATGTGGCGAAAAAATATAATCTGCCTATGATTTCTATCGGTGATGTGGTTAGGGAACTTGCGGCAAAAGACGGTTTGGAACTCACGAGAGAAAACCTTCACAAAACATCCAAAAAGTATATGGATGCCAACGGACAGACTTTTTTTCCTGAGCAAATCGTAAAAAAAATAAAAGAATCCGGCAATCCGATTTATCTTGTTTCAGGAATTCGCCCGCTTTCGGATGTCTGTTTTTTTAAAGAAGCGTTTGGTGATCAGTTTGTGCTGGTTGATGTTGTTATTTCCGACGATATGGTGAGATATAACAGAATGCTTGCCAGGGGTTCCGACAGGGACGGCACATCTATAGAAAAGCTCAAAGAAAACGATGTGGGCGAGGAAAAGCTTTTCCAAACAAGCGAAACGGAAAAGATGGCCGATTATATTATTAAAAATGACGGTTCGGTTGATGATTTTTACGCGGCAATCGAAGAATTTTACAGCAAATATCTGATGCCTAAGATGGGCTGAATAAAAAAGCAATAAAAAACTTTTGGAGCAGGCATTTTGCCTGCTCCAAAATCGTTTATAAACGGATTTATTTACCTGTTAATTTCAATTTAATTTTTTCATATAAGCCTTGGAAGGTGAAAACCGGGCCGTTTATACGGTTTGACATTGTTTTGACCAGATGCGGAATTTTCCGAAACTGGCTTTTGCTTTCGTCAATCATATAAGTTCTTGTGCTGGTGGCTCCGGTCAACCCGGCGGCTTTCATATCAATACCATGTTCGGTTATCTCATACTTTTTCATTGAATCGGCAACATCGCTGTTGATATCCTCCGTCATTTCATCAAAAGCAGAAATGGAAATTCTGTGATATTCGTCAAGCGGTCTTTTGCCTCCGACAATCATCAGATGTATGCCGTTTCTGACATTTTCCATGGATTCCAGATAATCCGCCCAGTGCCTGTTCAGATAATAAAGTGTCAACTGTCTTTCCGCAAGATCAATTGATTCCTCACTGCATTTTTCAAGCAGACGGCTATAATACTCAGGGTCACGCTCCCGAAGGATATGAGATTTTTCGGTGCCTGCAAGAAGTTTAATGCGGATTTGACTGACAAGTTTACGCTGCTGTTCGGAGATGATGGAGTATTTCTCCAGCATATACCGGGCTTCGGCATCCTCCCCCTCGGAATACTTTTGGACGCGGCGCACCCATTTTTCAATGCCTTTTTCGGTTATCCGGCTGCCGGATTCGGGTAATGCGGTCCCGTATTTTTCCTCGGTATAAGGCTTGAGCAATTCATCATCCAAACTGATGAAAAATTTGCTTTCTCCGGGGTCTCCCTGCCGCCCCGCTCGTCCTCTGAGCTGCATGTCTATGCGAATGCTTCTGTTGATACCCACGCCGATCACATAAAGCCCTCCGGCTGCTTCGACAGCCGCTTTCTCCTTTTCATCCGCACCGCCCAGCTTGATGTCAACGCCGCGGCCTGCCATATTTGTGGAAACCGTCACCCGGAAAGGTTCGCCGGCTCGTGCGATAAGCTCCGCTTCCATATCGTCGTTTCTTGCGTTTAAAACAGAGTGAGGTATCTGCAGGGCCGTAAGGATATTTGAATAACGCTCTGATTCCTCTACGCTCCTTGTGCCGAGAAGCACCGGCTGGCCTTTTGCATACGCGGATTTTATCTCATTGATAACGGCTGCCTCACGGTCTTCGCTGCAGGCGAAGACCGCGTCCTCCCTGTCTTTGCGTATGCAGGGAATATGCGGGGGAATAACATCAATATCCAGCCCGTAAAGGTTCCATATTTCCGCTTTTGAAGAGAATATTGTCCCGGTCATTCCACAAAGTGTCGAGTAGTTGGAAAGGAATGAGCGTATAGTTGTTGCGTTGAAAATTGTTGACTGCTCATTTTCAGCAATATTTTCTTTTGCTTCTACCGCCCGATGCACGAGTTCCGGAAATTTACGGTTAAGGACAACACGCCCGGTTAATTCATCCACCACCCTCACGGAGTTGTCCTTGATAATATAGTCCTTATCGCGATCCAGTAAAAATCTTGCGGTCAGCGCCGCATTCAAAAGGGATAAAATTTCAGCGTTTGCTTCGTCATAAAGATTGTCAATACCGAAAACTTCTTCCGCCCGGCAGATACCCTTGTCAGAAAGATACACCTGCTTTTGGCCGGTATTGACAACCACATCCTCCGGGGTCATTGAGGATACGACACTGTGTATTCCTGCCGGTTCTTTGTCGTTTTCGGGAAGGTTGCCGGCAAGCACCAACGGAATTTTTGCCTCATCAATAAAAATAGAGTCCGCTTCGTCAACAATAGCTGTTTGATATTCGGGGGAAATCAGATCTTCGATATTTTCGCACAGGAAGTCTTTTAAATTGTCAAAACCGGCTTCTTTCACGGTGATATATACGATGTTGCGCTTATAGATTTCCCTTCGTTTTTCGGGCTGCGTATGCTGGTCGATATAACCCGAGGTAAGCCCGCAAAAATCATAAACGGCACGGTTCCACAGGTAATCCCTTTTTGCGAGATAATCGTTAAAAACAAGGATATGAACGGATTGGCCTTGCAGAACGAAACAAACCGCCGCAACAGCCGCGGCCAAAGTTTTGCCTTCGCCTGTAGGGAGTTCGGCGATATGGCCTTTCTGCATTGAATAAGCAGCCGCAAGCTGCGTGTCAAACAGGCTTAAGCCTGTGCAGCGGCGGATAATTTCTTTCAAAATTGCGTAATTCCTGCAAAGCAGGTCTTCCTGTGTACTGCCGGTGCCGGTGTGAAGCAGATCCGACAGTTCCGCATCGGAGTATTCTTTAAAAATGAGACGGTTAACGGCATTTATAAAATCATGGTAAGGAATGGCAGGGCTTTCAACGGCCGGATTCTTTTTATTCAAATGGAACACTCCTTCTGTATGTTAATTCAATACAAAAGAAATGCCTATTCTATCTTTAACACCGAATGTTTAAACAGAAGATGCTCAATACTTCGCGTTCCGGCTGCAGCCGTTAATAAGATTTCGCCGGCTGTGAAAAGGAACAGGAAAGCCGAAACAGCGCCGATAGGAAAAATTATTGAGGCAATAACTGTTATTGCCGATATCAGACAGCAGATTCTCTTGATATGTTTTGTTTTATCAGATTGCACGGATATTCCTCTTTCACAGTATTTAAGCGCGTTTGCTGAATAAAAAGGGGTATGGGTATGGATATTGATTTTGCAGGAAGGCTTTTTAAAAGCGTATTTCGGCATGACGGTTTTGGAACACCTTTGCCGGAAATCTCAAAAGCTGCAATAAAAGGGCAGGTATCAACCTGCCCCAAAATATTTATGCTTTCCCTGCAGGGATAAGGTTTGCAGCACCGGATATTGAAAGAATTATTATGCGTCTTTTTTAACTTCTTCTGCTTCTTTTGGTGCTGCTTGTGCTGCCAAAACTTTTTTCTTTGAGAATATAAGGAAAAGGATGCCGATAATCGCGGGTAATCCTGCCATGATACCGATCATTAAATAGGCATTATCAAAGGAGAGTTTTACAAAGGCGAAATACGCGGCAAACGCAACAGCAAATAAAATAAAAAAGATTCCGCCGAATTTGGATTTTTTCCATGTGAGCGCAAGAATAGCCAGAATGATAAATGACGGGAGCAATTCTGTCACAAACGAAGCGGTGTTCACGGAAGCTTTTTCCCAAAAATAGACAAGAAACACTGCGTATGCTGCTGCAAGAAGCTGCGGAATCCAGACCAGTTTGCTAAAATCTTTTTTCGACATT
>CAYOAW010000066.1:0-1571 GCA_964402095.1 uncultured Eubacteriales bacterium | reverse complement strand
AAAGAGTCTGTAAAGAAATTTTCGATTACGGTGTCGGGATACCTGCTTTTAAATGCCGGGATCTTGTTTTCGCGAAAGCAGATAAAATCAAGCTTTCTGGTTTCTTCGTCAATTGTGGTGCCGATATAATTTTTAATGTTGATTCTTCTGAAAAGCTCCTTTAAAACCAGCTCGGGGCTTGCCGTTATGATAAGATCATCCTCGCGCTGCTGGGTTATGTAGAACGGCTTGATTTTATGCATATGTTTATCCCAGAACTCAATGATTTCAGCCTCCACATTCTGCACATCGCTGAAGAGCTGTTCGGCAAATACGCCGTAGTTGCTGACCAGTTCATCGAGCGAAACCAGGCGAAGCTTGTATTTTACAAAACCAAACGCGGTTTTTGGAAGATACTTAATCAAAGGAGGATGCTTTTTCATATAGTAAAAAAATAAATCAAAGCAGCTTTCTCCGCGGTATATTGTATTGTCAAAATCGTAAACATTCATTTTTTTATATCCTTTTTTCCCAAACAGCCGAAGCTGGTTTTTCTTCATTATATCATTCCGAAAAAAGTTTGCAATACAAACAAAAAAACATGGTTTCTTTATTGACAAAAAATTCCGGTATGCTATTATAGTACGGTATTTCAAAGTCAAATCAGCCTGGGCTATGGCAGAAATGAGCGGGGATATTTTGGATAATAAATTGAACGAAAATAAAAAGATATTGCTGGTAATTAACCCCAATGCCGGTAAAACCAAACCAATGTCCATGCTTTCCGATATACTGGATGTTTTTACAAAAAGCGGTTTTGAAACAATCGCTTTAAGTACAAAACGCAAAAATGATGCCACAGACATTGTTAAAAATAACGGGAATGACTGCAATATTGTCGTATGCTGCGGGGGAGACGGAACCCTGAATGAAGTTATCAACGGTGTGATGTGTTTGGAAAAAACGATCCCGATAGGATATATTCCCACAGGTACATCCAATGATTTTGCCACAAGCCTCGGTTTGTCCACAGACTATAAGGAGGCGGCAAAAGATATAGCCGGGGGAAAACTGCTCGCACACGACATTGGTTCATTCAACGGGGAACGGTATTTCAACTATGTCGCGTCTTTCGGCGCGGTGTCCGATGTATCTTACCTGACTTCGCAGAAAGCAAAAAACATATTTGGCCAGTCCGCCTATATTATTGAAGGATTTAAAGCCCTTTTTAAAATGCGCTCCTTCCATGCAACGGTGGAGTATGACGGCCAAATAATTGAAGATGCTTTTATACTTGGCGGTGCCTCAAACTCCAAATCAATCGGCGGCGTAATCAGGCTGAAAAGCGAAGAGATTTCGATGAATGACGGAATTTTTGAGCTTATTTTTTTCAGGAAGCCCCGTCATCCTGCCGATGTGTCCCGCATTGCATCCTGGATGTTCAAGCAAAACAAAGATAATGAAAGTGTTATTTATACCCACGCGGCGTCTGTCCGCATAACGTCGGAGGAATATATTCCCTGGACAGTGGACGGGGAATTTGAAGGCTATAACAAAGAGGTTAATATTGAAGCCGTTCACGGTTCAATAAA
>CAYOAW010000065.1:4440-13170 GCA_964402095.1 uncultured Eubacteriales bacterium | reverse complement strand
AAGTTGCGGGCAGCGACGGTTTCCAACCCTTAAAAACATAACCCGCTCTGACAGGATTTGAAGGAGCATCAACTTTTTGCCCGACAATCCCTCTGATAAAAGGAATCTTAGATCCGCCGCCGGAGTAGAATATAATTTTTCCGGATAAATCAGGATGGCCGATATAGGTCCAATTGAAATATATTCGATTCCCCGTGACGCTGAACCTGTCCGGCACATTAATTCCGTTATAATCTTTTTGTGTAAATCCTTGTGCCGTGAACGCTTTAACAAATGCGTTTCTCATAGCAAGGTTTTTAAACGTTATTCCTGCAACTACGGTCAAGTCCGTTGAGTTCTCCCCGCTTGACAGGCCGCCGGCAACATAGCCGTTCACCCACCAATATGTTTTATACCCTCGTGAAAACAGCTGTTTAGTGCCGCGGTAGAGTGTCATTTCCATATTCAGCGAATTGCTGTCGGACGCGCATTCATAACGCCGTGACGGCTGATTTTCCGCTTTTGTGAAAACACTTATTTCCGAGCCGGTGTATGTGCTGCCGTATTGTCCTTTGCATAAGCGAATCAGCCAGTCGATGCCGCCGTAATTGAATTTGATATGAACCGCATTGTATTTAACGGCAGCTGTATAATCTTTGCCGCCGTATAGACTTTCAAGCCCGATTTTACGCTGAGCCGTTCCATTTTCAATATAATAAAATTGATTCGCCGCATCATATTTGTAAGCTGAATTGATTTGGGGAACTATCTCGGTAACAGTAACCTTGCACGATGCCTTGAGATTGTTCGCCGCGTTTGCCGTGCAGGTGATGACGGCCGTGCCTCCCGCTTTAGCGGTGACCTTTCCGTCAGCTGAAACCGACGCGACGGATGGGTTTGAAGATTTCCAGCTGACTGCCCTGTTGGCGGTATTAACAGGAAGAACCTCGGCGTTCAACATGAATACCGCACCGGTTTTGACATTTTTAACCACTTCGCTGATATAAACAGATGTCGGAACAACCGCGGCAGCTGTAGTCGTGCCGGCATTGGAATTGGACTGCGTAGTGGTCATCCCTGCGATTGCAGTTGTGGTATTCGTTGTTGCTGCGCTGCTCGAACTAACAGGAACAGTTTCCCCTATAATAACTTCATAAACTCCGTCATCCATAAACTCAATCTCTTTGCCTTGTGCCGTGAAATAGTTCTCAAGTGTGCTTTTTTGCTCCGCAGTAAAGCTATAGTACTCCCCGTCCCAAACAGATGTTCCATCACTTTCAATAATCATATGCAGCAAATCATCCGGAATCTGAATGTATGAAACCTTGACATCCGTGGTGCTTTCCATTTCCGCAGCAGTGCCTGCTTGCGTCTCAATCCCCGGCGTGTCACCGAAATTGTAGGAATAAGGCTCGGTCGTCGTTGTTTTATCACTGTTCTTTTTACATGCGGAAAGTGAACCTATCAGCAGCACAGCTATTATAAGGCTTAATGCCTTCACGGAATTTTTTTTCATTTGTTTTCGCCTCATCTATTATAAAATCTCAAATCGTTTAGCAAAATAGCAATTCGCCTGTATCGTTTGCAATAATATCGCATTTGCATATATATTGTCAAGTAAAAAATATGCTTTATCATACCTAAATAGTATAAAAATAAGCCCGATATTTATCAAGCAATTTTTCATCATTCGTAATAATAAATTGAAACAAATTTTGTCTTTTTTCTTAATTGACAACATTTCTGCGATTTTTGGGCTGCAAATTCCGGTAAATCTAATGCATAAAAATTCTAAATATCTCAATAACCGACATTCTGATTAAATTACAGTATTTGATCAATATTGACAAGGTAGTTCTCGGCATTAACAACTATGCCGGCATCAATATTATTAATATTGCCGTCACCGTTAACATCCGCTGCTATGATAAAAGGCGCATCGGTTGCGGCATCCCAGGCAAACAGATAATTATCAAAGTCAACAATAATTCCCGAATCAATGCCGTTGATATTGCCGTCACCGTTGACATCCCCGAAAATGACAACACGATAAGTCTCTATAACCGCACCCGTTGAGTTGTCAATCAGCTTAACTTCCGTTCCCGTGCCCAGTATCCCGGAAGAAGGCGTATAAACCAGACTTCCGTTCCCGTTAATCTGTATATATTCGCTTTCAAAAACTACCGTTGTTAAGCCCGCCTTCAGTCCGTAGATCAGGCCGTCGCTTTGATTGATAACCGTTGATGAACCGGAAACGGTATCAATCGTAACCGGCACCGTATTCCAGCAGGCATAGAAGCATATATCGGATGATCCGATTGTATACGGCCATGTTACCGGCAGAGTCAAATCCGCGTCATAATACCAGCCGCCGAACATACAGCCTGTTTTTTCCGGATCCTCAGGCTTTTGAATCGCCGACCCGGCAGGTTGGGTAATTGCCGCAACAGCAGTGCCGCCGTTTGAGTTAAAGGTAAGCGTATACATATTAATATTGACAGCCATTGAACCCGAACAGACTCCCGGGACAGCTATTGATATATTTGTTGCAGAGCCTCCGTAGAGCGAGCTGCCGGGTGTTGTGCTGTTGGAAAACAACGTATTTGTGCCGGATCGAAATAAATTATTGTAGGCATAATTCTTAGAATTGTTATCATCCAACTGGGATCCGCCATACGCGGGTTCATTCGCTTCTTCTAAATCAACGAGCTTATGTGTTTCATCATCGTTATCCGTGGTAACGCTCATATCAATATGGTAGATGGCAATGCCGCCGGAGCTGATACCGTAATAAGCCATGCCGGCATCAAACCCTGTCGATTGGCGGTTTTCCACTAAAAAATACTGGTTTGCATCGGATGTCGCTATTTTTAATATGGCGTAACCGCCATAGGCAACAGAATTCAAGTTATAACTGCCGGAGGCAACCGTAGCAGGTGCAGCGAAACCCAGCTGTATTTTACACCATGCGTCCATATGGGTCGGTGATGCGCCTTCATATTCGCCGGAAGATTTTCCCCAGCTCCCCGCGGCCATCAGGCTGTACACTCCGATGCCGTCTGACGAATCATCGGTATCGTATAAATCCGGCAGCCCGAGGTCATGCCCCAATTCGTGGGCTACAACACCGATAGTAGACATATGGCCGCCTTGCTTTTCCGCTATCTGCGTATAATCCCCATATATGTTTTTACCGTCTTTATAGATATAGCCGTCCGTTGACCAGCTGTGAGGCCAGATACATGGTGATGAATCTCCGTATGAGCAGTCATTCCCCGCGACCACAGTAAGAATATGCAGTTCGGATGAAACAATAATTCCGTCTGAGTTGGTATCAAAAAAGCTGAAATTAACATACGCGTCTGCCGCTGTAATCGCATTAATCACAATATTCTGGTTTTTTTCGTTAATATCTTCCCCTGTGTTCGGGTGGGCATAGTTTAGCGTTACGCGGACAACACCGTCATTCGCTGTCCCTTTAGTCTCGGCGGCAGGGGTAAAATAGAAATTATTCTGCGACATTTCTTTGTAAAAAGTCTTCAATGTTTTACCGGAATCACCGAAAAACTCATTGTTCCAGGCGCTGTCGGTGTTAACAATACTCGTATTGGTAAACGAAACAAGAAGCACCAAAACTTTTTGGGTACCCGTTACAGCCGCTGTGCTTATGGTCGAGGGGTTGGAGGTGCTTTTTTGAGTAGATGCTGCCCCGTATGTTTTTTGGATTTTTGACAGTTTGATTTTCCTTAATTTCTTAACATCCTTCACTGTCTGCGCATGAGCCGGCCTTGAGTCAATTTTAAATCTTGCATTGCTTTTTTTCATCCCGTCATTCGCTGCTGTTGCATAATACCAATACCCGTCATTCCCTTTGACAACAAGCTCTCCGTTCCCGGCAACCGTGTAGTTGAACCATTCGTCACCGTGAACGGTTGCCGTAAACTTTTCCCCGGAAGGCTGCGACACAACACAGGGAGTTTCCAGCGCAGGGCAAGCATATGCAATAATGCTTGTTAAGGAAACCGTCGAAATAAGCATAACAAAAAAAAGTAATTTTCTGTTGATGCTGTAAAACTTTGATTTAATATATGTCATAAAATTATATTTCAAAAAGACTTCTGTTGCCGAATTGAGAAGACTGTTCAAGACCCCACCGCCTGTCTTTTAAAAGTCTGTATGATTTAATTGTATTATATCACTAATTTTCTTATATTTCAATTTTTAATACCTGTATTTCATACTGCAGTGAAAATAAAAAAACCGCCTTTATCAATTGCTGAAAGCAAAAGATATGACGGTCAATTCCGGAAAAGGTAAAAAGAGGATGTAAAAGTATTTGTTAATATAAAAATTATAATTGATATAATTAAGAAATTTAAATCATAGATTCCCAATAAAACTTTGCCGTTAATAATTCACATCATAAATCCTTAAAGTGTTGTCAAATACTCCCGTAACTTTAAAATGCCCGAATATCCGGAATGTCACATCGGCTTTAACATCAACGCTGAAAGTCTGGTCGAGGGTCACTACCTGATTGTTTGCGGGATTATACACTAAAATTGCCTTGCAATCGCGGTACATAAGTGTATAATCATACTTCTCAATCATTTTGCTAGCTTTTCTTTTTATTTTTATATCAATTTCATGCCTGGAATAGTGGCTGAACATTTGGCCTGTGTAATCCTTCGCCTCACCGATATCGGGATCATAAAATGTTTCGGGCTCAAGAATAATAGTGATTCTACAATTGCCGTCCGGAAGCATTTCATACGAAGCATACCGAATCACATTCACATCGGTAAGAAGGCAGCCGGCGGTGGAATTAAACAGGGTAAACCTGTACATGCTGCTTCCCTTTTTAAATACATATTGGTTTTTAATTGCTTGTGACTCTGTTGTCATCTCATAATTGATAACGCTTGCAAAGGTACGCTTTAAAAAAGAATTCAGGGAATGGTTCACAGTCTGATATTCATATTGCCTGTAAGCAGGTTTGCTTTTTTTAGCGCTGTTCATAACCTCACGGTATGTATTGAGAATTTGTGTATAATGGTTTGTCCCGCTGTTTATGCTGTTTTGCTTATCTTCGTGTTGCGAATCTTCCGTTAATGAAACATCCTCAATATCCAAGTTATTTAAAGCCTCCCGCAAAAGAGCCGGGCTTTCATATCTATCATCCGGATTAAACGCACAAGCTTTCAGAATAACCGCGGCAAGCTTATTGCTCGCATGAGCGGGAGGCGGCAGCGGATATTCGCCGGACATCCTTTTATCAACCGCATTCATTCTGTCTTTAAACTGAATAAGCTGCTTATATGGATCCAGAAACGGTATTCTGTTATTGTTAAGCAGTTTGTAGAGTACAATACCCAGCGAATAGATATCTGCCCTTGTATTGTAGCTGTTTCCGTTATTTATTTCTGGCGCCATATAGTTTACAGTGCCTCTTTTTGAACAGGAGGACATGGTTTTTTCGAGTTCTTTCGCTATTCCGAAATCGCCGAGCTTAAAATAGCCGAAATCCGATATAAAAATATTCTCGGGCTTTATATCTCTATGGACTATATCCCGCCGGGCACAAATTTCGAGAGCGCTGCATATATCGATCCCCAGTTTTACAATTTCGCTTTCAGTAAGTTTTTTATCACAGGCGTAATCATTAAAACTCGTCAAAAGCTCCATTCTGATATAGATATCCCAGCCAACCTTGTCTTTTTTTTCAACGACCTTATAGTCCTCAACACTAACGATATTCTGTGTTCCTTTCAGCGACTCCATCAGTTTAATTTCACAGACAAAATCTTTGACAATTTCGTCATAATAGGTTCTGACCCCCGCTTCGTCAAGCCCCTCCAACCGAAGCGATTCCGTTTCGGAATCGTTCTGCGGAATTGATACTGCCTTGATTGCCGAGTAGGAGGAAATTCCATGCTCCTTACGGACAGCTTTATATACTTTACCGAAGGATCCTTCACCAATCTGTTCAAGAATTTTCCATTCAGGCCATACTTTTTCAAGATTATCAACAGACATGACAAAATACCGCGCCTTTCAAAAATTTAAGCCGGTTTCCGGATAAACCGTATTTTTTCAATACATCATAAGTTATCTGCATTCCGCTATTTCGCTTTTGCACCCTGTCTCTGCCGTTTTCGGCTTCTGTTCTAAATCAATATTCGTTGTTCAGTCAAAGAGACCTGCAAGCCGCTCCGTCATCATCCTTTTTCGGATTTAATTTATATAAATTGCCTTTTCTTCCGATGCGATTATTATAATGATTGAATTTCATTTAACAAATATGTTAACTTATTTAAATAAATTTGTCAATACAAGTGACCCATATGCTCCTTTATTTACAAATTTAATGTTTGATTTATATAAAAATATTCTCAGTTTTAATTATGACTGTTCGTTTTAAGCTTCCGCAGTCCAGGTTTTACAAATTCAAACTTAAAAAATCATATAAAAAAAGGTGCTCTGGAAAAACAAATCCGGAGCAACGTATTTTCAGCCATAAAATTACTTTGAATGGTGGAGATGGAGGAGAGTTGCTTTACTCATCTGATTTCTTATTTATTTCATACACATATTACTTCTCCGGTAAACGAATTTATAAAACTCAATTTTCAATATTTAATTCTCACAGTTGCGTAATATTTTTGAAGATCGAATATCTGCTTCATTGTTAACTTGTTATCAGATAAATCAAAATATGTTATTTTTTTAAAGTTTTTCAGTGTTCTCACATCACCTATCATATTTTTTGATAAATCTAAATAAGATAAATTTTTTAAGTTTCCCAGTTTATCTAAATTGTTTATCATATTAGCCGATAAATCTAAATATGTTAAATTCTTCAAATATTCTATCCCGCTAATATTATTGATTCCGCACATATGCAGTACTAGTTTTTTTAAGCCGCTCAAGCTTTGGAGCATGTCAAAGTTACCGATTGAAGTTACGCTTAAATGTAATTCCTTCAAATTTTTCAAGTGTTCCAGGGTATCAAGGTGTACTATTTGATCGTTATATAAAGTCAAAGATGCTAAGTTTTTCATTTTTACTAAAGCACTGATATCGCTGAAATAATTATAGGATAAATTTAATTCGGTTAATTGAGTTAAATTTTTCAAATCTGTAATATCTATTATTTGGTTATATGATAAATTCAATGATTTCAAGTTTGTTAACTTATTTAAACTTGACAAATCACTTATATTGTTTTTTGACAAATCTAAAGAAGTCAAATGCTTTAGTTTTGTTAAATCCATTTGAGTTATATCAGTTAAATTACATCCAGCCAAAGTTAAAGAAGTTAAATTTTTAAGTTTAATGATATCTTTAATTGGAAATTTTCCGTTGCTATCCGGTTTTACTTGTAATTTGTATTCTGTCTTATAAGCAGCGCTTTCTATCTTGCCAAACACAATAACCGGTTTATAAAAAAGCCAAACACAGACAATTACCAGCATAAGCAATCCGGAAACTGTAAGAAGTATTTGAGAATTTCTTTTGTTTTTCCTGTTTTTTATTTTGCTTTGTTTTTCCATCTTTACATTGCCATTATAGTTTGTATCAGCCTTTCCGTTCTTTTGTACTTCTTCTTGACGGGTCAATTTATCGGGTTTCAGAGAATTCTTCTTGTCTTGTCTGCTTGCTACTTTGTCAGCCGGCGGACAATTTAACCCCGATAAGGCTGATTTGAATAACGCCGAGTTTCCAAATCTGTCCTCCGGTTTGAATGCGCAGGCTTTCAGTATCACCGCGGCAAGTTCCGTGCTTGCCTGCACAGGAGGCGGCAACGGTTCCCCGTCCATCCTTTTTTCAACAGCCTTCACCCTGTCACCGTACTGGACAATCTGCTTGTATGGGTCAAGAAAAGGTATTCTGTTGTTATTCAACAGTTTATACAGCACAATACCCAGCGAGTATATATCCGCCCTGGAATCGTAATGGCTGCCGTTGTTGACTTCGGGAGCCATATAATTTAAAGTGCCTTTTCTTGTGCGTGCGGAAACGGACTTTTCAAGTTGCCTGCCGATTCCGAAATCGCCAAGTTTAAAATAGCCGAAATCCGAGATAAAAATATTTTCCGGTTTTATGTCCCGGTGAATGATACCCCGCTGCGCACAAAGCTCCAGTGCGCTGCAAATATCCAGTCCCAGTTTAATAACATCTTTTTCTGTCAGCTTTTTTTCACCAATAAAGTCATTAAAGCTTGTTAAAAGCTCCATGCGGATATAGATATCCCAGCCAATTTTACCGTTCTTTTCAATGACTTTATAATCCTCAACACTGACAATATTTTGTGTCCCCTTAAGTGACACCATCAGCTTGATTTCATTTATAAAATCTTTGACAATTTCTTCAAAGTATGTTTTGGTTGCGGTTTCGTCCAAGCCTTCAAGCCGCAGCGATTCCGCTTCTGAATCGTTTTGCGGAATTGATATCGCCTTGATGGCCGAATAAGCAGAAATCCCATGGTCTTCCCGTACAGCTTTATATACTTTTCCGTATGCGCCTTCACCGATCAGTTCGATAATTTTCCATTCCGGCCATACAGTTTCAAAATTATCAACATCCATGACAAATACCGCACCTTTCAAGCATTAATCCCGGCTATGAGAAGATCAGGTTGTTTTACTTGCACCGCAAGTTTATTTTTTCACTCATATTTATCTTTTAACAAATATTTTAATTTGTTTGTATCTTTTTGTCAATATCCGGCAAAAATGCAACTGTTGATTT
>CAYOAW010000065.1:1803-4340 GCA_964402095.1 uncultured Eubacteriales bacterium | reverse complement strand
GTTCCGATTTCGCCCGCAGTGCGGTAATATTCATAGCCCTTCGCACCGGCGGCATTGCCCCATACCAGTTTAGCACTTATTGCCGGCACTTTTTCTGCTGAAAAATCTACCGGCATGGCCGGGACACAACTACACTGCAAGTTGCCGTTTTATTGCCGCCTGTTGCAGTGCAGGCAATGGTTGTCTTACCGGTTCCGACGGCTGTAACCTTGCCGTTGCTGTCAACAGTTGCAACCCTTGTATCGGCGGATTTCCAAATTAAAGCTTTACTTGTGGCATTTTCCGGCATCAATGTAACTTTTAAGGTTTCGCTTTTGCCGACTGGCCAATTCAGCGCATTGGTATTCAGTTGAATCGAAGTCACCGGTTCACCAAAGGTTGTTGCAGGATAATAATATCTATTGGCCATATAAAATGTATTTGGAATAGGAAATCCGGTATTTCCGTTAATGTAATATATTTTAAAACCAAACGCGCAAGAATCAAATTGATTGAAATATACATAATCAATGTATTCACCTGTTGCTAAATCGGGCGCGTTACCCAAAAAATATGCTTTTTTTAGGTTTTTACATCCCTGAAATGCACCCAAGCCCAATTCCTTCACACTATCCGGAATTGATACAGATTTCAAACAATTGCACCCTTGAAATGCGTTGGCTGCTACGAGTTTCACACCATTCGGAATAGAATAATAACCGGTTCTGCCGCAAGGATACTGAATAAGGTACGTTTCAGATTTATTAAAAAGAACCCCGTCTTTGCTTGAATAAGATTCGTTGGCACTGTCAACAACAATATTTGCAAGACGCTTGCATGAGTTCAAAGCCAGATAGCCGATATCCTTTACACTGCCGGGTATGGTTATTTCTGTAATTCCAGAACAAAAAGCAAATGCGGAATCTGCTATTGCTATTACACTTTTTGGTATTATATAGTCTCCCTTTTTTGAACAGGGGTACTGAATAAGGTTCGTTTTGTTTTTGTTGAAAAGTGCCCCGTTGAGGCTCGAATATTTTGGATTGGCGGTATCAACATTTATTTCTCTTAATCTGACGCAGCGGTTAAATGCCAGTTTACCGATTTTTGTTGTACTCTTTGGTAAATTTATGACAGTCAGTTTTTCACAGCCTTCAAATGTCGATTCCCCGATACTTTTCAGATTGTCAGGGATAGTAAAATCAATAATATTTCTGCATTCACAAAATGCGCCGTCTCCAATATCCATAATACTATTTGACATTTCTACTTTAGTAAGCTTGTAGCAAGACGAAAAAGCATAATCTCCAATATCCGTTATACTTTGTGACATTTCTACTTTAACAAGCTTGGAGCAGGCAGTAAAAGCATGGTCTTCAATATTCGTTATACTGTTTGGCATTTTTACTATAGTAAGCTTGGAGCACCATGAAAATGCGGATTTCTCGATTTTTTTAACGCTGCCTGGAATGATTAATTTAACCAGACTTTTGCAACATGAAAATGATTCTTCTCCGATAACTTTAATACCTTCCGGAATTGTCACCTTAGCTGCTGAGCCTTTATACCCAATTAAAATTTGATCGCCGGCTATAATAAAGTCATCGGAGCAGTTTTCCAGCCAGGGAGTTGAATCAAACGCTCTGTATCCTATGCTTGTCACACTGCTTGGAATAGATATTTTTGAGAGAGATGTGCATTGGTAGAATGCGCAGGGATCAATTTGCGTAACACCCTCTTTCATAACAACTTCGGTCAGATTTTTACATTCTCCGAACGTTCTGAAACCAATTGTCTTAATACTGCCGGGTATTGTTATCTTTTTAATATTTGAGCACCCGTCAAAAAAATGATCTGAAATGTTTTTTACTTTGTCTGGTATTACAACATTACTGCCGGAGCCTTTGTAGCCAACCAGGATACCCTCACCGGCAATAACATAGTCACTATGATAGTTTTTGAGCCAGAAAGTGCCGCTGAATGCATGGCATTCAATCTTTGTCACACTGTTCGGGATCTTCACGCTTTTCAGTCCAGCGCAATTCAAAAACGCATTTCCCCCTATACTTTTAACACCGGTTGGAACAGTTATGCTTTTTAGACTTTTGCATTCCGAAAACGCATAACTTCCGATGCTTTTTACACCGGCCGGTATGGTCACACTATTAAGACTGCTGCATTCGGAAAAGGTATAGTCTCTGATGATTTTAACGCCATTCGGGATTATTACACTTTTTAAACTGCTGCAATTTGAGAATGCACCGGAATCAATACTTGAAACACTTTGCGGTATAATCATATCAACAAGTTTAGAACAACCTGAAAAAGCATATTTTCCGATACCAATAACGCTGTCCGGGATTGTCACTTCCGTGATATTTTTACATCCACTAAACGATTCAATCCCGATAGTTTTGACTCCTTTGGGTATGGATACATTTTTCGCGGTACCTTTATAATTAATTAAAATCTGATCACCGGCGACAACAAAGTCCCTGTTATAGTTTTTAATCCAGGATGTTCCGTGAAACGCACCAAAGCCTATACTTTCTACACTG
>CAYOAW010000065.1:0-1703 GCA_964402095.1 uncultured Eubacteriales bacterium | reverse complement strand
TTTCTGTAGGCTGAATTTTACGAATTCAGGTAAAAAACACCGATATCCGCAATGTCGGTATCGGTAATTGAAATTTATTAATTTTCAGCAATTGCAATCGCTTTTTGGAGCATAGCCGCAAAAGCTTTTGATCCCGCCGCAGTTGTATGAACGCCGTCTTTGACAAAATACTCGTCATGATGAGCGCTGACGGAATACCAATCCGCTAAAACGGTCTTTGGCATTTTCTTAACCACATCACGAATATTTCGATTAACAGCGGGTTCTCCGTTAGCCGGAATTCGGGCTGTGCAGAAAATTATTTTGCGATCATTGCCGATTTCATCAATAATCTTATAAAGTGTTTTATGGTTGCAGTAGCCATTCGTACCAAGTTCAACAATGACAATATCGCCTAATTCTCTGCTTTTCTTAATTTCTTGAATTGCGTCTCGTGTATGCCAGATTTGAAATGAAACTTTACATTGAATAAACATATTCGGATATTCCGGTTCTAAATAGCCTTTCACATCGAACATAATTGAGTCGCCGATTACGGTTATTTTCTTCTTGCTTAATATTTTTCCGCTTATTAAAGCCGGAACTTTGCTTACAACGCGGTGCGATGAGTTTTCGCTGCCGGCAGAAGTTGCAGCGCTGTCCGGGCCGGATGTTGGCGCCGAAGTTGTATTTTCGGGCAATAATGTTGTTATCGGTAAAGTTGCTTGGGCGACAGTCGTTTGAGCGGTTGTTGCTTGGGCGGCAGTTGTTTCTTCATAAGCGATCGTGCTTTTTGTATCTTCTTTATTGCCGAACACCGGCATTGAAAACCAGTCCCCTGCGCCGATAAGGGTTATCAACAGCACAACAATAACCAAACCGCTAACGATTCTTATATAAACAGGACGGACTGTATCGGCTTTTTGGTTTTTGATTTCTGCCAATGGCATGAATCGAAATTCTTTATGCCGGATAGGATTGTCAATAAAGCGGTAGGTAATCCAAGCCAGTAAAAGAGTTGCGAGAACTTGTGCGGAACACAACCAAATATTAACTCCGTTCGTATTCACTGTTGGTGTAAAAATGGCTATAATCGGGAACTGAAACAAGTAAATTTCATAGGAGAATGAACCTATCCTGCGTAATGGGTTCAAGCTGAAAATTCGGGAAATCAGCGTTTCGGAATGAGCTGCCGAAAGAATAAGCATTACACAAAACACCGAAAAGAGCAGCATACCGCCACAGTATAAAAAACCGTTATACTCATTGCAGAACACACAAAAAGCCAAAAACGCAATCAGCCCGGATATTCCGATCACATCTAAGATTAACCGTTTTTTGACCATAAGATTCATTGCCAGCAATTTTCGGCTTGGCATTATCATTGCTGCCGAGGCCCCCAGCAGAAGCGAAAACGCACGCGTATCCGTACCGTAATAGATACGGCTGGGATCGGTTCCGGGTTCATAAAGCAAAGCCATAGCTGCCGCTGACAGCAAAGCCCCGGAAACAATAATACCTGCCAAAACTCGTTTGTTCTTGCGGAAAGCCTTCAGCCCCGCGGCCAGCAACAGTGGCCATATGATATAAAATTGTTCTTCTACAGCCAGTGACCACAAATGATTGAGCAGCGGCGGCGTGCCAAAACTTTCAAAGTAGGAAACTTTGTGAAAAATATTCCACCAGTTACTGTAATAAAAGACCGCCGGGAACATATCGGGGCG
>CAYOAW010000064.1:0-13194 GCA_964402095.1 uncultured Eubacteriales bacterium | reverse complement strand
TTGGTAATTAATTTGGGGCTGTCTCACTTTTTTCATTGTGCGTCAGCCCCTTTATGTGTTTGCGAAAATTTCCGGCATCAGGTATAACAGGTTCTGTTGATAATAATGAGTTTCAGCTCATCCGAAAGTTCGTTAAAATACGCGCAGTATCCTGCGACACGCACCATCAAATACTTATATTTCTCCGGATTTTTATATGCTTCAAGCAAAATTTCACGGTTAATAACATTGGGTTGGAACTGCATCCCGCCTTTTGTCAGGAAAGTTTTAAATATGCTCGCAAGGTTTTTTACGCCTTCCTGTCCCTGAAACAGCGCCGAATCAATTGTGAAGGTAACAGTCGTTCCGTTTGCGGCATAATCGGTAAAATTGACATCAGAAACGGAATTTAATGATGAGAAAAGATCGGCCTCTTCCATACCGTAATGCGGTGTAACGCTGTTGGCAAGCGGAACTCCTTTTAATCTGCCCGAGGGCAATGCCTGCGTTTTTTTGCCATATCTGTCGCTGACATTCAACGCATAATAACCTGCCGAATAAACACCGCCGCGCGGGCAATTTTTTACCGAACTCAAAGCATTGTTATAAATTTGCATAACCTTTGTCACCCAGCTTGCCGCTTCAGGTGATGAATCGTCTCCAAACTTGGGCACCGCTAATAATGCGGCCCGGATTTCGCTGTTTTTACCGCCTTCAAAATTATTTTCAATCGCGTCGATTATTTCACTGACAGTATACAGTTTTTTCTTAAACACAACCTCATTTACAGCATGTAAAGAATCCGCAACATCAGTAACGCCAACCGCCTGAATTCCGCTGCTGTTATAGGCGGTGCCGCCTTCGTAAGCGTCTTTTCCGCTTTCAAGACAGCCTTTGTAAAGCGATGATGCGAGCGGTGTCGTAAAGTTTTTGCGAAGCTGCTCCTCAATTTTTTGATGATCGGTCAAAATCGAATTTGTTAATACGTTCAAGCGGTTTTGAAAGCGGTTTAACAATTCGTCCATATCAGCCGGCGGATTGTATAGGTATAATCCTTTTTTTGTATAACGTCTTTTCAGCACTCTGTTATGATAAGCAATAATTGATTTCGAAAAAGCATCATTGCCTTTAAAAGCGAATTCAACAATCCTGGTTGCGATTTTCTCCAGTTGGTCGTCAAATCCGTAATTCCATAAATCGTTTTCATGGCCTTTAAGCGCTTGTAAAAAAGGCATAGCAAGGTTTACATTCGCGCAATCCGTGTTGCCGAAATGGTCATCGGAGGCATTCGGCTCAACACAGCCTACAATCGCATAGTTTCTGGCGTTTTCAACAGAAGTCGCATAGTGTTTTTGTAAAGATTCAATATAAATTTCATCGCTGAACAATTCCGGCATCGGACAGCCGTTAATATATATTTCAGCAAGCCTGTTCAAATATTTCTCCGGGCTGTTTCTGTTTATTCTTGCCGTCATATTAATGGCAAGCGGCTGCAGCTCGCAGGCATCAATGAGCATATAGGTTATATCATTGGTGGCATCATTGCCGTCTTTGTCAACGCCGCCGAAAGTAACCGCCTGATCGGTCGAAAGCGTTTCGAACAGTTTGCTGACATTCAGGAATGAATCGCCGTCGTTTACCAGAATAGCTTCATCCATTTTTAGAATAAACAGGCAAAGAAGCTCTTTCGCTTTTTCATAGGTTATAATTCCCGCTTCAACATCCCTTTTATAGTACGGATACAGCAACTGATCCAGGCGCCCGAAGGATACCGCGTTTTCATAGGATTCAATGCAAAGCGCAATCTGCAAAAAAGTCATACACTGAAGTGCTTCATGGAATGTTCGGGCAGGATATTTCGGGACATGCGCGCAGATTTCAGACATTTCCTCTAATTCCCGGCGGCGCACAGGATCTTTCTCATCCTTGCTCATAAGTAAAAGACTGTCGGCATATTTCAGAGCAAATGCTTCCAGCCCCCGAAGCGAAATAATGGCGCCATTATAAAAGTCCTGATTGTTTTCCGGCTTTTCTTTTTGCTTCAATCTGATTTTTTCAATAAGGCCGGATGTTCCCTGTTCAAGAACGCTGTCGAAATTTACGATAAAATGGGCTATCGCCGCCATATTATTGTTAAAGCCCGCATTCATTTCCGATGACCGCGCAAGCATTTGTATGAAATTCGACAGTTTTGGATTTACTTTCCTGACCAGGCTGTGTTTAAGCCAGAACGGAAAAACATTCTGGTAAAAGTACATCCTTTCATTGAATGAACATTCGAATGAAACAGGTTTTTGTCTGTTTATTTTATACAGAAATGAAATATCAAGAATTCCATAGTGTTCTTCCCAAACCTGGCCGCCAACCCGTTTTGATGTAAAATTGCCGACAAGAAGCTCCTCTGGGTAAATAATAACCTTCTTGTTTTTCAATACATACGAAAGACGTTCTGCCCTGTGAATAGGCGTTGGTTTATCGAATCCGTTCTTTTTGTAATATTCTGTCTTCAGTTTTGAAACTTCCATACAAAGCGCCCGTTTGCTTTCCCTGACAGCTTTCTGAACATTCAGCACACGCTGCGTGAAAACAGCAGGTTGAGGGGGCGAAACGAGATCCAGATTTTCAGCTTTAATGCCGTATTTTTTGAATTGTTCAACCCCGTTTTTAACGGAAACAAGGCTTTTATCGGCAGTTATATTCAGTGCGGCAACCTCAAGCCCCATACGCCTTGCTTTATCTTCATACATATTATGATATTTCAGCAGTTCGATCGAGTTGAATCCGGATGATAACAAAAAATCCGAGGTTTCTTTAATATTGCTTTCATTATCATTCAGCCCCGGGACCATAACCATACGAAACCGGACATTCGCATTCATAGCCAAGAGCTTCTTTATATTTTCACGAATACGGGTTCCGTCGTGCCCGGTCAGTTTTTTGTGTAATTCTTCGTTGCCGACTGCTTTCAGGTCAACAAGAAAAAGATCAATATAAGGCGCAATTTCACTGATATTGCCCCATGGCGCATGCAGCGCTGTTTCGGCTGTTATTTGTATATTCTCTTCTTTTAACCGTATTAAAAGTTTTTTGAGTATTTCGGGGTCCTGCAGAAAAGGTTCCCCGCCGCTTATTGTTACTCCGCCGCCGGCGCAGTAATAATACTCTTTATCCCGTAAGACAACATGAAGTATATCGTCCACCGAGCAGTTTTCATAAGGCGCTTTATCGCTGTTGGCCGATAAAGTTTCCGGGTTTTGGCACCAAACGCATTTCAGCCCGCATCCCTGGAAGAAAATAGTTGACCGAAGCCCCGGCCCATCATGCACGCAGGTGCGCTGGATTTTCACTACTTTTAATTTGTCTTTGTTATTCTCTTGAATCTCTTCAATTTCCGGCTGCATAACCTGTGTTTTTACCATTTCAGCACCTTCTAAGTTATTTATAAAAATAAATTTTCAGAACAAGGTGATATTTATGCAAAACAATTTGCGGCCATATGAATACAGACATATTATAACATAATATTAAATTATTTCAATAATTTATGATAATCATATTCAATAACGGAATCATTTAATATATTTTTTTCAGTTTCCCCGGAGAGTTGTTATTAGTTTGCGCCTTAAATATCCGACAACAGCTCATTAATATCTTTCGTTTTAAGAAAGCCGTTCTTCAAATACTTAATCCTGTTGTTTCGGACAGTCAAACTTCTCGCTGATTTTGCATTAATTCCGCCGCCGACGGGACTGTCGAACTCATTACCTTCGATAATAAAATCGCCGTGTACAATACTGCCGGTGGTGCCGTTTTCCGGTAATATTTCCGTATAATAACCTCCGCAGTAATCAAAACGGTTATTTCTGATGGTCGCCTCAAGCACCCGGCCGCTCTCATACCAGCTTTTAGCGTCGTTTGAAAACAAAATCCCGTCCATTTCCGTACATACAAAGCGGTTGTTTTCCACCAAAACTTTTCCCCTTGTGGTAATCAGCAGACCCCTGGTGATAATTCGGTTAATCGTATTGCCGGTAAACGACAGGTTCGGGCAGCGGGTAATGTCTTCAATCACATCGCCCGTTTCTGCGCCGGCGGCACTGTCCGTTTCCAGTTCAATTTCATATTCTCCGGCAAGTACGGAAGATTGTATGCATGCTTTCCCTTTAGTCAAAAGTGTTTTTGCGTCAATGAATTCTATGACATCACCCGCATGCAGCGGATTGAAACCGTGCGATTGGGGATGCATAAAGCGAACAATCACCCTATTCCCGTTAAGTTTTACAATTGCAAAATGAATTCCGTGAACATTCAGGCAGTCATCTCCCGCGCCTTCAAAATAGCAATTTGTTATATTAACATTGCCCTTGCACATGCATACCTGCATAAAATCCGCACAGGAGGCTATAAAACGCCCGCTGTTTTTTTCAGGCGCGAAGCGGATACCATCAGCTGTAAAGTTTTCCGTATCCTGGCAGACAAGCGCAAGTCCGTAATTGAAATACTGTTTTATATCTTTCAGAATTATGTCCTTTGAACGGTCAATAAAGATGCCGTTATACTGACGTATCGCGTCATAGATACAATAAGTTTCACCGGCGGTAAAACGGCTTGTGCTCGGATAAGCAACCCTAAACACATTTTTCTTCAGTTCTTTAATAGAAAGAGCCGCAAAGAACGGATGCTTCACCCGTACAACATGATTGCGGTCGTCCGCAAAAATTTTATGCAGATAACCCCATTGATTACGGTTAAAAAAGAAGTCGGTACGGTAATCCGCTCCAACAAAGCTGAATCCCTTTTTATCAATATTCCGCTCATACAAACTGTCGCCGCAAAGCTCAAAATCAACCGTAAACGGTGTTTTCTTAATAACTGTAAGTTCATGAAAGTCAGGGTTGAGCGTTTTAAATGCCAGGCCGCTGATTTCAATGTTTTCACAGCCGCAGATGGCTGCATTGGTTACTTTGCCGCTGATGACAAAAACTGCACCGTTGCCTGCAATTTTTAAATTTTTAATATTTTTTATATTCAACGCAACCGCGGACTTATGCGGTTCGCCGATGCCCTTCAGTTCGTTATCCCCGACAGTGTTGGTAACATACAACATTTCGGTGCGGCATTTTTCACTTGAAATAAAGTATTCACCCGGTTCAAGCACCAGTTCTTTCGGTTCTTCTGTTCCTGCGAATTCGCCTAACAGAACGCCCAGTTCAAGTGCAATCTCTTTCCCTTCATAAATGCCCTTTTCTTTCGCGAATACTTTCATATTTTACCCGCCTTACGATAAAATCCGAATATGCCCGCCGATTTCAGTTTGTTTATGTCCCATTGGGCTAGCTTACAAATAAACCGTAATTTAATTGTGTACCCTTGCCTTATTGCTATCTTGATTTCTTTTTGTTACTATATTGATAATATTTGCTTGATTATACATTTATTTGCATTCCAATGTCAATCTGTCAAACCTCGCCGAATTCACAAAATTATTCAAAATAAAATTAAGGAGAAATAAATATGGCAACGGTTAAAGAATACCTTGAGAAAATCAATGCCGTAATAGCTAACGGTGAATTTAAGGATAACTGGGAAAGCCTTTCAAAATTTAAAACACCGGGCTGGTACCAAGCAGGCAGATTCGGTATTTTTATCCATTGGGGCTGCTATTCGGTTGCAGCCTGCCAGAGCGAGTGGTATCCCCGCCTGATGTACCTGCCGAAAGAAAAAAGCTGCAAGCACAAAAACGAAACATATGGCAAAAACTTTGAATACCGCCAGCTCGTTGAAAAATTTAACCCCGACCGTTATAACGCCGATGAATGGGCAGCGCTTTTTAAAATGAGCGGCGCAAAATATGTTATGCCTGTCGGTGAGCACCACGACGGTGTAAAAATGTATGAGAGTGATTTAAACCGCTGGAATATGGCGGCGCTGCCGCCTCACCGCGATTTCTGCCGGGAGTTGCATGAAGCTTGTGACAGACAGGGGCTCGGGTTTCTGATTTCCAGCCACCGGGCGGAACATTACTGGTTTATGAACGGGGCACGAAAATACTTCCCGGATTCCGAAGCTTTGGGCGAGGAATACCGGGACCTCTACGGACCTTGCGCGCTCACGCCCGGCGGCAGCATCAACCATGATGACATCACCTTAACAGCAACCACCGAGTGGCTGGAGGACTGGCTTGCCTCATCCTGCGAGATGGTTGATAAAAACAAACCGCTCGGCGTCTTTTTTGACTGGTGGATACAAAAGCCAGAGTTTCGCCCCTATATGAAAATATTTCTCGCCTACTACTATAACCGTGCAAAAGAATGGGGTTTTGAACCTGCAGTGTTTTACAAATGGGGGTCCGCAATGAAAGACTGCGCAATTTTTGATGTGGAGCGCGGGCAAATTGACGGGATTTCAACAAATCTTTGGCAATGCGATACAGCAATCGCAAAAAATTCATGGAGTTATACAGATGGCAATGAATTTAAAACACCTTATGAAGTAATAACCAACCTGATTGATGTTGTATCAAAAAACGGATGCTTAATGCTGAATGTCGGCCCAAAAGCTGACGGAACAATTTGCGAAGAGGAAAAGAATGTACTTTTACAAATCGGCGAATGGATGAAATGTAACGGAGAAGCTATCTATGACTGCCATCCATTTGATGTTTACGGTGAAGGGAAACAAAAATCATACGGTTCTTTTAAAGAAGATATTCAGTATTCAATTGAGGATTATCGTTTTACATACCGCGCGGGAAGCATCTATGTTTTTCCGATGTCTGCAAAGGCGCGTGACAGATTTGAAATTAAAAGGCTGAAATTCGGCAACGAAGGCAGTATACGTTATGAGATTAAGGGAATTGAGCTGCTTGGGCAAAACACAAATGTTGTTTGGAAACAGGATGAACATTCCCTGATAATTAAAACCGAAAAGACCGTCTGCGCAGATCTTCCGTTATGTTTTAAAATCAGTATTGATTAAACATACTTCGATATAATAAAACAAAGCCGTAAATGCTAGAATCAGCATCTGCGGCTTTATTTATGGTTTTGGCAAGAACAATATCATAAAAATGAACAAATAATTTAATTTCCGCCAGCCGGGTCAGGTCCATACTCCGCTCTGTTTTTTTCTTCCTCGATTACTTTTTCTTTCCGCCGCATAGCAAGATCAAGCTCCATTTTTTCCTTGAATTTCCCATGGACATTGAAAAACATATAGGTTATAGCAACCGCAAACTTGGAAAATGCCGGGATAAGGGCAAAAATAAACCAAATACCTTTAAGGATGCCGGGATCTGTTTGCGGGATTAAATTCCCGTAACTGTCCTTGAGCGCTTTATAACCGATAATCTGTAATGCTGTCCCTGAAATCCAGTTTTGAAGGCTGTTGTTCAGTTTGCCAAACCAGTTGTTCGCAGCACTGACCAAGCCTTCACTCCTGACGCCGTATTTCCATTCAATATAATTGAAAGTATCTGCTGTCATTACCCTGCCCGCAACACCGTTAAAAGCATTAGGCAGCTGCATAATCGTCAGTGAAACAGCAAGGTAAATGATATTCAGGTACATGCGTTTCTTACCGAAAGGCACATAGCCTATCAGCCACATAATAACAAAGCAAGCCCCCGCCCATAGATTGCCGAAAATATAGACGTTCCTTTCGCCAAATCTTTTTATTGCTTTTGGCACAAAAGGCGTTATAAAATATTTCGGGAGACCGGTTAACAAACTTGCCAAGAAGCCATTGGCGAGTGAGCCTGTGTTGTTAAGCCAGAAAAAATTCTCCGAACGGGTACGCAGGGTTCCCTGCAAGCCGCCGAAAACATTCGCAATGTTTCCGACAAGAAACGGCCTTGTCGATACGGCAAATTTTACCGATTCCCAGATGCTTGCTTCTTTCATTTCTTTCCTTGAAGGCAACGGTACACGCTCACGGGTATTATAAAACTTGTATATCGTAGCCAAAGCGGACAAGACAAAGAAAACATAAGCATAATTTCTGTATATATTCTGCATATGGACACCCGGAATCATACGGGGAAGGTAAGTCACTACTACCGAGAGAATTGAAGGAATCCAACCGCTGAAATACCCAAAAAACTGCTGAATGGTCATAACCCAGTTTCTCTCGTCTTCATTCGGTGTAATAAAATAAATCATCAGTCCACCGGCACTGCCGTATGATCCGGCAAGCCCGCCGATGATACAGGTGACATACAGCTGCACCATAATTTGGGACATGGACGCAATACCGGGAAGTATTGTATAACTCATAAAACAGGCGATCATTGACAGCGGCAGCATAATTACCAGATATGGGCGGAAGTGCCCCCATCTTGTTCTGGTACGGTCAATGATAAAACCCGAAATCGGATCGTCAAGCGCGTCATATAAACTTGTGAAAAGCGTAAGCCGGGCAAATTGTCCGCCGCTTATATTGAAAAAATTCATCCAGTAGAACTGGGAATCAACCGGGCTGCTGCTGCCGCTGAAAAAGTCGGCTAAAAGATATGCAATAATTTCTTTCGGCCTTAAATACTTTTTCTTGCTTTTCGCAATTTCTTCTATTTCGGATTCCAGTTCCTCTTCCGTTTCCAATGCTGCATTTTTTTTGATATCCAGGTCCAATATCGCCCCTCCTCAGTTAACCTTGTTTAGGAGATTATATCAAATATAATAAGTTAATACTACACATTTTTAATTAAAATCACTTTTATGCCGATTCAGTAATATAATTCCGTTTTTAATCGCTGTCTGCAATTATCAGTTCTGTCCAAACCTTGAATTGCCATGCATTATTTTTCCGTCCATAAGAATATCAATCGCCTGAAGGCCGCTGTTCATTGCTCCAAACACTCCATGCGCAAACTTCGGCAGCAAAAGGCCGCTGACAGGAGTATTAACGGGCACGCGGTTTCTGCCAAAGTTTTCCGGAACCGATGCCATATCATAAATAGACCCCGAAACAGAGCCCGAATATCTGGCATAGGTCGCAGGGGTGGAAATATCAAGCACTGCAATATGCTTTTTTAAATTCGGGATCAGGTATTTTTCAACAATACCGATAATGATTTCAGCTGTTCTGTTTTTTTCGCGCAGATATCCATCCCTGTCCGTATCGCGAAGCGTTTTCCAATCCATCATTGGCGAAGGTATTGCCTGAATCGATAAAACAGGTTTTCGGCCTTTAATTACGGGCGGGCATGACAATCCGAGATGGAAACAAGATTCGGATAAAACGAATTCATTGTTTTCAAATGCGCTGAAATTTTTCATAAAAGCGTCGTTGCCGCTTGTCAGCAAAGCATAACCGCACCTGAACTGCGGCAACTCCGGCAATTCATCATCCAAGCCAAGATTGACAGCAAATGCAGAAGTTGACATTTCAACATTTTCAATCCTTGCTGCATAATGTGAATCCAGCTGATTTATAATATCGGCACCGACCAAACTGCCAATTGTTTTTTTTACATCAATAGTTGACAGAATATTGTCCGAATAATAAGCGGTACCGTCTTTGAGGCAAATTCCTTTTGCTTGCCCTTTTTCAACAATAATTTTTGCAACTTCGGTTTTTAACCGAAGCTCACCGCCCAATTCCAAATACCTCTGTTCCATTTTTTGAGGAAGTTCTATAAACAAGCCCCCCGGCCTGTATGCTTTCTCGAGAAGCGAATACATTACTCCAACGGTAAGCAATGCCGCAATTCTGTTATTCGGCAACCCGCAGAAGGAAGAAAATACTTGAAAAATAAGGTTGATTTCAGGATCTTTTATATTAAATTTTTTGTAATATTTCGCAAAATCAACCGGTGCGTTTTTAATTACTTTTGGACACTGAAACAGCATTTTTAACATATCTGCAAATTTCGGCGCATATTTCAGATGATAAAGCTCATAAAACATCGCTGACGAATAATCAAAAAATTTTCTGAGTGAAACCGCATCCTTCGGATACATCTTAATAAGCTGCTTTTCAAAGTCATCTTTGCCGGAAAAAAGCGCAATTGTCTTCACTGAATCTTGGCCTTGCACGGCTTTGAATATTTTTATGAAGTCGCGTTTAAACTCTTTCCATTCCAATTCAATACCAAAGTAATCCAGAATATCCGATACATTCGAACTCATTTGGCAAGTATCGAAATCAAAGCCTTTTCTGGAATATGAGGTCACATAACCTCCGCTGATATGATTTTTATCCACAATCAAAACTCTCTTTTGACTCATGTCGTTGTTGAGCGCATATGCCAGTCCCGCGGATAGGCCATTTATTCCGGCGCCGATTATAATTAAATCTTTTTGGTTTTCTTCTTTCATTATGTCGCTCCTTGCCGAATATAACTCAGCATCATTATCTGAAAGGCAACGGTTCGGATATCAGTTTTCGTTGATTCCGGCATCAGAATAATCCCAAGGGACAAAATTCATAAGCAAGGCCGGTGAATTTAGGCAGACGGTAAAATCCAGTTTATCAATATCAGCAAACAAAGGATCTTTAACTGTCGCGTTGCAGTAATATCCTTCAAGCTTTACCAAAGGATATATTTTGGTTTCCCAAAACTGGTAATTTTGCATACCGCTGCTGAAGATACCTGTTCTTAAACAAGTGTCCCAGTAAAGGTTTTCATTATCCTTGAATTCATCACGCTTTACGCGGTTATAGATAGGCTGAGCGCGCGAAACAACAATATTATGCGTGAAGTACATAGATATGTGGTCTTCCTTTTTGTCGACAACCACCTGTCCGTCACCGTTCAAAGCAAAGATATTGTTCCTGACAAGATTGTGGGCCCCGTAATTGATATGCAGCCCCTGAGAGGAACAATTATAAATTAAATTGTTTTTCACGGTAATATATGAGGTGCCTTCATCCAAATGCAGCCCCCAACCGCCGTATCCGAACTCTGTCTCGCCATAACAGTCAACATCGTGGATGATGTTTCCGCTGATGACCGTTCCTTTCTGCACACCGAGAGTGTAAATGCCTCCCATATCGGACAGCGTTCCCTGTCCAATATTATAAATCAAATTATTGCAAATCGACAGGTCATGCGTAACGCTGTAACCATAACCCCAGGACCAGCCTGCTGAAATGCCTGAATAATAGCCATCGTGAATTTCATTGTTGGAAAGGCTGCACCGGTTTGCATGAATAAGCAGTATTCCGGTTGCATAATTAAAAACACGGCCGTATTTTTCTATTCGGCAGTTGATAACATTAATGTTATTAACAACATCAGGACTGCCATCCGGCAGATTATCGCCGTAAATCGTCACAGCAGAGGCACCCGTATTATAAAAACTGCAGTGATTAATCAGGCAGTCATGTGTATTTTCGCAGAACTTTACGGCTGTCATACCGATATTAATAAACGAGCAGTTTTGAAAAGCAATATTTTTTGAATTCACAACCCGGATTGAGGAAGCAACATCGGATGCTGCCTGCGGCGAAGCAAGCCCGGTATAGACTGTTCCATCAGCTCCTGTCATTGTGACACTGCTGTTAGATTTAAGGCTCCATTCCGAATCTCGGAATATGATGCCGGAAAAGCTGATATCCGCACAGCTGTCCATTGTTAAAATCGTCTCAAGTGTGCCATACCGAAGAACGGTAGTATCGGCGGAATCCGTTATATACGGCACATAGTAGATCATTTTTTCCTGCCGGTCGTAATACCACTCGCCCGGTTCCGATAATGTTTCAAATACATTTTCATAATAATACCTGTCCCCCGGGCGTACTGTCATAGTTGTGTGCTTTGAAAGCGATACACGACCGGTGGATAAGTTACAGCCCGTGAGCGGAATCAGCTCATCTTTCCAAAGATGCAGTATCCGCACATCAACATCATTAATGTTTCGAAAGTTCATCAGATTATCTGTTTTGGCATAAAATGCCTTATGGCATTGATTATTCCAGCTTGCGGGATCAATCGCGTCACTGTCCAAAACGGATGCAACATAAAAATATCCGGTTTTCGGATACCTTGAACGCGGTAAGGTTTCATCCCCGCGATAAAGTGAATGCATCTCCCGTTCACCGACATACGCTTTCCAGACTATTCTGCCGTTTACTTGGGTCTCAACCCAGTTGCTTATCGCACCGGATGCCGTAATTTCAGGTTTTTCGCCCGGATATGCACGGTATACGGTCTTACTTGCGTCTTCGCTGCCGAAATTCAACGCTTTATTCAGAATATATTTCCCGCCGCGCAGCCAAACTGTGACCGGTTCGGTCAAGCAGTCTTTTTTATCTGCGAGGATTGCCTTTGCTCTTTCGATTGTGTGAAGCGGGCCGTCTGTTCCGCCGGAATTTGGAAAGGCAAGCCTTCCGCTCCATGAATCATTTCCGTCCGGAGAAATAACAAGATCATCAACACCAAGAAAAAACGGTGTTTCTGCTTTGCCTTCTCCTCCTTTGCGTTTCACAGAACCGCAAAATTCCAGCAGCCCGTACCGGTTATATGCAGTTCCGATAATCCGGCTCACATCGTTCAACGTGACTTTTCCGTCCCTGTCGGCATCGGCTCTTTGTGTCTGAGCTTCCGAAAAAGATTTTAGCCGGAGTAAATGAAGCAGTAACAGCGCCGCGTCATGCTGGTCTACAATATGGTTCAAATTAATATCGCCGTACCATTCGCCCGCATATCCCGAAGCAGTTCCCGGAAAATTAAAGCACCATGCGGAAAGGAGCATTGAAACCGACAAAACACAGGAAATCGTTTTTTCAAGCAATGATAACATCAGCATTCCCTTCCTTAATGTAAAAGCGCAGCATCTTGATTCGGCAGCCTGTTATACTAAAAAATGTCCTCCGCCTAAAGGCGAAGAACATTTCTTGGCAGGGGTAGAAGGATTTGAACCCTCGACACGCGGTTTTGGAGACCGCTGCTCTACCAACTGAGCTATACCCCTATAAATGGTGGGCCATCAGGGACTCGAACCCCGGACCAACCGGTTATGAGCCGGTTGCTCTAACCAACTGAGCTAATGGCCCAAATTGAAGCATAAATATTAAATTGTATTATAAGCTGCTTTTTATAAAATAAATATCTCGAAAAGCGAGCAAAAGTATGATAACAAATAGATACCTTTTTGTCAATCACTTTTCATAAGTTTTTTAATTCTATTAAAAAGCTTATTTCTATCCGGAGTATCCGTATGTACAAATTGCGGGCGGATTTGCACCCGCCCGCAAAGACATTCATATCAACTT
>CAYOAW010000063.1:0-13751 GCA_964402095.1 uncultured Eubacteriales bacterium | reverse complement strand
GCAATAACCGAATACAACAAAACCGCGAACGGTGCAAACCAAACCGTAACAACCTTAATGAAGATAATCGCAACGATGCGGGATGATGACGAGGACAACGAAAACGAGCTGTTAAATTTCTTGAAGAGTAGGAAAAAATGAACTATCCGAAGCAGTATTTAACTGCTATACAGAACGGTCAAGAGGTTGTATCGGTTAAAGTTCGCAAGGTGTATGAGCGTGAATGCGCGTGGATAGACAATCCTCCTGCTGATTTTCCGTTTGAGTTTGACGAGGACAAAGGGCAAGAGATAATTACTTTCATCGAAACCTTTTGCAAACACAGCAAGGGAAAATGGGCGGGGAAGAAATTACAGCTTGAATTATTTCAAAAAGCAAAGTTCCAGTTAGTCTTTGGTTGGAGAGAAAAAGAAACCGGCAACAGGCGATTCCGCGAGGTTGTTGACATCCGTGGACGGAAATGTGCGAAGTCAACCGAAACGGCAGCAGTCGAATTGTATATGCTGATTGCAGACGGCGAGGGTGGGGCAGAAGTGTATTGCACGGCTAATAAATTAGACCAGAGCAAATTAATATTTAACGAAGTCTGCAATATGCGCGACCAGTCCAGTCACCTGAAAAGCATCACGAAGAAACGGCAGTCAGATATATATTGCCCTTATTCGTTCTCGACTATCAAGGCGTTGGCGGCAGATTCCAAAACAATGGACGGGTTGAACGCTTCATTCTTTAGCCTTGACGAGTTCCACGAGGCACGAACACGCAAGATTTATGATGTTATGAAGCAATCGCAACAGGCAAGGGAGCAACCAATCGCTTGGCTGATAAGTACAAACGGATTTGTGCGGGAACTGTTCTTTGATGAGATTTACAATTATGCTTCATCCGTGGCGACTTGGGAGCAAGGATTCGAAGATTACAGGATGCTGTCTTTAATATACGAGCTTGACAATCGGGAAGAGTGGACGGATTCAAAGTGCTGGGCGAAAGCTAATCCGGGGCTGGGTACAATAAAATCATTTGAAACATTAGCGGAGAATGTTGAAAAGGCAAAGCGGGACGCTTCATTCTTGCCGACACTGCTAACAAAAGACTTCAACATCCCAGAAAACTCGGCTACAAACTGGCTACCTTATGAAAGTTGTGTCAATGAAACGCCGATTGAACCGGGTTATTTGTACGACACCTATGCAATAGGCGGGTGTGATTTGTCAAGCACAACCGATTTAACCTGTGCAAGCCTGTTGATTCGCAGACCAAAAGACGATAACTTCTATGTGCTTCAACACTATTTCCTACCGAAGTCACGGGTTGACAGCATAGAAAATACAAACAAAAAAGAAGCGCCATATATCCAATGGGCAGAACAAGGCTGGCTGACTTTATGCGAGGGCGCAACGGTTGACTTCCACGCAGTAACGCAATGGTTTGTTGACCGGCTCGAAAAGGAAAAAATCAATCCGCTTTGGGTGTGCTACGATGCCGCGTTGTCAGGGTACTGGCGGGAAGAAATGGAAATGTTAGGTTTTCCGATGGAGAAGATTCGGCAGGGGCCGTACACTTTTTCGTATCCTATGAAAGAACTTGGGGGACTACTGGAAGAGCACAGAATAGTTTATGACAATAATCCTATATTGAGATGGTGCCTTTTGAACACTGGAGTAAAAACATTAAACAAAGACGGGATTAACTCAATTCAACCTGTTAAAACATCAGCAAGCAAAAGAATAGACGGAACGGTGTCATTAATAAATGCGATGGTTGGTTACAAAAATCACGAAGCGGATTATCTGAGTTATGTGCGATAATTGGGGGCGATAAGTTGAAATTTAGAAACGCGATTTTGTCAATGTTCGGCGGGATTAAGAGATATGTGACTTCTACTTGGAAAGAGTTAGGCAAATACACAAGCTATTTTTCATCGTTTGGTACGGATATATACGCCGACGAGGTGTGTCGCGCTGACATTCGGTTCCTATCGGAGCAGACGAGCAAGGCGAATGTTAAAGTGTTCAGCTACATCGGCGGTGAAAAGGTTGCATCTGACAGAAAGATTGAACAGATTATTCAGAATCGCCCGAATGTTTACATGAACGGCAAAGAGTTTTTACAAAAAGCACGAACTTTGTATGAAATAAACAACATGGTTTTTATTTATATAATGCGGGACGAACTCGGAAACTTTGCGGGTCTGTACCCGATGCCGCACGCGCAGCACGAAGCAGTCGATGTCGGCGGTCAACTTTATATAACATTCCGATTTAATTCCGGCGCAATCACAACGCTATCGTGGGAAGATTTAGCGGTTTTACGGAAAGATTATAACACTTCCGATATATTCGCAGATACAAACGATGCTATTTTGACAAGCCTTGACCTGTTGACAACGACCAACGAGGGCATGGCAAACGCGATAAAATCAACAGCAAACTTCCGCGGGTATTTGAAATCGTCAAAGGCGATGTTAAAAGACGATGACCTGCAAAAATTCAAAAACGATTTTGAAACAAACTTTTTATCAGCATCAAATACAAGCGGGTTTGCCGCGCTTGACTCTACGACAGATTTTAAAGAAGTTAATCTAACACCGCACTTGGCGAATTATAAAACCGTTGAGGATTTACGCAAAAACATTCATAGATACTACGGCGTGTCCGATGATTTGATTATGTGCAAAGCGACAGCGGACGAGCGAGAAGCATTCTACGAGGCTAAAATTGAAACATGGCTGTTGGCGTTAAGCCTTGAACTATCCAATAAAATACCGACACGGGCGCAGAAATCCCGCAATTTTGAGGTTATATTTGAATCAAACCGCATGGCATATATGAGCATGAAAGACAAATTGGCGCTTGTCGCAATGGTTGACCGTGGCGCTATGACACCAAACGAATGGCGAATGTGTCTGAACCTTGCGCCGATAGACGGGGGCAATATGCCAATCCGCAGACTTGACACCGCACCGACCACGCAGACCGCAAAAAGCGTTGACGATAAGGAGGACGAAAATGATAACGAATGACAGACTATACAGACCGTTTGAAATCCGCGCAGGCGAAGGCGAAAACTTTGTTGAGGGCTACGCGGCAACATTCGACACGCCCGAAGTAATGTATGAGATTGACGGAATCCAATACAAAGAGGTTATCTCCCGCAATGCGTTTCAATCGGCGCAAATGTCCGATGTGATTATGAACTTTGACCACGAGGGCAAGCCTGTTGCAAGGACAAAGAACGGCACACTCACGCTTTTAGTAGACCAAAAAGGCTTGTTTATCCGCGCCGATTTAAGTGGAACGGCAGCGGGGCGTGAACTGTACGAGGAAATCAAAGGCGGGTATATTCAGAAAATGTCTTTTGCGTTTACCGTATCAGACGAAACCTATGAGCAGAAAAACCATCTGCGGAGTATAAACGGCATTAAGCGGCTATACGATGTCGCGGCTGTTTCAATACCCGCTTATGATAGTACATCAATTATGGCGCGGTCATTCTTCGAGGCGGAGGCTGAAAAGGAACGGGCAGAGGCACGGGCGGCGCTGGAACTGGCAAAGGCGAAATATTTTTATATGGGAGGAAAACAAAGTGAATCTTGAAGAAATGAACCTTGAACAAGTCAATGAAAGACTTGCCGCGCTTGATGTAGAGGTCAGGGAAGCCACAGATGTTGCAACAATAGAAGCGGCAACAACCGAAAAGACCGCACTAATCGAGCGCAAACAGGAACTGGAAGAGCTTGAAACCCGCAAACAGACCGCTTTGAACATCACGGCGGGAACACAGCAGAACACAAAAATACTTGAAAAAACGGAGGACAGAAAAATGGAAGAAGTTAAAACCTATGGAATCGAATCACCGGAATACAGAACCCTTTTCCTGCGGAACTTGCAGGGCAATCTGACCGATATCGAGAAACGCGAAGGCGAAATCATCTTATCGCAGGTTGCCGGCGCAATGCCGACTATCACGGCGAATCGCATCGTTGAAAAGCTGACACAGGAAGCACCGTTACTGTCCGAAATTGAACTCGTCAATGTGCCGGGCGGCTTCACAATGGCAATCGAAAACGCAAACGCAAATGCGGCAATTCACACCGAAAACAGCCTGTTGAGTTCTGCGGCTGACACCGTGACAAGCATCACGCTCGGCGGCTATGAAATCATCAAATTCTTTTCTCTTTCCGCAACCGTTCGCGCAATGACCGTTGACGCGTTTGAATCTTTTGTGGTATCTCAAATCACAAAGAAAGTGGCGCGGAAAATCAATTACTACCTGATTCTTGGCACTGGCTCGTCTATGCCAAAAGGCATTGACTACGCCCGCACATGGACTGACACTTCAACTGCGGTTCAATGGGCTGGCGCGGCTCCGCTTCCGGCAGAACTGGTTGAGCAGGTTGGATTACTCGGTGGCGGCTATCAGCAGAACGCCAAATGGCTGATGAACGCTTCCACATTTTGGAATTCTATTTTCCCGGTTCAGGACGACAGCAAATACAGGATTTTGGAGCAGAACGGTGGCACATGGTATCTGCTCGGCTTCCCGGTCATGTGGGACGACCAAGTCAATGCGGGCGACATCTTCTTTGGCGATTACAAATCTCTTATGCTTGCCAATCTGCAAAAAGGCATTGAGCTTGCAATATCCACCGAAAGCGGCTTTGCTTATAATCGTGTCGATTATCGCGGCGTGGCACTGTTTGACTGCGACATCAAAGACGCAACGGCTGTTGTCAAGGGCGCGAATGTTCTGACTGCCGGTTAATGTAACCGAAATAACAAGGAGGTAACAACTATGGGAAACTCAAGATTTCCGGGCGCGTTGTCTACCGACTGTTACGGTGTAACGGCGGCAGAGTCAAGAGTAGCGCATATTGAACTTGACGCGGCACAGGCTGTTGCGGCATCCACCACAGCGGTACACGCGGCGTATTTGAACACACACCCGCAGAACTCGGCAACCTGCGTTGTCAAAGCGGCTTCGGCAGTAACCGACAAACTGACTACAACCGCACCAGTGGCACTTGGCGCGACTGCCAATGTATTAAAAATCCTTTTGACTACGGCAGGAAATGACACGCTCGCTGTGACAAAGACCGATGCGACATACACTATCAACATCGCACTGGCGAAAACCACGGCGAACAATAACACTGCATCAAGCATTCAAACAGCGGTGCAGACTTTGGCAACAGTCGGACCGGAAGGCGCGACCATTGATGTTTCGGCGTTCACCTGCGCGGCGGGCGGGAACTGGGACACTGCGGCTGTGGCAACGGGCGAAGCGGCGGCGGTTGAATTTGCCGGTGGCATAACTGCGGCGGCTGATGTGGTAACAAGCGGCATCACAAACCCGCCTTATCCGCGCAATATAACCGCAACAAGCGGCGGGACTGCCGGCGACATCAAGGCGGGACAGGTTATTGTAAACGGAACGAATATGCAGGATGTCGCGATTAATGAAACCCTTCCGACCTTTACGGACAACACGGCAACCACCGTTGTAGGCGCGAAAGCATTTAAAACAGTGACATCAATCAGCTTCCCGCCGCATGATGGAGCATCCGCCACAACGGCTTCAAGGGCGACCGTATCAATCGGATTCGGTGACATTATCGGCTTGCCGTATCTGCTGACTGAAAAAAGCGTTGTTATGACTTGCGTCAACAACACGATTGACACAGCGGCAACCGTCACCACAAGCACCACGGCGATTGAAAGCAACACACTTGACCCTGCGGCATCGCTTGCGGGAACGCCGGTCGACATTTACTTATTCGTATAAAGGAGTTGACAGTCATGGCGGTATCTGAAGATTATTTGTTAAAGATTATTCGGGCGGTTCGTGTGAATCGCTCGGACGAAATCGAAGCGGAACTGATTGACATCATCGAAGAATGCCGCCTTGACTTGATTTCTTTGGGCGTTGCAACAGAGTTTGCAAACGATGAAACAGACGCGGTGATTCTTGGCGCGGTTCGCTCGTTTGCGCGGTGGAAGTTCGGGCTTGGCTCGGACGAATCCGCAAAGAACAAAGACGATTATATGTTGCAACGCGACGAATTAAGGAGGAGGGAGTTCTATTGTACTTCTCCGACCGCATAACACTACGGGATGTGACGGTAACGACAGACGCAAACGCTATGCCCGTTGAGGTTTACACCGACACGGAAATATGGAGCGACAAGAGATTGCCGTCACAGAAAGAATTTTACACAGCAAGCCAAGCCGGAATCGAATTGACGCAGGTGTTCATGGTACGCACAGAGGATTACAACGGACAGACCGAAATCCTATACAACGGGGCAAGCTACAAAGTATCAAGAACATTTTACGCTAATGGGGACATGACGGGTTTGGTTTGCTCAGACAAGGCGGTGTGATTATGCCCGCAGAGATTGAACTGTCAGGACTTGGCGAACTTTTGCAATCGTTTACAAATATTGAAATTGATGTTGACAAGTCCGAGGACGAAGCACTTGACAAGGCTGCTGATTTAGTTTTAGCAGAGGCGAAAAAGATACTGCGCGAACCGACTGCACACCACAAGGGCAACAAGTATTTCAACAAAGCGCCTGCGGATGGCGGCACAGGGAACTTAATCAACAGCCTAAAAAAAGGCAAAGTCAAAAAGAAAAATGGGCGTAAGTCAATCAGCGTCAAAGCGACAGCGCCACACGCGCACTTAATCGAACTCGGAACAAGCAGAGCACCGGCGCACCCGTTTCTCCGTCCGGCAAGGGTGCGAACATACAATGAACAGGTCAAGGTTATCGAGGAAACAGTGTTGAACGGCGCAAATAAGGCGTGGAGAAAGTGACATGAATCTGAACTATAAAGCGGCGATTAAAACAGCATTAGCAAGCATTATCAATTCGGGTATTCCGGTTGAGTTCATGAACTACACCGGGAAAGAAAAACCGACATACATCACTTTCTTTTGCTACAACGAACAGACGGAACGGTATGCCGAAAACCTTGAAACCAAAACTGGCTATTATGTGCAGATTGACATTTATTCCAAAACCAACCCGGACGCTACGGCGGCACTTGTCAAAACTGCAATGAAAGCGGCGGGGTTTGTCGGGTACGAGGCTCAAGACCTATTTGAAAATGACACAAATCTGTATCACAAAGCAATATCAATGAACATCACACATTAAGGAGGAAACAAACATGGCGGCAGTAACCGGAATATCAAAATGCTATTACGCATTGGTAACAGCAGACACAGCAGACGCGTTGACATTTGGGACGCCTGTATATATGCCTGGCGTTCAATCGCTCGACATCACACCGAAAGTCAACAATACCCGTCAATATGGCGAGAACAAGATTTGGCGGCAGAAAAACAAAACGGAGGGCGCGGATGTTGCCATTGCGCTTGCTGATCTGACAAGCGTACAGAGGGCGGCATTGCTCGGCTCAAACACAGCAACTGAGGGCGGTGTGTACGCGACAAGCGACGACACATCACCCGATGTGGCTATCCTTTACAAAGCGACTATTGACGGTGGCACACGGTATGGCGTTATTTACAAGGGACAATTCATGCTCCCGGCGGAATCGAATAAACAAGAAGAAGGCAAAACGGAATTTCAAGTGCCGGCGCTTTCCGCTTTCTTCCAACCGACAATCAACAACGGGTTTTGGGAGTATCATGTCGATTCGACAGACGCAAATTTCTCCATTTCCACCGACGCGGCATGGTTCGGCGCGGTTATAGTTCCGAGCGCAGATGCAGTCGCTCCGACAGTGACCTGTGTCCCGGCTGACGCGGCAACCGAGGTTGTAGCAACCGACAACATCGTGCTGACCTTTAATAAGGCGATGGATGTAACCACATTCACAGCGAATAACATTTTTGTCATTAAGGCAGACGGCACGGCTGTTTCGGCTGTAATCAGCTACGACAACACCAACAAGATTGTCACGGTGAATCCGGCGGATGCACTTACAGCGGGCGCGGCTTACCTTGCAATCGCGACAACCGGGTGCAAATCTGCAACGGGCGTTGCGCTTGCGGCAAACAATGTGTTCAATTTCACGATCGCGGAGTAAACAAAACGGGGCTGTGCGTCAAACCGTACAGCCCCACAAGTTAAAAAGAAAGGGGTTATCATAAGTGATAACTTTAACACTTAACAAACCAGTCGGATTTAATGACGATGGCACAGAAAAGACAGAGCGAAAAACATATATTTGTCCTGTATTAAAGGGACGCGCGGCAATGGTGGCGTTTGAACTGAGGGACAAACTAAACCTTGAAAAAGTCGAGGATATTGATTTTGACACGGCAAAGCGAATGATTCTGTTTGTCGTTGACCTATTTGGGAAACAATTTACAGAGGACGAACTGCTTGACGGTCTGACATTTAAAGAGCTTATGCCAACTGTTTTGGAATGCTTGACGGCTGTACTGAAAGGCGTTGACGCGAAACTCGGTGCAATCCCAAACGGTCAAACGGAGTAGGTAAAATAATCACCTATTCCGACTGGATGAAAGAGTTTTACATTGACCGTATAAGAGCGGGTTGGAGCATGACCGAAGTAGACGAGTGCGACTTTTTGTACTGGCTTGAACTTTTGGCGTACATGGTTAAAGAGCAAAACGAGAAAAAGGGCGTCACAATAGATAAAGTTTTTTAGGGGGGCAACATGGCAAACAAGGATTTAGCAGTTAAACTTGCCCTTGACAACGGAAATTTTAAGCAAGGCATATCCGACTTGCAACAATCGTTAAAGGTTGTTGACAGCGGATTCAAAGCGAGCGTTGCGGGTGTCAAAGATTGGGGTGGCAATCTTGACGCTCTTAAAAACAATGCCTCCGCGCTGACTGATAAAATCAAAATACAAAAGGACATTGTGTCGGCGTATTCGGACGAACTCGGAAAGCAACAATCCAAACTCGACAAATCCGCAGACGAAATGCTCCGCTTAAAAGATGCGGTTGAAAAGACTACAAAAGAATACAAAGACAGCGTTGAGCAGACGGGGAAAAACAGCGAAGAAAGCAAACAACTTGAAACAAAACTGAAAAGCCTTGAATCGCAGTACAAGCAGACGGAAAATGAAGTCGTTAAAAACAAAAATTCCGTGAACAAATTAACCGTTGAATATAACAACGCACAGGGCGAAGTTAATAGCCTTGAAAAACAGCTTGAACAGACCACAGACGCAATGCAAAGCCAAGAAAAAGAAAGCGGTCAGCTTAAAAACCACCTTGAAGCGTTGCATAATGCCGCGTCAAAAGTCGGCGGTGTGCTTGGCGGCGGTTTGAAAGTTGGCGCAGTACTGGCGGCGGGCGGCATTGCGGCAATATCGGCGGCGGCGGTTGTGGCTGTTTCTAAAATTGCAGACTTGACAAAGCAAAGCATCGAACTTGCCGATAGCGTTAAAACGCAAGCTGATGTTTACAGCGTGACAACTGACCGCGTGCAGGAATTGACCTATGCGGGCAAATTACTTGATGTAGACGCAGAAGTTATATTAAATTCACAAATAAAGCTGACAAAAGCAATGTATTCCGCTTCTGACGGAACAGGCGCTCAAGCGGATGCGTTCAAAAAATTAAATGTATCACTTAAAGACTCAAACGGTAATCTGCGTGATGCAGAAGATGTGCAGGCTGATGTTTTTAACGCGTTAAAAAATACAAAAGACGAAACATTGCGCGACGCTTTGGCTATGACGGTAATGGGTAAATCTGCGATGGAGCTTAATCCGCTCATTAAAGCAGGCGGCGACAGGCTTAAAGAACTATCAGAAGAAGCACACAACATGGGCGCGGTGGTATCGGAAGAAGCATTGACCGCACTTGACAATTTCGGTGACAATTTAGAAGCGTTAAAGATTGGCTTCAGAGGCACGGCGGCGACATTAACGGCAATTATGATGCCCGCATTAACCGAGTTTTTAGGCATGACACAAAACCTGTTGTCAGCGTTTACAACGGCTCGTGAAAAAAAGGATTATTCAATATTTTTTGACGAGCTAAACGCTACCATTGATGTTGCGGTTGACGCGATTGGCGAAAATCTGCCGAAATTCTTGTCGGCTGCTGGTGAAATTATCAACACTTTGGCAGACGGGTTAATACAATACGCGCCGCAATTGATAGACGCCGCAGTTAATACTGTAGTATCATTTATCGCGTTTATAACACAGCCGGACACACTGGCAAGGCTGATTGATGCTGCAATTGCTTGTATTTCATCGCTTGGCAACGGGATTATCGAATCCCTCTACTTAATTATCCCGGCTATTTTTCAAATAATAACAACAATTGTGCAAGAGTTGGCGAAACCGGAAAACACAGAAAAAATTGTTAATACAGCAATTAAACTGATACAAGTATTAACGGATGGACTTGTGAATAATTTGACACCTTTGGTTGTTGGAGCTGTACAAATTATCGAAGGCCTCACAGTTGAGCTGTTGAAACCGGAAAATGTACAAAAAATACTGTCTTGCGGTTGGGAAATTGGGAAAGCACTTGTAAAAGGTATTGCTGACGGAATAACAGCCGCATTTACAGGGAAACAGCTTGCAGACAGTTACGATTTCGCATTGACAGAAATACAAAAAAACGCGCTGAGCAAAACTGTTAAAGGCATTGATTACAACGGTGTCTACACTTTTCAGGTCGCAAAGAATCCGCTTGCCGGGCAAACAACAACTTATAATACAACAAGCCAGGCAGGTCAGGTATCTTCGGTTACGCAAGCTGATATTTTAGCAAAACTCAATAAGGATTTAAGAGGATTTGACATCGGGTCGCGTTATGTTCCGTACGATATGCACGCCATCGTCCATCAGGGCGAAATGATTGTGCCGAAGTCTGAAAACCCCTATGCGAACAGCGGCGGGGCGATTGCTCCGCGCGGTTTGGTGATTAATTTCAGCGGGACGGTTGTCGGGTCGAACGGAATGAACGAGTTTGCCGAAATCATCAGCCAAAAAGTGGCGGGCGGTTACGGGTTAGCGTCAGGCGGTGATTATTAATGGGGACGAAAATCTATATCACACCGCCCGGCGGCACACAGGACGAAATATATGTTTTCGATTCCTGCACCGTCACGCAAAGCGTTACAGACAAATCAAGCTCGTTTTCGCTTGTTTTGCCCGATTTTGAAAGTGGCATTGTTGACAAGTACCCGGTTGGCTCTGATGTGATTATCGAACAGGACGATTACAAGTTCCGAGGTTGGGTGATTAAGCCGCCCAAAACAATGAACTCAATCGTTAAAACCGTCATGTTGGAGGGCGCAAGCTACACGAGCCGAACGCAAAAAATTATTGTCACAAAGTCGTACACCGCAGCACAAATCGGCAACATTATTGTAAATTTATTCGACACATACGCGCCGTGGGTCACTTTGACGAATGTTGAAATGTCATCAAAGGTTATAACAATTAGTTTTGCGGATATGTATTTATTCGATGTTATGGAGAAATTAAGTGGCATTGCGGGCTATGAATGGTACATTGACGAGGACTTAGACCTTAATTTTTTTGAACGCAGAACACGCATTAATCCGACTACATTGAGCCAAACGGCGAACAACTACGAGAGAGGCACAGCGATATTCACCCCAGACGCTTCAAGGTTAGTCAATAAACTATGGGTCAAGGGCGCGGTCAACATATCCGAGCCGTACACACAAAACTTTACTTTTGTGTCGAGCGAATTAATACCGCTACATTACAGACCGTATGCGCCAGAAAACGGCACAATCGTTGTGACTGTTGACGGAGATGTTCGGACGCTCGGTCTGCAAAATGTAGATAGAACCGGCACAAAAGACTTTTTGCTCAATGCTGCGGAAAAGATTCTTGCCCCCGATTTAACCACAGGCGGCACGGTTTGTTCTATTGTTTATTCTTATTCATACCCGATTAAGATTTTTCTTGAAGATTTAGAAAGTCAGGCGACATACGGAATATTTGAGGATGTTCTCACGGTTGACACAAACGATAAGATTTTAGCAAAACAACTGGGGCAAAACCATCTTGCGAAATATTCAACGCCAGTTATTACAGGCTCAATAACGCCATTCGAGGGGACATTCCGTGCGGGCGAATTGGTGAAAATTGAAATAGGCGACTTGAATGTAAATGACAATTATCAAATTAAAACCGTTTCAATTAATTCTGTACCCGGAAATCACCTTGTTAATGTCAGGTTATCGCTTGAATCGCCCGAAAGAAACTTAGAGAGCATCATAAAAGACATGAACGCACGGCTGGCACGGCTTGAAAAACTTATATTCCGTGATGAAAAAAATGAGGCTTTAATCGAGCAGTATGCGGAATTTACCGACACGAATGCGGGGTTTTGGTATAGATTATGCGGGACTGATTCAAACTGTTCTACTACCCAAAAAGTCAACGGCTACCCGATATTGTCAGTATTTAACGCAGGGGGCGAAGTTTTCCGAAAAATCCCGTCGTTAATTACTTATGTTGAAAATGATTCGGTATTTATAACATATTTTTTAGACGCTTCGGACGCAAACACTGATATTACATATTTAAAACTGTATCATTTGGGAGCGAGCGCACGGCTTGGAACGGGTACATTAATGGAATCGCAAGAGTTCGAATTTACAAAAGATATTACACAAACATTAATAGTCGAATGGACATTATCGAGGAGTTGACAAAATGGCTGATTACACAAAAACGACATGGGTTGACGACAGCACACCGTTAAGCGCGGCGAATTTTAATAACATGGAAACCGGAATATACAACAACACAAATAAAAATGCCGGGTTTTGGGGGTATTCGAAAGAGGTTGTTGTCGCGCACAACACGATAACGCCGTTTAATCTATATGCAATCAACATAAACGGCAACATAAGCGTGAGCGATTATTGGAAGAACGGTTCCGAGGTTAAAGGGGTTGTCATTCCGGCAGGGTGTGTGTCGGTGACTGCGTCAATCACGCTACAACTACCAACAGAGTTTGACGGAATTTTAGTAAATATAGGGATAAGAAAACTGTGGGTATATAACGGGACGGAACCGGTTGTCGCGGCACAGTCTATTTATTCGAACGGCAACGGCGAATACATCTGCGCGACATATTCCGGCTATTGTCTGCCCGGCGACAAAATCAGCGCGTGGGTGGCTCAATACAGCGGTTTTTCAAAAACGATCGCCGGGAACAGGGGAGTTTTTTCCGTCACTTATAATTAAGGGGGTAGAGCATGATAATCGCAACAATTGAGCGGGACAGGGTCACAATAAAAGGTGGGGTTTGGCAGTACGATTTGGGTCAATCAATTGCAATAATGAGCACCGATTTAGACCTGTCTGACGCCGAAATGCAGTGGGTATATTCGGCATTGCCTGCCGGAACGACCTCAGACAACCGAAATTTCGCCGAAATAACCGAACCGGGCGAAGGCGAAGAACCCGACACGGTTATCGGCTATTCCTGCCCGATTCCCGATGCGGCGTTGACGGTTAAAGCCGAGGTTAAAGGGTACATTTACAAACAGGGCGAAACGGGCGAAGCGGAAACAATCGCCGTGGTCAGCATTAACCTGAGAGAACGCCCCGCCCCTGCCGATTATGTCAGCGCAGACAACACCGTCACCCTAACCGTGTTAATAGACGCTCGAATCGCCCTTGCCTTGCCAGAAGCGGTTGATTCCGAAGTTGAATCGCAACTGCCTGGCGCAATCGCAGAAGCCGACCTTGTCCCCTACACGGGCGCGACAAAAACGGTTGACCTGAATTATC
>CAYOAW010000062.1:11547-13870 GCA_964402095.1 uncultured Eubacteriales bacterium | reverse complement strand
CGGAGAGTCCGTGTGCGTCCACCATGAAAAGCACTTCTTCGGAAGTGCTTTTTTCATGTCTTCCCTACCCAATCCGTGCCATCTGTGCTATAATAACTCGAATTTATGCGAAAGCAGGTTGTTTTATGACACACGAGGAAATGTTCGGCAACGCCCTATGGGTCGCACCGGCATCGGGCTGCGACCAGCCTTATATCAGGGGGGAATTTGAAACCCCGGAGGCTGAGTTTGCGGAAATCGTCATCTGCGGCCTCGGGTTCTTTGAACTTAGCGTCAACGGCAAACGGGTCAGCGATGACCTGCTGGTACCGGCTTGGACCGATTATGAGGACCACCGCTTTGAATGCAACGGTTCCGTAATAACAGACCGGTTCTCCCACAGAATAAATTGTTTGAAATATGATATAACACCGTTTCTTTCAAAGGGCGCCAATGCTATCGGAATTATTCTCGGCGGAGGATGGTACAGAAGAGTCGGTTACGGCGGGGTCAAGCTGTGCTATTCGATAAAAATCACCGGGAAAGACGGCAGCACGCAAATTGTCAACAGCGGTGAAAACTTGAAATGGGCGCAAAGCCCGATAACCGCCAGCCGTGTTCTGTACGGTGAGGTTCATGATTACAGCCTTGAAATCCCCGGCTGGGATACAGCCGCTTTTGACGCTCAGGCCTGGCAAAGTGTCACCGCTGTACCCGCTCCCGAAACGGAATTTTACATTCAGGACTGCCCCGCCGATAAAATAATCAGGTACTTAACACCCCGCCTTGTTAAAAAATTCAAAAGCTACAGCATTTATGACGCGGGCGAAAATATGACAGGATGGCCGGTGGTTCGCTGTTCCGGCAGAAATAACAGTAAAATAAAAGTTCAGTATGCCGAGCTGCTGAAAAAGCAAAAGTACCTGGATTCTTCTTCCTATACCTATAAACACTCAAGGAAAAAAATGCAAACGGATCTGTATATCACTGACGGCAGCGCGCGTGAATACCATCCGCGGTTTTTGTGGCACGCCTTCAGATACTTTTCCTTGACAAATAACGCGGTTCCCGTAAGCTGCGCGGTTGTGCACAGCGATGTATCCGTAACATCTTCCTTCGAGTGCGATAATGAAACATTGAACTGGCTTTACGGAGCCTATGTCAGAACCCAGCTTTTTAATATGCATGCCGGCATACCCTCCGACTGTCCCCAGCGCGAGGGCAGAGGCTACACGGGTGACGGGCAGCTGGTGTGCGACGCCTCCATGCTTTTGCTTAACGGCAGGAAATTTTATAAAAAATGGCTCGGAGACATAGCCGATTGCCAGGATAAAGCCACCGGCCATGTTCAGTACACGGCTCCGTATATTCCCTCCGGCGGCGGGCCGGGCGGATGGGGCTGCGCAATGGTTGAAGTCCCCTGGGTCTATTACAAACATTACGGTGAAGTGCAAGTGTTAAAAGATTTTTTCCCGCGGATGCTGAGGTATTTCGATTACCTTGAAGCGCACAGCGAAAACGGGCTTATAACAAGCGATTATCCCGGCGCCTGGTGCCTGGGTGACTGGTGCACACCGGATAAAATAAAAATACCGGCACCTTTGGTAAACAACTATTTTTATATTAAGAGTATGGAAACGGTTAAAAAAGCGGCAGTCCTTATCGGTGAAGACCGTATAATCCCCGTACTTGATGAACGTATTGCCGCCCGAAAAAAAGCTCTTGAAAACGAATATTTCAACCCGGAAACCGGTGACTTCTTTGAAGATATCCAGGGGGCAAATTCTTTTGTGCTCGACATCGGGCTCGGTACAGAGAAAACCTTTGAAAATGTAATCGGGAAATACAGAAAACTCGGTATGGTTGACACCGGTATTTTCGGCACGGACATCCTGACAAGGGTACTTTTCGAGCGCGGGCAGGGGCAGCTTGCCTATGATCTGCTCACCTCAAAAGAGAAGACATCCTTCCACTATATGATGGAGAATGATGCCACAACACTGTGGGAATATTGGGACGGCAGAAAATCCCGAAGCCATCCGATGTTCGGCGCGGTGACAAGGTACCTTTTCTATTACCTTTTGGGCATCAGGCAAACGGAAGGCTCAACGGGTTTTAAGGATATCATTATCGAACCGGTACTTGTTGACGGCATGAATTTCGCGAAAGGCCATATCACAGCCGAAAACGGCAAAATATCCGTTGCTTATAAAAAGCAAAAGGAATGCGTTGAGTTTATTATTGAAATACCGGAAGGTGTGCAGGCGGATTTCCTTTATAACGGCGAAAAATCAAATCTTATGCCGGGGATAAACTCTTTTTTCGTTTGCTGCGGGTAATTAAG
>CAYOAW010000062.1:0-11447 GCA_964402095.1 uncultured Eubacteriales bacterium | reverse complement strand
GCATCCATTGAAATGTATCCTTTCAATGAAACCTATGCGATAAACCTGACCGATGACACCGAGCGGCATTTTACCAGCCAAAAAATCCCGTTCACCGTCTTAAATGACCCATTTGAAGCGGCAAGGCCGTGGGCAAAGGTCATGATTGGCAGCGACGAAAAAACTTCTTCCGAAATTCAGATTTTTTTAAAGGCATTCACAGATGATCCCGCATTTTTGCCGACTTCCGGCTCTTTCATCGAGGTTATGAAAAAAGGCGTGGACAAGGGTACAGGGCTTCATAAGCTTGCCGATTATTTAGGTGTTCCTCACGAGAGGTGCTACGCTGTCGGCGACGGCTATAATGATGTTGAAATGCTGACCGCAGCCGCGGGCGCGTTCGTGCCCGAAAACGGCAGCCCCGAAGCTTTGGCGGCGGCAACCCATGTGGTACGGTCCAATAACGATAATGCTGTTGCGCATGTTGTTGAAATATTGGACAGGCTTTACCCGACACAGAAATAATGCTGAAAAGCCGAAAACGCCCCTTGGTTTTCTGTCTGTTGTAAACCTCCGCGGCAATATAGTATAATAAAACAGACAAATCAACTGCACGGGAGGATTTTCCATGACTGTTAATGAAATTAAATCCATTTTGGCTGCCGATGTGCTGTGCTGCGAATGCCTGCTCGAAAACGATGTGCTGTCCGCCTGCGGCAGTGATATGATGAGCGATGTTTTAGCATTTGCGAAAGAGCAGGCTGTCCTGCTGACCGGGCTTGTGAACCCGCAGGTTGTCCGTACGGCTGAAATGATGGACATGAAGTGCATTGTATTTGTGCGCGGCAAACATCCGGCAGAAGATATTGTCACTTTGGCGAAAGACAGAAATATTATCTTGTTATGTACGGACCTTGAGATGTTTACCTCCTGCGGCTTGCTTTTTGCACATGGCTTACAGGGGGGCGGCGGCAAAAAATGAGCATTTTAAAACTGCATTTTAAGGTTGACGGCAGTGATTTCACCCGTGCCGGCGAAGCGTCCGGCGAGGTAAAAAAAATATTAAAAGAACTTGGTTTTAATCCGGATGTAATCCGCAATGTTTCCATCGCTATGTATGAGGGCGAAATCAATATGGTTATTCACGCCGGCGGCGGTGAAATTGATGTTGAAATCTCGCCCGAAGTAATCTCAATTGTACTGACGGACCGCGGCCCCGGCATTGAGGATGTTGCGCTCGCCATGAAAGAGGGTTACTCAACCGCTTCGGACAATATCCGTTCCCTGGGTTTCGGGGCCGGCATGGGACTGCCGAACATTAAAAAATATACCGACGAAATGGTGATTGACACAAAAGTCGGAGCCGGTACCGTCATCCGGCTGAAAGTATTCGTCACCTGATTGATTTTTGCCCTGCTGTATAAAAAAGCAGGTGCGGAAAGGTTGCTGTTCAATGGATATTCTTAATCACTCGGTGCGGCTGGATGCCGACAAATGCAAGGGCTGCATGAACTGCATCAAGCGCTGCCCCACAGAGGCAATCCGCGTGCGAAACGGCAAAGCAAGCATCACCCCGGAAAGATGCATTGATTGCGGCGAGTGCATAAGAGTTTGCCCGCAGCACGCGAAATATGCCGACAGAGACTCCTTCAGTCTGCTGTCTGATTATAAATATAATGTCGCTTTGCCTGCGCCCACTCTTTACGGCCAATTCAATAATCTGGATGATATTGACCGTGTTCTGACCGCTTTCAAAATGGTAGGCTTTGATGATGTGTTTGAGGTTTCCAAAGGAGCCGAGCTGATATCCGAAGCCACAAGACTTTTACTCAAACGCGGCGAACTCAAAAAACCCGTTATTTCCTCCGCCTGCCCTGCTGTTTGCAGGCTAATCCGGGTGCGGTTCCCCAACCTTATCTCACATGTTCTGCAGTTAAATTCGCCCATGGAGGAAGCCGCGCGATTGGCAAGAATAAAAGCTGCGGCAGATACCGGCTTTTCGCAGGATGAAATAGGCGTATTTTTTATTACACCCTGCCCCGCAAAAATCACCGCCATAAAGCAGCCGATAGGGCTCGAAAAGTCAAACCTGAACGGCGCTTTTGCCATAAAAGATATTTATCCCAAGCTGCTTGATCAAATGAACCGTCTTGAGGTTACAGGCGATATGAGGCAATCCGGTATCATCGGTGTCAGCTGGGCTTCCAGCGGCGGCGAATCCGCGGCTTTGCTGCGCGAGCATTATATTGCGGTTGACGGTATTGAAAATATTATTAAAGTGCTTGAAGAAATTGAAGACGAAAAGTTAAACAATGTTGATTTTGTTGAACTTAACGCCTGCACCGGCGGCTGTGTCGGCGGTGTGCTGTGTGCCGAAAATCCTTTTATCGCGCGGGCAAGGCTTCAGCATCTTCGGAAATACCTTCCGGTCTCATGCAATCATCTTGAAGGCGATTCCATCCCTAAAGAGATGAATTGGGAAACATCTCTCAAAGGTATATCCGTACTGAAACTCGCCGAGAATGTGGAAGACGCCCTTAAACTGATGAAAGAATTGAATACCATTGTTGAACGGCTGCCCGGGCTGGATTGCGGAACCTGCGGCGCACCGTCATGCCGCGCTCTTGCCGAAGATATTGTAAGAGGGTTGGCATCGGAAAGCGACTGTGTTTTTTACATGCGCGACGAACTGGGCAATCCGAGCTTCCAGGGCCTTGTGCCTCCGCCGTTCAGAAAACCCGAAAAGGAGAATAAGGAATGACTGTTAAAGAATTGGCTGAAAAACTTGACTGTAAATTTCTCTGCGGAACAGATTTCCCGGAGAAAATTGTCAGCGGCTGTTATTGCGGCGATTTGCTCAGCTGGGTTATGTCACGGGCCAAGAGCGGCGACGCATGGCTGACTGTCATGGGCAACATAAACTCTGCGGGTGTTGCCGTTTTGGCGGATCTCGCCTGCATCATTCTCACCGAAAACGCCGCCGTTGATGACGCCGCGCTTGAAAAGGCAAAACAGAACGGGGTAATTGTTTTGCAAACCGAAAAAAACACCTATGAAACGGCTGCTGCTGTTTCACGAATACTTTGATCGGCACTATGGTATTGCATGCTGATCTTCATATACATTCCTGTTTATCGCCCTGCGCCGACGATGAAATGACGCCGTATAATTTGGCCCACATGGCTAAAATAGCCGGGCTTGATATGATTGCCCTGACGGACCACAATTCCTGCCTGAACTGCGGCGCGGCAATGGAAGCGGGGCTGGACGCGGGCATTACAGTTGTGCCCGGTATGGAACTGTGCACCTCCGAGGAGGTGCATATTATATGCCTGTTTCCGACGCTTGAAAAAGCGGAGGCTTTTTCTGATTTTGTTTATGAAAGCCTTCCGGATATAAAAAACAGGCCGGAAATTTTTGGGGAACAGCTCGTTATGGATGCGATGGATAACGTCATTTCGGCCTGCGAAAAACTTCTGACCGCAGCTTGCGCCGTCAGTGTTTCCCATGCGGTTGAAACAGTCGGGCGTTTCGGAGGGGTCTGTTATCCCGCTCATATAGACAGGCCTTCATACAGCCTGCTTTCAAACCTGGGCAGCATAACACCCGAAATGGGCTTTATGGCCGCGGAATTATCCGCCTTGGCAAACATCAATGAACTTAAAGAGAAATATCCGGTATTGAATGAAATGCACCTTGTAAAAAGTTCAGATTCCCACCGTTTGGAAAGCATCGGAGAGGTATTTTCACAAATTTGTCTAAATAGGAACGATTCTGAGTCGTTAGTCTACTATTTCAACAAATTATTCAGTAAAATCAGCTAAAGTTGGGGCACTATTTTTGTAGGATTTATGCAAAAACCGTGGATTTTTTAATCGGTTCCATGCTATAATACCCTTAAATGTACTTCTGTATGCTGCCGTAAACGGCAAAAGTATTTGAAGTCAAAGATCATATTGTTGTGAAGGAGGAAAAGCTTAATGCTAAAGAAAGTCAGCAAAATACCTTTTATGGGAACGCCTGAGCAGGAAGCCCGGCTGCGCAAAATTATTGATGAGTGCAAGGACAATAAAAGCCTTCTTATTCATGTTATGCAGCAGGCTCAGCTTATCTACGGCTATCTCCCGTTTGAGGTTCAGGTTATGATAGCGGACGGCATGGACATCCCGTTGGAAAAAGTCTACGGTGTGTCCACATTTTATGCCCAGTTTGCGCTGTCGCCAAAAGGAAAGTATAACATTTCCGTTTGCCTCGGAACAGCTTGCTATGTTAAAGGCTCCAAAGACATTCTTGACAAAATTTGCACACGGCTTGGCATTGGTCCCGACGAATGTACGCCGGACGGCAAATTTTCAATTGAAGCATGCCGCTGCATCGGCGCTTGCGGCCTTGCGCCTGTCATGATGATTAACGATGATGTATATGGCAAACTTACCGTTGACCAAGTTGATGCCATCATCGATAAATACGCTGAATAATATTATGCGTGAGTTATCTTTAAACATTCTCGATATCGCTCAAAACTCCATTTCTGCGGGCGCTTCCTTGATTGAGATAGAAATCATCGAGAATACAGCCAAAGAAGAAATGTTTATCAGCATCAATGACAACGGCAAAGGAATGGCTGCCGAACAGGTCTTGAACGTCACGGACCCGTTTTTCACCACCAGAACCACCCGAAAGGTTGGTATGGGAATACCGCTTTTTAAACTGGCGGCGGAACAAACGGGAGGCAGTTTAACCATTTGGTCCGAGCTGGGAACCGGCACAAAAATCTCCGCATTATTCAAAACCGGCAGCGTTGATTTTACCCCTCTCGGCGATATCAGCTCAACCGTAACTATGCTGATCGTGATGAATACGGACAGAGATTTTTGTTACCGCCACAGCGTAGACAGCAGAGAGTTCACGCTGAAAACGCAGGAGCTTAAACAAATCCTCGGGGATGTTCCGTTAAGCACACCGGATGTTGCGGAATGGTTAAAGTCCTATATTGAAGAGCAAACACAAATTATTCATGGAGGTGTTTTGAAGTGAAAACAATTGAAGAATTGAATGCTATCAGAGAAAAAGCCAAGGCAAATATGACAGTTAGAGAAGACAATGAAGATTTGATACGCGTTATCGTCGGCATGGCAACCTGCGGAATCGCGGCCGGTGCCCGCCCCGTATTAAACGGTTTTGTTGATGAAATTGCGCGCCGCAAACTTAACAATATAGCGGTTTCTCAAACAGGCTGTATCGGCATGTGCCAATATGAGCCGATTGTCGAAGTAATTGAAAAAGGCAAAGAAAAAGTAACTTATGTAAAAATGACTGCCGACAAAGTTGCCAGAATAGTCAGCGAACACTTGGTAAACGGAAATGTAGTTACCGAATATACAGTTGGCGCGGTAGCCAAATAAAAGGAGGAAAATCAATGTATCGTTCCCATGTTCTTGTCTGCGGCGGTACCGGTTGTACCTCCTCACACAGCGAAGATATTATAAAAACCCTTGAGGAACAGATTGCCGAAAAGGGTCTTGCTGATGAGATAAAGGTTATAAAAACCGGCTGCTTCGGGCTATGCGCAAAAGGTCCTATTATGATTGTTTACCCCGAAGGCTGCTTTTACAGCGAAGTCAAGGTGGATGACATCCCCGAGATTGTTGAAGAGCATCTTCTTAAAGGCCGCATCGTAAAAAGGCTGCTCTTTGATGAAACGGTTTCCACGGATACCGTTAAATCACTCAACCAAACGGCTTTCTATAAAAAGCAAAAAAGGCTCGCGCTTCGCAACTGCGGTGTTATCAATCCGGAAAGTATTGAAGAATACATCGCTCTGGACGGTTATCAGGCACTCGCAAAGTGCCTTACAACCCTTAAGCCGACGGACGTTATCCAGATTATCAAGGATTCCGGATTGCGCGGCAGAGGCGGCGGCGGATTCCCGACAGGCCTTAAATGGGAGTTTACAGCTAAAAACGATGCCGATCAAAAATATGTTGTCTGTAACGCCGATGAAGGTGACCCGGGCGCGTTTATGGACCGTTCCGTGCTTGAAGGCGACCCGCACTGCATCGTTGAAGCGATGGCCATCTGCGGTTACGCTATCGGTGCCACCGAAGGTTACGTTTATGTCCGTGCCGAATATCCGATTGCCGTAAGCCGCCTGGAGCTGGCAATCAAGCAGGCAAACGAGCAGGGTCTGCTTGGCAAAAACATTTTCAACTCCGGTTTCGAGTTTAATCTTCATGTTCGCCTTGGCGCAGGCGCATTTGTCTGCGGCGAGGAAACCGCGCTGATGACATCTATTGAGGGCAACCGCGGCGAGCCGCGTCCCCGTCCCCCGTATCCTGCCGTTAAAGGCCTTTTTGGCAAACCGACTACGGAAAACAATGTTGAAACCTTTGCGAATGTTCCGCAGATTATTCTGCACGGTGCGGAAAGCTTCGCCGCTATGGGCACCGAACGTTCAAAAGGTACAAAAGTTTTCGCGCTTGGCGGAAAAATTAAAAATACCGGACTGGTTGAAATCCCGATGGGCACCACCCTCCGTGAAATTATTGAGGAAATCGGCGGAGGCATCCCCAACGGCAAGAAATTCAAGGCCGCACAAACCGGCGGTCCTTCCGGCGGATGTATCCCCGCTTCTCTTATCGATACTCAAATCGATTATGACAACCTGACAGCCATCGGCTGCATGATGGGTTCCGGCGGCCTTATCGTCATGGATGAAGATACCTGTATGGTAGACATCGCGCGTTATTTCCTTGACTTTACGGTTGACGAATCCTGCGGCAAATGCGCCCCCTGCCGTATCGGCACCAAGCGTATGCTTGAAATTCTTAATAAAATAACGCAGGGCAAAGCCTCCCTTGAAGATTTGGATAAACTTCAGGAGCTTGCTTTCTATATAAAAGAGAATTCTCTCTGCGGCTTGGGACAAACCGCTCCAAACCCCGTGCTTGCCACCATGAAATTCTTCAAGGACGAATATATTGCCCATGTTGTCGATAAAAAGTGCCCGGCAGGTGTCTGCAAGGCCTTGCTTAACTACTACATCGATCCGAAGAAGTGCATCGGCTGCACACTTTGCGCAAGGGCTTGTCCGGTCGGTGCTATCGCCGGATCACCGAAAACGGTACATGTTATTGACACCAAAAAATGTATTAAATGCGGCGCCTGCATGGATGCATGCAAAAAAGTAAAAGCCGTCAGTAAAGTATAAGAAAGGAGGCGCTGAAATATGGAAATGGTAAACATTAAAATCAACGGCACACCGATAAGTGTTCAAAAAGGCATCTCTATCCTTGAAGCCGCGCGTGTTGCCGGGATCGAAATTCCCACGCTGTGTTTCTTAAAGAAAATTAACGAAATCGGTGCCTGCCGCATTTGCATGGTAGAGGTCAAAGGTGCCAGAAGTCTTGTCACCGCCTGTGTCTACCCCGTTAACGAGGGTATGGAGATATTCACCAACACAGCAAAGGTAAGAAGAAGCCGCAAGCTTACGCTTGAACTTATTCTTTCCACACATGATAAAAGGTGCCTTTCCTGCGTACGCAGCGGCAACTGCGAACTGCAGCATCTCTGCAAGGAATTCGGCGTTGATGACGAGGATTATTTTAAGGGCGAAAACCCGCAGTACGCATTCGACGATTCCGTTGCGCACATGATCAGAAACAACAACAAGTGTATCCTTTGCCGCCGCTGCGTCGCCGCGTGCGAAGCGCAGAAGGTTGCCGTCATCGGCGCCAACGCCAGAGGATTCGATACACATATCAGCTCCGCCTTTGACAAAGACCTTGCGGATGTATCCTGCATATCCTGCGGCCAATGTATTGTTAACTGCCCGACTGCGGCCCTTGTGGAAAAAGACGATACCGGCCTGGCGCTGGCAGCAATCAATGATCCGAGCAAATTCGTCATTGTCAATACCGCGCCTTCAATCCGTGTTACGCTGGGCGAAAGCTTCGGCATGCATATCGGCACCAATGTGCAGGGTAAAATGGTTGCGGCTCTCCGCCGTTTAGGTTTTGACAAAGTTTTCGACACCGACATCGGCGCTGACCTCACCATTGTCGAAGAGGCAAACGAGTTCATCGACAGAGTGAAAAACGGCGGTGTGCTGCCGATGATCACCTCCTGTTCCCCCGGTTGGGTCAAATATTGCGAGCATTATTATCCCGACCAGATCAGCCATCTTTCAACCTGCAAATCACCGCAGCAAATGTTCGGCGCCATCAGCAAAACATGGTATGCCGAAAAGATGGGGCTTGACCCGGAGAATATTGTTGTTGTCGGTATTATGCCCTGCACTGCAAAGAAATTCGAAAGCAAGCGCGACCATGAAAACGCGTCCGGTTACCCGGATGTCGATATAGCCCTTACCACCCGTGAACTGGCGCGTATGATTGACACTGCAGGTATTTTCTTCCCGAAACTGCCAGACGAAGAATTTGACAATCCGTTAGGCGAAGGCACCGGCGCCGCGGTTATCTTTGGCGCCACAGGCGGCGTTATGGAAGCCGCTCTGCGCACAGCGGCCGATACCCTGACAGGCGAAGATCTGCCGTCGCTTGACTTTGAAGAAGTCAGAGGCACGCAAGGCATTAAGGAAGCTGTTTACAAAATTGCCGGGATGGATATCAAGGTTTGTGTCGCAAGCGGCCTTGCAAACGCCAACGCCGTTATGGAAAAGGTCAAGAACGGCACAGCAGACTATCACTTTATTGAAATCATGGGTTGCCCCGGCGGCTGCGTCAACGGCGGCGGCCAGCCAATCCAGCACGCAGTGGTACGCAACTTCCTTGACCTGAGAAGCCTCAGAGCCGGCGCGCTTTACGAAGCCGACAAGGATCTTCCGTTAAGAAAATCACATCAGAGTGAAGCTATCAAACGTCTTTATGAGGATTTTCTCGGAACCCCCGGCAGCCACAAAGCCCACGAAATTCTTCACACCTCTTATGTCGCGAGACCGAAATACAAATAAAAGCGCTTTTTTAAATCCTCGGGTGTATGCCACAATACACCCGAGGATTTTTTCACAAAAAGCCCTGCCTCAAATTTTCCCGGAATTCCGGATAAACAGACTGGCAGTAACTCTACTTATCAATTTTTCTTGACATTTCTTTCAATAGTGTGCTAATATGTTTTAATTTAATTTGAATGATATTATATTGAGACCCAAAGGAGGGCGATTATGAGATTAGAACAACCCGAGAAATTTGCAAAAGAAGGGCTTACCTTTGATGATGTTCTGCTTATTCCGGCAGCTTCAGATGTTATCCCGAGGGATGTTGTCCTGAAAACCAGCCTCACATCAAAAATAACGCTTAATATCCCGTTAATGACCGCCGCTATGGACACGGTCACCGAGGCCCGCATGGCTATCGCGATCGCCAGGGAGGGCGGCATAGGCGTTATTCACAAAAATATGTCAATAGCAAAACAAGTTGCGGAAGTGGATATCGTAAAACGGTCCGAAAACGGCGTTATCGCAAACCCATTCTTCCTTTCCCCCGAACATTTGGTGGAGGATGCGCTGGAACTGATGCAAAAATACCGCATCTCCGGTGTTCCTATTTGCGAAGAAGGCAGGCTTGTCGGGATCCTTACAAACCGCGACCTTCGCTTTATGACGGACTTCAGCATTAAAATCAAAAATGTTATGACTAAGGACAACCTTGTGACCTCCCATGTCGGCACAACACTTCAGGAAGCCAAAGACATCCTGATGAAACACAAAATTGAAAAATTGCCTCTTATTGATGAAGAAGGCTATTTAAAAGGGCTTATCACAATTAAAGACATCGAGAAAACCGTCCAGTATCCGAATTCGGCCAAAGACCCGAGCGGAAGGCTGCTTTGCGCGGCGGCTATCGGCGCAACCTCCGATGTGCTTGAAAGAGCAGGTGCTTTAGCGCAAGCGCAGGTCGATGCTTTTGTTATTGATTCCGCGCATGGCCACAGCAGGAATATATTAAGATCCATCAGCAAAGTTAAAACAGCTTTTCCGGAAATATCGCTTATTGCCGGAAATATTGCTACCGCGGACGGAGCGAAGGCTCTTATTGACGCCGGCGCAGATGCGGTTAAAGTCGGCATCGGACCCGGGTCCATTTGCACAACCAGAGTTGTCGCGGGTATCGGGATGCCCCAGATTACGGCAATCTATGACGCGACAAACATCGCATGCCAATATAATATCCCGGTTATAGGCGACGGCGGTATTAAATATTCCGGCGATATTGTTAAAGCGCTTGCCGCGGGCGCGGATGTCGTTATGGTCGGCTCGCTTGTTGCCGGCTGTGAAGAATCCCCGGGTGACACAGAAATATATCAGGGCCGCCAATTTAAAGTTTACCGCGGCATGGGCAGTCTGGGCGCCATGGCAAAAGGCAGCAAAGACAGATATTTCCAGGAGGACAGCCGCAAGCTGGTTCCGGAAGGTGTTGAAGGGAGAGTTCCTTATAAGGGCACGCTTTCCGACACTATTTTCCAGATGCTCGGGGGCATTCGCTCCGGCATGGGCTATTGCGGATGCAAAAACATTGATGATTTGCACAATGCCCAATTTGTTAAAATAACCGGCGCCGGGCTTATCGAAAGCCATCCGCACGATGTGTTTATTACCAAGGAAGCACCAAACTATTCGTGCAATATATAGAACTGTACGGGATGGGTCCTCCATCCCGTAACTGAAATAACGGCAGGCGGGGCGGATAAATTTCTGCCCCGCTTTTTATAAGGCAGGAAGGAGTTCGGCAATGAACAGCACAAACCGTATTATCATCATCGGCAGCAGCGGCGGCGGCAAAAGCACCCTTGCCCGCCGGCTTGGTGACATCACGGGGCTGCCCGTTATTCACCTGGACAAGGAATTTTGGAACCCGAACTGGGTGGAAACACCAAAAGATATCTGGCAGGGAAAAGTGGCAGAACTGCTTAAAGGTAACAAGTGGATAATCGACGGCAATTACGGCGGCACGATGAAACTCCGGGCGGAAGCCGCGGATACCATTATTTATCTGGATATGAACCGTTGTCTCTGCCTGTACCGCGTGCTGAAAAGGCGGCTGCGGAATCAAGGCAAAACCCGCCCGGATATGCGCGAAGGCTGCAAGGAAAAAATTAATTTCGAGTTCCTCAAGTGGGTATGGACTTACCCGAAGAAAAAACCGGGAATATACAAATTGCTGGCAGAATTGGAGGGGAAAAACATCATTGTTCTTAAATCAAGGAAAGAGGTTGACAGTTTTATAAAAAGCTGGTTAAACATGAATAACAATATTTTAGAAATTTAGTTGACATATATTCTTTAAAGTGATATATTATAAAAAATTTACTGAGGAGGCAAGACCGGTGCGAACATATCTCCACACCCTTACATATGATTTTCTCCCGCTCGCGGCAGATTCGCGCGCATGGGCTTATCCTCCTATACAAAGGTTTTAATTTATTTTTAATAAGTTAACCGGTGCAGGAGT
>CAYOAW010000061.1:10949-14002 GCA_964402095.1 uncultured Eubacteriales bacterium | reverse complement strand
TCAATATCTCCCGATTTCTCCGAACGGAATTTGTTCGAATGCGGTTAATTTTTTCAAAACAGGAGAGTTATCTTTCAAAAGATAGTTACCGCCCCTGAAGTTGACAAAGCCGGGATTGAAGATTTCAAGATAGCATGGGTTGTTTTCCACTGTGCTGTAAGTGTAAACGGAATCCGCTATAGCGCCGACATTGCCGCTGCGGTCAACAATTATATTGTTTTTTATGATGCTGAAAGCAGGATTAACGGCGAAGTACGGGTTGTCAATATCGCTGAAATCATGGGTTACCTTTGCGAGCTGCGGGTATGCGGTTGCCCATATATCCGTTTTATATGGCGAATTCAGCAGCCATTGCCACATACCGGCGTCAAGGTTATTGACATGCGCGCGGAACCAACCGTTGTTGACAACGCCGTCTCTTGCCCTGTCGTCATAGCGGATCGCTGTGCCGGCGTTAACAATAATATTGTTGTAAACGCTTAAATCGCGCCCGCCGCCAAGCTGAAAACCGCTCTTAGGCACATTTACGAGGATATTGCCGTAAGCGGTCTGGCCGGAAAGCGCGTCATCCCAGTAAATACCGTCCGGTTTGAATTCGCCGGAGCCGATGTTGCTGATGCTGTTGTAGCGCACGACATCGCCGTATGCCGTAAAGTCACGCCCGGCGTATATGGCGCCGGCATCGCTTGACTGCTTGACAACATCGTAAATTTTATTGTATTCGATTATCTGGTCATTGCCTCCGTAAGTGATGGCCATATGAGGCGCATCATGTATTTCGTTATGGGAGCAAATATTGCCGACGCCGTTAAGGATAACGCCTGCCCAGTAGGTTTTGTAAATCTCACCGTAGTTGTGGATATGGTTGTTATCCGCTATATTGTTGCCGTGGGTAAGTGTCGCTCTGTCACCGCCGCTGAGCGAAATACCGCCCTTGCCCATGCTTTTAATTTCGTTGCCGACGGCTTTGTTATTATACCCGTTGATGATAATGCCCGAACCGGCGCAGTTGGAAATGACGCAATCTTCGACCGTGTTGAACTTGCCGCACACATTTACAGCGTCGCCCCTTGTGCCCTTAATTGCAAAACCTTTTATATTCAGATGATCGGCATTGTCAATTTTTATGATATTTTGGGTTGCAATAGAAAGGTTGATAACGGCCGTTGACATGTCCGCAACAGGGTACAGATAAAGCATGCCGCTGCTGCGGTTAAGGTACCATTCACCCGGGGCATCAAGTTCCTCAAAACAGTTGTAAATGTAGTAAATGGCGTCTTTTTTAAAAGAGTATTGGCTGCCATATAATGTGGTAAGCGTGCCGGCGTTTGTGTCAACGGATTTTATCGGCGTGGAGGAATCTGCCCAGTCCCAATAAAAAAAGCCGTAAAGCCACACATCGTCGATGGTCTGCCAATTTTTAATTTTACTGTTTGTGGTTTTATCCGTTACAAAGGTTCCACCGCGCGGATTGCGTATTTCGGACCACCCCGGCGTGTAATTTTGCGGAGGGTATTCACCATATTCGCCCATGTCGATTATTTCGCCGGTTTTATTATAATTGTTGCCGTTCGGGTAACGCGCGAGCACCATCCGTTCGTCATTAAAAAACAGCTCGCACTGGTTAGGCCCCGAAACATCGCCGTCATATTTGTAAGCAATATTAAAGGCGCCGATTGCGTATAGTTTTCCCCAGTCCGCGGCATTGAGACCGTACTTGGTCAAATCGATTTCAACAACCTTTTTTTGCGCTTCAGCTGTCAGCCTGTTTTTTGCCGCTCCGCTTACAGGTGTAAAATCCGTGTTTTTCAGTGTAACACCGCCGTTAAGCACAACGGGTGAATCCCCGTATGCGCAATAAGTGACTGGCTTACCCTCACTGCCGCTGTCACGGCTGTCAAACACCAGGGAAGCAATGTTGTATTCGCCGCCCTTGACGCAAACCTTGATGCCGCCGTCCGGCAGGCCGGCGGTCGTTTTTATATTTCGAATTTGATCGCGAGCCCTTTCAATAGTAGCAAAGGGGTGTGAGAGGCTGCCGTCGTTTTGGTCATTTCCGTTGAGCGCAACATAATAATCGCCGTTAGTTATTGTCACCGCTTTTTCCTCCGGAACACTTAAATTTGCCGGTGCCGGTGCGTCCTTGTTGAAAATCAGGCTGGTCAATGGCAAACCGATGCTTGACATCATCAAGGCAAGCAGAAAAGAGAACAGCTTTTTGAGTGACGCGGTAATCAGGCTTTTCATTTCTACTCTCCTCTTCGTAAGATTTGTATTTTTGCCAAGATAAATATAGCAGTAAGCGCGAAAAGTGTCAATGTAAGCCTGTACAGCTTGCTGTTATTGATCGATAAATGCCGGCACAGGTATTTTGACGCAAATTATGCAAACAGCAGTGACAATATTTTTGTGACGTGTTATAATAAACTAAAATTTGATGATCTTTGGTGCTGCTTAACAGATGACAAGGAGATTCGTAAGTTTTAATAAGAAGTGATTTTTATTCAGAAATTCAAGGGCTATTTAATTTGCACCGATATTGACGGCACGCTTGTCAACTCTGACGGAGAGTTGTCTGAAAACAATCTGAAAGCCATCCGGGCCTTCCAGCAGGGCGGAGGGCTTTTTACTGTGTCGACCGGCAGAACTTCCGACTATGTCCGCAGGTTTCCGTTTGTGCCGAACGCTCCTGTTATTTCAGTCAACGGTACGGTGATTTTTGACTTGCCTTCCGGCAAGGCCATCCGTGAATTTCCGCTTGTCTGCTACTATCATGATGTGATTGAATATATAAGCCGAAACTATTCCGGTGTTATCAAAAATTATGAAGCTTATACCTATGGGGATTCCGAGTGTATTGACGGCAGCCCGGTTTCCGCTATTGTTGAAATGTTCAAAAATGTCAAAATCTATAAGTTCCTTTTCCGCTTTTTCACTCCGGAGGACGCCATCGCAATGAACCGCGACCTTGATGAAAAATTCGGTAAAAGATTTTCTTTTGACCGCAGCTGGCCGCTCGGTGTGGAAATGCATATAGCCGGCAGCGGAAAAGG
>CAYOAW010000061.1:1776-10849 GCA_964402095.1 uncultured Eubacteriales bacterium | reverse complement strand
TTGACCGCAGCTGGCCGCTCGGTGTGGAAATGCATATAGCCGGCAGCGGAAAAGGAAACTGTGTCAGGCTGCTGAAAGAGGAATTATGTGAAGGCATTCATACGGCAGTTGCAATCGGCGATTATGAAAATGATATTTCAATGATAAAAGTTGCGGATATTGGCTTTGCGACTGGGAACGCACCCGAAAGTGTTAAAAAATATGCAGATAAAATCGCCCCTTCGAACGATGAAGATGCAATCAGCTATGTCATTAATTCTTTAGGCTGACGGTTGATACCGCCGATATCGGCGGGTGTTAAATTTTGCACGGGTAAACGCTAAAAACGCTCTCGGGGTGCAGGCACCTTGCATGGCTGCAGGCCAAGCGAACCGTAAGGAAACCGGAGCAATTGTTCCGTAAATAAAGCTCTTTGCCTATATGGGTCGCAAGATAAACGTAAAATATACTGCAATAAGGGGATATTACAATATGAGTTATGAAAAATTCAACCCGCTGCACAATGCCGAACTGGTGCTTGGCTATCTGACAAGCATGGTTGATGAAAAATATGACAATCTGCCTTATTGGCTGATCTTGCCGAATAAAAAGCCTGCTGAGGCAGCGCATTGCAGGGTGGATGACGCAGAGCTTGTCGGTTCGTGGTATGAAGGCATCGACAGCGCAATGAAAATGCTCGGGACAGAGAAAGGCGCTGAGGTAAAACAATCTTTTAGAAGGCATCTGATGAAATCCTGGGGTGAGCATGGCCTGCGTTTTCACGAGGATTATCCGTGGACGCATACCAACCACGCCTCGTTCCACGAAATGGGCTATATTCTACCTGCCATGAACAGAATAACGGAGGAATATCCGGACGATGAGCTTGCCGAAAAACGTGTCAGCGAACTTATCCGGGGCATGCGCTCGCTGGTTATTGAAAGAAAGGTGCGTACCTTTTGGTCCGGTGACAGGCAGGAAACAGCCCCGTTGTATGAATTCCCGAATGATGTCTATTTGCGCGACGGCGGTTTTGATTTGACCCGGCACACAGGCAGGGGAGAACAGTCTATCAGGAACGCGATTATGCTCCATTCGCTTGTAAAAAGATATGAACTAAAAAAGGACGAAACTGCACTTGATTTGGCAATCGGCATCGCAAATTTTCTGCTCGGCCCGTCAAGGTATTTTAATTATAAAATGGAGTTTTTCGGCCATGTCCATTCCGCTATGTGGGTGGCATCCGGACTTGTTTACCTTGGCAGAGTAACTCAGCAGGAGGAATACACCGAAAAGGGCAAGGAAATTTACGATTACGTGCGTTCTTTATCCTCCGATTTTGGTTGGGTGCCGGAATACGCACAATGGCATCCCGCCGAAGAGGAACACTGCGAAACATGTTGCATCAAGGATATGCTCCAGTGTGCGCAGGAGCTGATTAAAGCCGGATACTCCGGATACTGGAATGACTTGAACTTGTTTGCCCGCAACCAGCTTGTGGAAAATCAGATTACTTACTCCGGTTATGTAACTGTAGATAATTCTTTACCCGACGGGGACGGCAAGACCTTTAAAGACATTGATAAACGCATGATAGGCGGCTTTACCGGCGGCAGCGAACCCAACTCCATTTCGCTCACGCGTTTCCGCTCCATCGCGGGTTGCTGTGTCGGCATGGCACCTGTTGCGCTTAAAATAGTCTGGGACAACGCGATAACAGACGAAAACGGCGTTATCACCGTCAATATTCCGATGGACAAGGAAATGAATATTATTATATTAAAATCATTCATCCCGGACGAAGGCAGAATGACCCTTGAAGCAAAAAAGGCTTGCAACGTTGGATTCCGGCTTTATGACTGGATGGGTAAAGATATAAAATTTGCAGTCAACGGCAAGGAAAAACCGGCTGAGATCAGAGACGGCGTGGCGGTATTTATCGGCCTTTCAACCGGAGATAATGTTGAGATCTCTTTCCCGCTTGAAACTGTTGAGAAAAAAGAACATGTCAGGGGAAAAGACCTCACTGTTCTTTGGCGCGGCTGTGATGTTGTTGACATCCTGCCGCATGGTGAGCATGTCAGGCTTTACCAGCGGGACTTAACTGTCCCCAAGTGCTATCCGACACCGGACGAGGTTGAATATAAAGGCGCGGCAAATTACGGGCCGACACAGCAAAGCCGTAAAAAATAATTATCCGCACAAACATAACTGCAATAAATAATGTCTTGTTATCGGGAATAGGTTGAAAATAATCAAATAAACGATAGGAGCACATTCAATGTTGTTTAAAATTCTGTTTCTGTTGGCAGTTGTTTCCGAAATTGCTTTTCTGCCGTGTTATCTTTTTGCCGGTTTTTGCAAAGGGGGCAAACGTCCTCTGATTGCAAAATGCATCTGTTCGGTTCTTTTTATTCTGATTGGTGTTTTTGCGATGATTGCTTCGTCAAACTATTCACTTTATGCAGGTTTAATGCTTATCGGTTTGGCTTTTTCTTTGGGCGGTGACTATTTCCTCAGTGTCAGCGATACAACAAAAGACTTTATCACCGGGGTGGCTTGCTTCTTATCGGCTCATGTGTTTTATATCTATGCGTATTCAAAGGTGATATCGGCAAAAACAGGAGGCTCTTTCTTTAATGCTTATGAAGCGTTTTCTGTTGTTGCACTCCTTATTGCTTTATATTTGGTGCAAAAAAAGCTTGAACTTGACTTCGGCGATATAAAGATCCCGATTTTTGTTTATGCCGCTGTTATTATGACCATGCTCGTAAAAGCGGTGTCACTCAGCATGCGGCTTTTATTGGCGGACGGGGTGCAGCATGCGGCGGAGATTGCCGCATTGCTTGGCGCCGGCGCGTTCCTGTTCGTTTTTTCAGACGCGGTTTTATCCCTGATTATGTTCGGAGGCAAAAAAACAAAAAAGATGCAGGTCTTGAACCTTTTTACCTATTATTACGGGCAAATGCTTCTTGCATGCAGCCTCTTTTTAATTAAAATATAATGCATAATGCGCTTAATTGAAATAAAAGGGGATATAAATATGAATAAAACAGCAAATAAAATAATCTCGGTGTTACTGGCCGCAGCATTCATTGCAGGGGTTTGCATCCCTGCTTTTGCGGTTAAAACCAGGCAACCCGGCATCCCGGCTATCAATGTCGACGGTATAGCTACCAGGGAGATTTATCTGAATCCCGGTGCCGCGGATGAAAAACAGGTGTTTTACCCGACGAGCGACGATCTGAAGAATACGCTGAAAGGCTTGGTTCTGCCGGTTGGAAGGTTTCTTTTTGACAGAAACTGGAAAGCGTTCGGCGACAGCTTTATCGCCCAGGCTGAAAATATGTTCAATCCGATTGCATGCAATCCGGACGGAACTTCGAAGTATAATGTTTCTATCAGAAAAGACTGGAGCATTCCCGCTGGGTATAATTTTGACAGAACGCTGAGTTTTCACTATGACTGGCGCCTGGATCCGATGGATACCGCGGCCGATCTGCATGATTATATTCAATACTTGAAAGAAAAAACCGGATGCGAAAAAGTGAACCTTATCCCGAACAGTATGGGCGGAGACATTGCTTCCGCATATCTTAAGCTTTACGGTACGGCGGATGTAAATGCTGTTGTCATGCGTTCATCTGCTTTTCAGGGCGTTTCCATGGTTGGGGAGCTTTTTAATAAAAAAATAGCCGTTAAAAAAGAGGCGGTTCTCGGTTATGTCGGCGCATTTTTGAAAGACGGGAAACAGGGGGATATGATTTCTTTTTTGATTGCTGTTTTGGATAAAACCGGCGCCGCGGATATGGCAGTGTCATTTGCGAACACCTTTATTTCTCATTTAAAAGACCGTGCTTATGCGGAAGTTCTGGGCGATACCTTTGCTTATATGCCCGGCATTTGGGCGCTGGTGCCGGATGAATATTACGAGTCCGCAAAAAAAACTATGCTTGATCCTGTTGCAAATGCCGAACTAATCAAAAAAATCGATAATTATCATTATAATGTGCAGAGCAATATTAACGATATTTTAAAGGCGGCAATTGCAAAAGGCGTTACGGTTGCGGTTATTTCAAATTATAATCTTTACGGCGTGCCATTGACAGAAAATGCGGATTTTCAAACGGATTATTTGATTGATACAAAATACACAAGCGGCGGAGCGTTTTGCGCTCCTTTGGGCAAAACGCTGCCGAACGGGTACAAGCAAGCAGTGGCCTGCGGACATAATCATATTTCGCCGGACAGGATTATTGACGCTTCAACCTGTATGTTCCCGGAATACACCTGGTTTGTCAAAGGCATGATTCATACGAATTTTAATGATGATTATGACAGACTGGTCCAATGGATTTTGAATTATGACGGACAGCCGGATGTTTTTGATAATGCTGAATATCCTCAGTTTTTACAGTTGAATAAAACGGAGGATACGCTGAGCCCTGTAGTGAGCTGAATGTTATATTTTTAGGAGCATTTATGAAGATGAACCCCGTTAAAAAGATGGTTACCATTCTTGCGGCGCTGTCTGTTTTGTTGACTGTTGTGCTTCCTGTCTTTGCTGCGGAAAAGAAGAGCAAAGGTGTTCCTGTTATTGATGTTGACGGAATATTCAGCGAAACTTTGTATTTAAACGCCGGAACATCCGGCGAAACAGCTTTGTTTCCTCCCGATGCAACCGAGATTTGCAAAACGCTCAGCCGTCTGGCATGGCCGGATCGTGTTTTTACCGTTGATAATTTCTGGGACGCGGCGGGCAATGCCATCATTCCAAATGTTAAGGCTTTGCTTGAACCACTATCCTGCAAGGCTGATGGTACCTCGAAATACAATGTGACAGTCAAGGATGACTGGAGCCTGCCGAAAAATTATCACTTTGACAGCCTACTTGAATTCGGTTACGATTGGCGCATGGATTACATGGACGCCGCAAAAACATTGAATGATTACATCTGTTTTCTGAAAGAACAGACCGGCTGCGAAAAAGTGGCGCTGATTCCCAACAGCATGGGCGGTATTGTTACAGCGGCCTATCTTCAGCAATTCGGAGCGTCTGATATTGATACGGTCGTTATGCGATCCTCGGCGTTTGAAGGAGTGTCCCTTGTAGGGGAACTGTTTACCAAGAAAATAGCATTTAACAAAAAAGCGATTCTTCGTTATTGCAAAGCCTTTATAAAAGATGATGAGCAGGATAAAATTGTATCTTCAATTTTCTCAGCGCTTGACAAAACTGGTGTTTGGGATCTTTCGGTTTCCGTGGCAAACGGATTTTTCGGGAATCAGAAAGATAAATTATATCAAGAAGCGCTTCATGATGTGTTTTGCACAATGCCCGGCATGTGGGAACTTGTCCCCGATAAATATTATGAAACCGCAAAGAAAATGATGCTTGACCCTGTAAAGAATGCAGGGTTGATTAAAAAAATAGATTATTATCATTACAATGTACAAAGCAAAATGAAAATAATTTTACAAAATACGATTCATAGCGGCACAAAGGTTGCAATCCTGTCAAATTACGACCTGCAAGGGGTGCCGGTGACAACTAACGCAAACGCGCAAACCGATTTCTTGATTGATACGGTTTATACAAGTGCCGGAGCGACCTGTGCTCCGCTCGGCAAAACCTTTGGAATAAATTACAGCCAGGCAGTGGCCTGCGGCCATAACCACATCTCCCCGGATAGGATTATAGATGCTTCTACCTGTATGTTTCCGGAATACACCTGGTTTATTAAAGATATGATTCACACGAATTTTAATGATGATTATGACAGACTGGTCCAATGGATTTTGAATTATGACGGACAGCCGGATGTGTTTGATAATATTGATTTTCCTCAGTTTATGCAGCTGAATAAAACAGAAAATACACTTTCTCCGATTTTGGCAAAATAATTTATATTTTTTTAAAGTCAAGACCACCAGCTAAGCTGGTGGTCTTGACTTTTTTAAGATTTTTTTACGCGATTTGTATTCCTGAAACTTTTTTACAGAGTTTTTGAAAAGTTGTTGTATATTAATATTGTCAATGATATAATGGCGAAAGAACTGCTTGTAAGGGGTGTACTTTCATGAACAGTAAATCCATGCGTGATAAATGGAAAGGAACCATGACTGACCGTGAGCGTTTTAATAACCAGATGCACTATTTGCCGGTTGACCGGTGTTTCAATATGGAGTTTGGTTATTGGGAAGAAAATTTCAATGAATGGAAAATGTTCAGGGAAAATGGTATAAAAAACAATTGGCAGGCTGATGTTTTCTTTAATTTTGACCGTATGGAAACAATCGGCGGGAATATATGGCTCAGCCCAAGCTTTTCACATGAGGTAATTGAAGAAACGGATACGACAAAAACGATCCGCAACGGGGACGGACTTATCGCAATTGAAAAAAAGGGAAGCAGCAGCATCCCGCATTATATCAAGTCAAGTGTAGTAACTCCGGACGATTGGAAAAGAGTTAAAGAAGAACGTATGAATATTGACAGCCTGGAGAGGGTTGTCAATGTTGAACTGCTTAAAGAAAACTGCCCTCAGGACAGAGATTATCCTTTATGCGTCAATTGCGGTTCCATGATAGGGAAAATTCGTGATATGATGACCTTTGAAGGTTTGGCTTATGCTTGTTACGACTATCCCGATATGGTGGAAGATATGGTCGAAACATGCTGCAGGCTTGTAGAACACTTTCTGGATCAGGTGCTGCCGCATTTTGATTTTGACCTTGCGAGCGGATGGGAAGATATTTGCTTTAAAAACGGTCCGATTGTCAGCGTTGATTTCTTTAAGAATGTTGTGACACCGAGATATAAAAGAATCCGCAAAAAGCTTGATGCATATGGAATTGATCTTTGGTATACCGATTGCGACGGTGATGTCCGGCCGATTTTGCCATATATGATGGAAGGCGGCATCAACTGCCTATTCCCGTTTGAGGTCAACGGCTGCGCGCACCCTGCAGAGCTGTTTGCCGAATACGGAAAAGAGCTTCGTATTATGGGCGGCGTTGATAAAATGGCTTTGGGTGCGGGCAGGGATGCTATCGACGCTTATTTGAAAACACTGGTACCTTTAGTGGAGCGGGGCGGTTATATACCGTTTTGCGACCACCGCTGTCCGCCGAATGTGCCTGAGGAAGATTATTTGTATTATTTGGATTTAAAGGAAAAAATGTTTGGCATGAAATAACACCTACAATAAAATTAACATAAAATTATACGGAGGGACTTAAAATGAGCATCTACGAGGAAATCAGTGCTTCTCTGCAGCAGGGACGGAAACCGAAAGTCGAGGAACTCGTTCAGCAAGCCATTGACGAAGGCTTGAGCCCAAAAGCAATCTTGGAGGAAGGTTTGCTTTCCGGTATGGCAATCATAGGCGAAAAGTTCAAAAACAATGAAGTTTTTGTCCCTGAGGTGTTGATTGCTGCCCGTGCTATGAATGCCGGCGTTGCCGTTCTCAAACCGCATCTGACCGAAGCCGACAAAGTGAACAGAGGTAAAGTTGTTATCGGCACAGTTAAAGGCGATTTGCATGATATAGGCAAAAACCTTGTAAAACTGATGATGGAAGGCAGAGGTATGACAGTTGTTGACTTGGGTGTCGATGTTTCCGCCGAAAAGTTTGTACAGGCGGCAATGGAAAATGACGCCGATATTATTTGCTGTTCAGCTCTTCTGACAACCACTATGAATGAGATGAAGGCAGTTGTTGACCTTTCAAAGGAAAAGGGGATACGTGAAAAAGTTAAGATTATGGTCGGCGGAGCCCCCATAACAAATAACTTTTGTGTATCCATCGGTGCGGACCGTTATGAGGTCGACGCGGCTTCCGCGGCCGATGCGGCTTTGGAACTTTGCAGCGCGTGAATTAAGCCTTAACATCATTACAGGCAAGGGCTTTGCTCTTGCCTGAATTTGTATAGGAGAAAATCTATGACTGAACGGGAAAGATTTATCAAAGCTTTGAAAAGGGAACCGCTCACCGGCCATGTGCCGACATTTGAGCTGGTATTTTATCTGACAATGGAGTCGATAAAAAAGGTTCATCCGTCACAAAGAACTTTCGGCCAGTGGAATCAAATGAGCGCGAATGAAAAGAAAACACAGATGGAAGATATGGCGGACTGCTATATTGATATTGCAAAAAAATATCATCACAGCGCGATTTTTGTGCATCCGAATCCGGGCGACTTTGATAATACCGTCCGGCTTTTAGAAACCATCCGGGAAAGATCCGGTGATGAATTTTTTATCATGATGCATGGCGATCCGACTTTCAGCATGCCGGACGGTAACTATATGGAAGAGTTCACAGAGATGCTGTATGAGCAAGAAGATGCGGTGAAATTCGAAGCCGCGCTGAGGATGAACAACAGCATTGCTTTTGCCGAAAAAATGCTTAAGCACCCCGGCTTGCTGGACGGATTTGCGCTTTGTTCGGATTATTGTTTTAATGTCAACCCGTTTTTCAGTCCGGCGATGTTTGACACATATATCGTTCCGTATCTGGCAGGCGTCATATCTGCTTACCGGGAAATGGGGTACTATTCAATTAAGCATACGGATGGCAATATTATGCCTATTGCCCGGCAAATGGTGGATTGCAAGCCCGATGCCCTTCATTCACTTGATCCGCAGGGCGGTGTTTCATTGGCTGAAATGCGCAGGCTTTACAGTGATGAGGTCGCATTGATAGGCAATGTTAATTGCGGATTGCTTCAGACCGGCACCGAAGAGGAGTGCGTTGCCGATGTTATGCGCGCGCTGCATGACGGAATGGCCGGGTACGGGTATATTTTTTCGACTTCAAACTGCGCATATACCGGTTTGGCTCTTGAACGTTATGAACTGATGAATAAGATTTGGTGGGAACAAGGGATATATCCCGAAACTCCGCTGCAGTAACGGAAGGTAAAATATAATGAAAAGAAATATGAATGAATGGCTGAAAACCATTCTGGATGACAAGCAGAAGAAAGCGTTCCCGATTCTATCGTTTCCTGCGGTTCAGCTGATGGGGATATCAGTCAGGGAACTGATTTCGGACAGCGGCAAACAGGCGCAGGGGATGAAGCTCATCGC
>CAYOAW010000061.1:0-1676 GCA_964402095.1 uncultured Eubacteriales bacterium | reverse complement strand
GACCGGCCGGTTTTCGGCTGTGTGATTGGGCCCTTTTCGCTCAGCGGACGGCTTTTAAGCGTTACGGAAGCAATGATTATGTGCTATGAACAGCCGGATACGGTGCACCTGCTTCTTGAAAAGGCATCGGAATTTATAATTAAATATATTCTTGCGTTCAAAGCAGCCGGCGCAAACGGAGTCGCTCTTGCCGAACCGCTTGCGGGCATGCTTTCGCCATCGCTTTCAAAAGAGTTTTCCTGTGCTTATGTTAAGAAAATTATTGAAGCGGTGCAGGATGAAAATTTTATTGTAATTTATCATAACTGCGGAAATTCCACGGTTTATATGATTGATAATATTCTCGAAGTCAACGCGTCTGCATATCATTTCGGTAATGCCATTAAAATGAGCGATATGCTGCCGCACATCCCAGCGGATAAAATCGTCATGGGCAATATTGACCCTGCCGGGCAATTGCGCGACGGGACCCCCGAAACCGTCAGGGATGCGACTCTTGAAATATTAAATGCATGTGCTCAATACCCGAATTATGTCATATCCTCCGGCTGCGATATTCCTCCTTCTGCCAAATGGGAGAACATTGATGCGTTTTTTAACACGGTGAATGATTATTATAAAAATGCGATATAATCAGATCTCTGATTAACCAACCCGATGATCCGGCATAAAACATGTCAAAGATTTGCTGCGTGAATTGGGATTATAAACCGCGTCCGCTTATATTTGAAAAATCAGGGCTGTCAGAACGAAAAACGTTAAGACAGCCCTGAAAATATAATGCTTGATATTAAAGGGAATATACGCCGGATTCCAGAACAGTTATCTGCTTATCGTAAATATGGAAATATTTGTAAACAGGCTCATCAAAAGTAAAGCAGTCCTTTACGGAGTAATCCTCTAATTTGATTGAGCGGATTTTATAGGAATTGCGGTTGCAGATATAAAGCTTATCCAGAATTTTTGTAACGCCGGTAGGGTAATCGAACGCGTTTGATTTGCCCCCGCCGATCCGCAGCAAAACACGCTGTTCATTCGGCGAATAGCTGATGACGGCATTGCGTTCAGGCACGACAAACCAAATGCATTTTTCGTCAACAGCCGGACTTTGAACGGGGGAGTCCTGGTACAGCAGCTCGTGGTTGTCAACCAGCGCTCCGTCAGAGTCAAAAATATAAAAATCACCGGTTTTGTAAGCAACCGCAACTGCGCCGTTTGAAAAAAAAGATGTGTCGCAATTGATAAAATCCCCAAGCTGCTCAACAATATTCCGGTAAGCATTCCCGAATTTAACATGCAGATAATCATTTTTGGATATTTGCACTTCTTTGTTTGACTCAACATTGAAAAAGAGAAAGGAAACTTTTACGTTTCCGTCACTGAGAAGATCTTTCTTGGAATATACAAAACCCTGTTTAAAGGGAATGACATCAAGCAGTTGAGCGTAAACTAATCTTTGCAATTATTATCACTCCAACCAAACTATATTTTAAATGTACCCCGCCAAGCCGGATGCGGCTGATAAGAACCTGCACAAAGCAGGTGGGCGCCACCCGACGGTATCGCGCTCCCTTCATCCGGCAGTGCCGGGAGGTCTGCAATCCGCCGCCGGAGTTAAGGCTCCCTTAAAAAAAGTGTTGGATCAATATAAGACGCATTTATCGCACAAGGCAGGG
>CAYOAW010000060.1:4247-14028 GCA_964402095.1 uncultured Eubacteriales bacterium | reverse complement strand
ACGCGCCGTAAAGATTGTATTTGAAACCGATTCATATTATAATTTCAACATTGAAAGGAGTCGTTGCGGCATATGAAAAAAATACTCAGCGTTATTCTTGCTGTTGCACTGACGGCAAATCTTTCGGGGTTTGTCTTCTCGGCGCCGGTCAGACCGGACTCTCCGGTCAAACCGGAAACTCCTGTTGTTATTGTAACGGGATACAGCTCAACAAATCTTTTTATTGACGCGGACAGCGAAAACAGAAAGCAAGTGTGGAAACTGGAGACGGATGTGCTGATACCGCAGCTGCTTTCGGAAAGTTTCGGAATTATCGCCGATGCGGCAAAGGAACATAAAGGCAGCCTTAACCTGCTTGCGGACATCGCGGGTCCTCTTGTGCGGGAAGTATTTGAACCGCTGGCTCTTGATGAGGAAGGCAACTCGCTTTATAATGTGTCGCCGTATCCGACGGGGGTTGAGAATACAAGATACGATGTAATCAGAAAAATGGGCGGCGAGTTTATTCCGGAATACCAATGTATGGAGTCAATTTCCGCCCGAATCGGCGAAAAGAACTTGTATCTGTGCACACTTGACTGGCGGCACGGTATGGTTGACTGCGCGGCTGTGCTGGACAAATATCTGGATGATGTGCGCAATATTACCGGAAGTTCTAAAGTTGACCTGATGGGTATCAGCTTCGGCGGCGGTGTCATCGGAACATATTTAACGCTTTATGAGGATACCGGGATTGATAATGTTGTTCTGAATGTCCCGGCCTTGGACGGAACATCCATTGCAGCCCAGCTGTTGAGCGGCGACAAGCTTAACATCCGGTATTCCGAGATGATGAACTTTTATATGGAACTTGAACGCGATGAAACTTATAATGACCTGCTGTTCCTGACCGATATTATGGACCTTAATTTACTGGACAGCACGGTCAGGGAAATCGTCAGGAATTATCTGTTTGATATTTTCGTTAATTTCGGCAGCGTATGGGACTTTGTCACCAAGGACAAGTATGAGGAGTTAAAAGCTCAATATCTCAGCAGCGGAAAATATGCATCGCTTATTGAAAAGAGCGATATCTATCATCATCAGGTTCAAGGTAAATTCGCCGAAACGTTCGGCAAATGCCAGGAGAAAGGCATAGATGTATTCATTGTAGCCGGTTGCGGATATGACCTTCTGACCGGCTGCGGCGGAGATTCCGACGGTGTTCTGGACATTATCTGCACGACCGGGGCGGTCGCCCCGGGGTCCGGACAGATGCATTGCGGCAACAAATCCCACTACCACATTTCTCCGGACAGGACCGTTGACGCGTCAACCGGATTTTTACCGGACCGTACATGGTTTGTTGACGGGCTGATGCACGGGCAGAGTTACTGGGACGATATCTCAACGGAGCTGATTATGAAACTGCTTTTGACCGATGAAATCAGTGATGTATATACCGATGACCGGTATCCCCAGTTTATGTTTGCGCAAAACCCGGGCAAGATAGCGGCAGGCGAATTCAACGCTTCAAAAAGCGGCTATATTACAAAATATGATACGGTTTTTACCGTTACAAATCTTTCCCGAATTTACAGCATTACGGTCGAAGATGTCTCCTGCAAGGGTGCCGGGCTCATATTTGACACAAACAATACCGTTAAGCTGCTGCCGGGCAAAAGTATTTATTTTGCCGTTCACGGCTCTGTTCCGAGCGGTGCCTGTGTCAGCGATATTAAAATAGAGTATATCCGGTATGCGGAAAAAGCGCCCCTGCTCGAATCAAGGACGCTGACGCATTGCAGTTTAGGGAACGGCTGTTTTCTTGACCCGGTTATCAAAGCCGATGCCGATACCGGCAAGCTGATGGATAACGGCCCGCGCGCGGTTAAGAGAACGATAACAGCCGATTATATTTTAGCGAAACTCATTTATATTCTTGAATGGATTGCTACCCTGCAGGCAAAAATATTCGGATAAGCCGGAGCACCGGGTACGGGCAATTCAATCAGCGTTGCTGCCGGCTGCTGTACCATAAAAACTTGCGCGGCTGAAGATCGGAGAATACTTTAGTTCTGGCCGGTTGTTGGGAAAAGCCATATACGTCAAAGGGGCGGAGTTTTTATTCCGCCCCTTTTTTTCAACTGTCAATAATCGTAAATGACCCTTCAAGTGTCGCGGCATAATCCGACTTCGGCAGGATCACGCCTTTCTCAAGGTCCGTTGAAAGCATTTGCGCGCCGCTTTCAAGCGCCGCCTCTTTGCGGGCTTTGTCGTAAACCAGGCCGCTGTCCATCATGGTGCGCACAATATAATTTTTAGCGACAAGTTCTTGTATCGGGAGAACATCGGGGCTGTTATAAAGGAGAAAAGCCGCGTAATCGTGATATATTTCGATGTCTCCGGGCGAAATAACGGGGATAAACATCCGGGATTTAAGTGTCGGGTCCGTATTGATATAAAGCGCCGTATATTCGTTGTCAGGATGAAGCAGGAAAATAAATTTGCCCTTGAGTGAACTCAGCGTTGGCCAGGCGTTGTTTTCAACCATAGCGCCGAGAGTAGCGTAACTGCCCATGAAATCGGCTGCCGTAACAGCTTTGCCGCCCATAATTTTTTTAACGGTTTCATCAAGCTGCGCAAATCTTTCCGCGTTCATTTTGCCGTAAAGCGGGTTGCGGTATGGATTGTCGTACTTGATTTCCACAAGCACGGTTACCGGCACATGATTCGGGTTGGCGTTTGACCAGAGCTTAAGCTCCTCAAGCGTCATCTTCCAGTCCGGTGAATTGCTCAAATTGTCGGGCGCTGTGCTGTGGCAGATTTTAAAGCCGGCAGGCTGCCAGCGGATATCAAGCTCAAGGCCGCGGACACCGTTTTCAAGCTGGTTTACCAAGGTGTTATGCTCATACATTGTGCTTTTAAACTTATCGGGTCCGAAAACACGGGTGGATATATTATAGAGGCTTTCGGGCAGAGCCTTTTTGTAACTGTTGTGGGTGGTCAGTGTCCGCACTTCGTTATATTTGACGGTTGTGCAGGCCAGATCGAAGGAGGCAAAGCTTTGTTCGTCCACAACGGTTATTTCGCCTTTGCGCATAGCCTGAAGCCGTTCATATTGAACAAGATTCTGACTGCCTGCACTCACCGCATAGTCAAAAATAGCTTTCGGGAGCATTGGCAATGCTAGGATAACGGTAAAAATAAGCGATAATGTTTTTGTAATACCTGTCTGCACACGAAGACCTCCGAAAATTTTTTATTAACATACCATAGCCCGGGAGCAATGTCAATTCCGGGAATTTAACCCTGCCTGCCTTCAGGTATCCGCCTTTGCGGCATTATTCCTCCGGTGAAATTTCTTTATTCCAGCTTCGAATACGCGCTTTCATTTCGTCAATGCCCAAAATCCCGTAGGCAAAGCCTTTTTTAACAAGTTCTTCGGGCAGAAACTCATCATACTTTTCAAACAACGGGACTTCGCCTTTATAGATAAGCTCCATCGGGTCGAGCGGTTGCTTCTCCATATCACCGAGAATGCTGAAAAATTCTTCTTTGGCGGCCTTCATCTTGAATTGTATAAAATACGGTCTTGACGAGTCCACGGCAGATATGCCGAGCAAGGGAGCGCATTTGATTTTAATAAACCGCTCCAGGGCAAGGAAGGCATAGGTCCCGAGCCAGGGGAACAAACACCATAAATCACCGCCCAGGCAGATGAGCGGTTCTTCCGTCATGCCGGAATGAAAGGAGGTTTGCCTTGCTTCGTCAAGCCTGCAGACAGCGTTTTTCATCAGGTAAGGGTAGACTGTATTTTCACGCAGAACCATTCTCATCCGCTCAAGAATTTTGGTGTTGATATCACCGGGGCACTGCCCGAAATACGCCGGGACGTTGCCTTTCACCTGGTCGCAGTAAACCAGATGGCGCTTGTGGTCAATTTCTTCCACAATCCATACATGGCCGGCCAATGCGATTTTTTCACCGACGGGCGGCGGCATGACAATCGTGCCGAGTTCCTGCGATTTGCTGCGGACGGTGTATTCCTCGTTTTCCTTGAACACGGCATAAAACTTGAAGGAAGCGGTCTGCCTTTCGCCTGCCAGGCCGACAATAAGCCCGCCTTCCTCCGTCTTCTGAATATGGCCGGCGGACAGGAGATGATTAAGCAGAAGTTTGTAATCCTCCTGCGTGATCCGGTGAAAATAACTTAACGAAAGCACGCGTGAAGCAAGAACCGCGGGCGGCATTTCACCGCAGGAAGCGAGGGTGCACATCGTTTGATGGTACAGCAGGCTGAACGGCAGCCTGTCCAGTTTTGGCGGTTCAACCCAGTGTTCCTGAACATAAAGCTGAACCAGCGTGATGCCCTGCAGCAGTTTCCACGGAATCGTAACCGGCAGCATCGCCCTTGCCTCCGGCTGCTCTTCCCGCATCACAAACCACATTTCCGGCGGCAAATCCCGCCGGCCCGTCCGGCCCATTCTTTGCAGGAAGGAGGACACCGTGAACGGCGCGTCAATCTGAAAAGCGCGTTCCAGCCTGCCGATATCAATCCCCAGTTCCAGCGTGGCGGTGGTCACGGTTGTTTGGTACTGCTCTTCGTCTTTCATGACGGCTTCCGCAGTTTCTCTGTAAGAAGCAGACAGGTTGCCGTGGTGGATTAAAAAACGGTCCGGTTCCCGGTTTGTTTCGCAGTATTGCCGCAGTGTCGTGGTGACCGCTTCGCATTCCTCCCGCGAATTGACAAAAATCAGGCATTTTTTACCCCTGGTATGTTCAAAAATATATCCCATGCCCGGGTCGGCGAAACCGGGGGCGGTATCGGTTTTCATCTCTAAAACCGGCAGGGCCTCCGGTATTTCTTTGTTTTCCGCCGGCTGTGTCCCCTGAACATAAAAATGCTCCATGGAAAGCCGCCATTTGATACCCTTGGCCTCAATCTTCGGGATGACGGTATTTCTGCCGGTGCCGGAGGACAAAAATTTACCTGTGCTTTCCAAATCGCCGATGGTTGCGGAAAGTCCGATTCTTCGCGGATTGACACCCGCCAGTTTGGAAAGCCTTTCGATCAGGCAAAGGGTCTGGCCGCCGCGGTCCCCGCGCATAAGCGAATGAACCTCGTCAATCACAATAAACCGCAGGTCGCAAAACATGCGGGCAATGTACGCATGTTTATGGAGCAGCAGGGCTTCCAATGATTCCGGCGTAATCTGCAAAATGCCCGAAGGATTTTTCAGGAGCTTGTTTTTATGCGATTGCGCGACATCGCCGTGCCAATGCCAAACAGGGATATCGGCGTCCCTGCATAAATCGTTCAGGCGCATAAACTGGTCGTTGATAAGGGCTTTTAACGGGCCGATATATACAGCGCCGACCGATTTCGGCATATCCTCGGCGAACAATGTCAATATCGGGAAAAAGGCCGCTTCTGTTTTCCCCGAAGCGGTTGAAGCGGAAAGCAGGATATTGTCGTCCGTATTGAATACAGCGTCACCTGCCGCGACCTGGATGGCGCGCAGCGATTCCCAGTTGTTTTGATAAATAAAGTCTTGGATAAACGGCGCGTAACGGTCGAAAATATTCATGCAGCTGTAAAACCTTTCATAAAATTAAATCTCAAATTCCTCAAACTCTTTTTCAAGCTCTTGGTCATTGATTTCTGTTTTCGCATACACAAATTTATCGGAACCTAAAAGGTCCGTCACATTGATTTTCGGATTTTGGCAGACAATATTCAGCAGTTCTATAAAATCACGGATAACTTCGCGCGGCGTAATATTGGTGTCCGCGCCGATCCGGCTGAATTCAATTTTTATAAAGTTTATCATATCTTCCTGGCTCAGCGTCTGCTTGTAGCCAAAAAGACCGGCGTGTATGTCGGAAAGCTTTTCAATAAGAACCAGCATTTCTTCATACGTCAGGGGGGACAGTTTTATAACCGGCGCCAGCACATCCTTGATGTCCAGGCGGCTGAAACGCCCTTCCTCCAAACGGGATTTCAAGGCTTCGTAACTGAATACACCGCGCCTTGTGTCCTCAATACTTTGCGGTGTTCCGCCCATAATAATACCCAAATACCGTGCTTTGCCCTGCAGCGTATCGTTGTACATGGTCAGAATTTTTTCATAGTTGTATTGCCTTGTGATACTGTTCGGTATCTTGTAAATATTGACGAGCTCGTCAATCAGTATCAGAAGGCCGCTGTATCCCGCTTTCCTGAGGAACATGGCAAAGAGTTTGATATACTCGTACCAGTCATCATCCGTGATGATGATATGCACCCCCAGGTCCGCTTTGGCTTCCGTTTTGTTTGCGTACTCCCCGCGGAACCATTTGACAACCTTGGCCTTTTTTTCGTCGTTGCCTTCCACATAGGATTGGTAATACAAGGTCAATAATCTGGCAAAATCAAAACCGTGAACCATTTCATTCAGCGAGTTAATGACTGCGTAAATTTTCTTTTCCACTTCCCTGCCGAAACCGCTGTCATGAACAGCGAGCCCGCTTTCCAAAGCGGTTTCGCTTTGAACGCTGCTTATCCATCTGTCTAAAATCAGCGTCAGCGCGCCGCCTTCGGGCTTTGTTTTGGTGGACATGTTCTGAATGAGCTCTTTGTAAGTGGCAAGCCCCTGCCCTTTTGTTCCCTGCAGGCGTCTTTCGGGCGAAAGGTCAGCATCCACCACCACAAAATTTTTATCCATGACATAATTTCTGATGGTTTGCATCAAAAAACTTTTGCCGCTGCCGTATTTGCCCACAATAAAACGGAACGAAGCTCCTCCGTCCGCGATGATGTCGACATCATGCAAAAAAGCGTTGATTTCCGTTTCCCGGCCGACGGTGATATACGGCAGGCCGATTCTCGGCACAACGCCGCCTTTTAATGAATTTATAATAACGGTTGCTATCCTTTTCGGTACATTCATTGCCTGATGATTCCTTTCAGTTCTTCGATATAATCCTCTATTACCTCCGGGTTGTCGCCGTCAAAAATAATTACGGTGTCGCTGAACCGGTCGAAAAGCTTTTCGTTTATCGCGTCTATCAGCACCGACAGCATCAGCCCGTTGTCCTGAACAAACCGGCCGTATGCTTTCCCGTATAACAGGCATTCCAAAAAGCGGAATTCCGAATCGCTCAGGTTTGTTTCAGCCGGTTCGGCGGCCAAAACAACCGGTTCGGGAGCGGCTGTTTCTTCCGTGTCATCCCCGGTTAACAGTTTGTTTTGGGTCTCAATGGAATTCTTTCGGATATGATGAAGCTTCGATAAGTCAATATCGATTTTCGGCGCGGAATTTCGTCTTTTTATTTCAAGATATTTATCGATTTCTTTACAGATGATATCCCGTATAATTTTAGTCGATTTTCCGGCTTTCAGGGTCGATTTGAAACCGTATTTTTGGCGCATGAGGAAGTCAACGGTTTTCAGCAATGCGCCGATCTGCTGGTTTTTTCCGCTGTAATAAAAAAAACGCTCGCAGCTCCAGTATCCGTTTTTGCACCGGTATTTATAAATATCGTTGATTTCATATATAAAGTTTTCCCGTTTTATCCGGTCATAAAAGACAGCGGACCGGAACATAAAATAGGGGTCCGTATATTTACGCCCGAAAAACTTTTCGCAGATCCCGTTTTTCCGGTTCTTGTTGTAATAGTCGGAAAGCCCGGCAAAAACATTGCGGACAACAGCCTCCATGTCATCGGGATACTGTTTGTATAACCGGGATTTTTCAAGATTATATGACGACAGAGAGTTCAGTGCCGAAAAAACTTCACCGGTGCTGTGCGATTCAAAATGAAGCAAAGTAAACAACGCTTCATCATATTTGACTTCCGAAATGCCTTCAAGCAAAGATTTGTCCAGATTATGGTACACAACATAGTCTTTAAGCCACAGCTTAACATAGTGGGATATTTGACTGTCGATTTCCCTGTATTCTGCCCAAAAATTATTTAAGGAATGAAAGCCCTCTTCCGGAGAATTCACGCCGATTTGATTGAGCAGTTCATAGATGTAGAGATAAACAAAGGACAAAGAATTTTTTTTCAATATGCCGCGCCTGACGTTTGTCCGCCAGGAAAAATATCCGCGAAGTTCCGTATCGGTCAGCGATTGATAGGTCGGAAAATATCGGATTAAATCCCCCCGGTAATCAAAATCGTCTTGAAAGTTTTCCATAAACTTTCCCTGCCGATAAAAAACCTTGGCGTCGGATTGGCTGAAAACATCAAGGTCGTATGCGATTTTTCTCATTTCCCGGTATGCAGCCGGCGGGTGGTCACGGACAAGCTGAGCCGCTGTTTTCAGTATCGGCTCATCCCGGTATACGCCGGTTGAAAAATTTTTACTTTGGGCAAGCTTTTCATCGGATAATATGATTTTGATTAAATCATCGATATCATCCATTGTTTCCACCGCCTTAAGGATTTACCCTTTAAACTTCATTGCCGCCTGTTATAATTTAACACCGGGCCGGATTTCAAACCCGCAGGCTGCCATTGCCTGCTTATACGCCTTGAGGTCTATATGAAGAAGGCCGGTCATATAGTGGTTCCTGCCTTTATGAATGCCGTCCCATTCAATCAAATAAAAATGCTGCTCGCCTTTGGTATACGGCTTGTCCCAAATCCGGATGCTCCTGTCGGCCGGCGCCGTGTATTCCCCGGCGGTTATTGTTTCCCCGGCGGTTATGTCGGTGACACGGTATGATAAACGGACATCCTTGCCCGTGTCGTTAACGGCATAAAGCGGCAGCAGATCGTCCTTCGGTTCATCAAACATCAGGCACAGCGGCTGCTGGGAACGCTTGATATAATGGTATGCCAGTTTTTTATCATAATAGTAATCGACAACGGCGTCGGATATCTGCGGCCAGCCGTCGATGAGGTTCCACCAAATGATGCCTGTGCGCCGCCACTTTGAAATACGGAACCGCTCGATGAAATATTTTTTTGCCTCCGCCTGTGAAATCTGGCTTGCCAGCGAAAAATCGGCGAGATTATCGGGCTCGGTGCCGAAAAGTGTTTTTACCTGGTCGCTCATCAGCTGAATGCGGTAGGCATACGGTGCGTCCGCATCCAATTCCGGCGAGGCGGCATGCGCAAGCCAGTCGTCGTTTGCCCGGCCTTTTTCTTCGTCGTACCAAGGCCAAAGTTTCTCGGGTGTTATGAATTTTTCGAGTGACTCCGGCGACGGGCAGCCATGGTAACCGGTCTCGCTCGCGAAATGGCACACCGAACAGCTGTAGTAATCCCCCTTGAAATAATCCCTCGGCCCCCAAAGATGCTCCTCCGAAAGGGGTTTTCCGGATTCGAAAGCTTCCTCATCCATATAGGGGGAAGACGGCAGATAAGGCCGTGTAAAATCGTGGATGCGCAGCACCTCCGGCAAGACGCGCCGGGTCAGAATATTGTCGTTGGGGTTGCCGGTGAGCGGTTCGGATTTGTGGTAGCCCTGGTCGCATTCATTGTCGCCGGACCAGAGGACGAGCGAGGGGTGATTGCGGTATTTTTTTACGATAAAAACGGCTTCCCTTTCGAGCGATTCGCAAAACGCCCTGTCCTGCGGATAGCGTGCGCAGCCCATGGCAAAATCCTGCCAAACTATGATGCCGTTTTCATCGCAGAAATCGAAGAAGCTTTCATGCTCATAAACGTTGCCGCCCCAGCAGCGGACAATATTGCACCCCAAGTCGGCCAGCATAGGGAGAACCTCGGGCAGTCGATTGATGTCGTTTGAGTGGAGCGCGTCGAGCGGAACCCAATTGGTGCCCATGGCGAAAATCTTTTCGCCGTT
>CAYOAW010000060.1:1993-4147 GCA_964402095.1 uncultured Eubacteriales bacterium | reverse complement strand
GGAGCGCGTCGAGCGGAACCCAATTGGTGCCCATGGCGAAAATCTTTTCGCCGTTTACCCGGATGCAGAATTCGCCGCTGCCGTCCTCATCCGTGGTGCTGGTGCGCTCGAGGCTAACCGTCCGTATGCCGATTTTTAAACTGTAGGAATCAATCAGTTTATCGCAGCAATACAGTTCGAAAACCGTGTCATAAAGATTGGCCTCACCGTAATTGCGGGGGTGCCAGAATTTGCAGTTGTTTACGGGGACATGAAGCTTGCCCGCGGTAAACCATAAAGCACTTTCCGCGGCAAATTCGCTGCCGCCGCAGATACCCTTGACCTTGATTCTATAATCTTTCAGCAAGTCGCGGCCGATTTTCAGGTTATAATGAAAAAGAAGGCTCGCCGTCCCGGCGGTTTTGTTGATGTGCCGCGTGTAAGCGAACACAGCCTCAATACGCTCTTCCGGTTTTTCCAGCAAAAACACATCCCGCCAGATTCCGCCGGAAACAAGCCGGGGCATAATATCCCAGCCGTACATGGAGGCGGCTTTGCGGATATGCAAAGTATCATAGTTGTATTTCAGCGCGCTGCTCCCGGCGGCGATTTCGTATTTTCTTGCCTCGATAACGGCGGGCTTGATGTGAACGATAATTTCATTGCCGTATGTTCTGAGATGATGCAGCTGTATTTCATGGGCGATAAACATATTGCCGCAGCTTAAAACAAGGCTGCCGTTTATATAAATATCGGCGACGGTGTCAACACCCTCAAAATGCAGGTACGGCTCCGGATCATTTAAGCCTTCAACATCAAACCTGCGGTAATAAAACAAGTGCATGCACTCAAACTTCTGCATGGCCAGAATATTCGTTGAATAATATGGATTATCGATGATTCCGGCATTCAGAAGGTCAATTTCAAAGTTGCCGGGGACAGCGGCGCTGACGGCAGAAAAATCCGAACTTTCCAGCGCGGCAATGGAAGTATATTCTTTTTGAGTTTGAGCCAATACGCTGTTTTCAATCCAGATAAGTTTCCATTCGCCGTTCAAGAGCTGCTTTTTCGGATTATTCACAGGCAAACACCCTCATTATATATTTTTTGCTGCGGAGATCTATTCAATTATTATACCACCGCTTCAACTAAAATCACAGCAGAAATTCCGGCAGATTTGAAACAGCTGCCAATGTGTTTTAAAATTGTCCGGAACGGTTGCACTGTATTGCCAAGTTAACGGCCAGGTGTTAAAATATCAGCATCCGTAAAACAGAGAATCCGGCACATGATAAGACAGGAGGAAGTGAATGAACAATATTGAATTATGCGAAATGTCGGCAGCGTATTTGCCTGAGGCTCTCGCGATATACAATTTATATGTACTGAACTCAACCGCGACATTTCATACAGCCCCCCTTACCCTGCCGGAGATGGAAGAAATCCTCTTTTTTGACAATCCGCGGTTTAAATCTTTTGCTGTTCTTTGTGAAGGAGCCATTTGCGGTTATGCCATCGCGGCGCAGTTCAAAAAAAGGGAGGCCTATGATTCGACAGCGGAAGCGACGGTTTACCTCAAGCCGGAATATACCGGCAAAGGCATAGGCAGCCTGGCTGTGAAATTCATTGAAGAGTACGCGTTGACGCAGGGCTTTCATGTTTTGACAGCGCTGATATGCGGGGAGAATACCCAAAGCATCCGCATGTTTGAAAAAAACGGCTATGAGCAATGCGCGCATTACAAAGAAATCGGCAAAAAGTTCGGGCAATGGCTGGATGTGGTGGCTTATCAAAAAATCATCGGTTGATTTGAAAGTGAGAATAAAATGAAAAACCTGTTGAAAATCATCTCGTTTATCTTGGCGCTCACATTTTGTTTACCGGTATCGGCTTATGCCGCTAAGCCGGCTGTACCGGACGGAGTAAAAGCTGCCGCAAACGATATTATTGACCAAAGCGAGCTGTGGGTCGCCAATGAGCGCACCTTTACCGCCGCGGTAAAATACGCAGACCCGTTTAACGATGTGTCGTTTGACATTGTTTTGACCAATACCGGCGACGGAACTGTTTTGACCGTGCCCGGCTTTTGGGACGGCGGCAGCATCTGGCGGGTCCGTTTTGCGCTGACAAGCGAAGGGCTTTGGACATATAAGACTGTTTGCTCCAACGAAAATG
>CAYOAW010000060.1:0-1893 GCA_964402095.1 uncultured Eubacteriales bacterium | reverse complement strand
GCGCTGACAAGCGAAGGGCTTTGGACATATAAGACTGTTTGCTCCAACGAAAATGATTCCGGTCTGAACAGCCAAACCGGGGCAGTCCTCGCTGTCCCGTATACGGGGAATCTGGATATCTATAAGCACGGTTTTGTTACAGCCGCAGCCGGTACTCGCTATTTTACTTATTGCGACAAGACACCGTTTTTTTATCTGGGCGACACGCACTGGGGCATGCCGCGGGAGGAATTGGACAGTGCCGGGGCGCATGCCGGCGATACAAATACAACATCCCATTTCAAATATATTGTGGATACCAGGGTTAAGCAGGGCTTTACCGTTTACCAGTCCGAACCGATTGATGCGGCTTATAACCTGAGCAACGGCATAAACGAAGAGGATATGGCCGGCTTTGATTATTTGGACAGGCAGTTTGAGTATATCGCTTCGGCAGGGCTTGTCCATGCCAACGCATGCCTGATGTTCCCTTCGGATATGACAAACACGGCCTTTTCAAATAAGGATTATATGGAAAAACTGACCCGCTGCTGGGTGGCAAGGTATTCCGCTTATCCTGTGCTGTGGACGCTCGGGCAGGAAGTGGACAACGATTTTTACGAAGTCTTCAATATCGCAACAAATCCTTATGTAACCATGTGTAAAACTATTTATAAATATGACGCTTACAAACATCCGATTTCCGCACATCAGGAAGGCACGGGGCAAACAGCTGCTTCAAATTCTGTCTTCCGCGGCGTTCCGGGGCACAGCTGGTATGCCGCCCAATGGTCGCCGAAGTTAACCGGGCAGTATGATTTCGGCGTGCCGAAGGATTACTGGGAAAACGGCGAAGGAAAAGTGGCCGTTAATTATGAAGGCCGGTATGATTACCTTTGGACAAAACACTTCGGCTCGCGTGTGCAGGGGTGGACGGCTTATCTGAACGGCATGTACGGTTACGGTTACGGGTGTGCCGACATCTGGCTTTACAACAGCACCTATGATATGGACACCACATCCAACGACGGGATAGACACCATTACCCCGGCGGATAAAGCAACATGGTGGTCCCAAAGCGTGGAGTTTGAAACAGCGTATCAGATGGGATATATGCATAAATTTTTTGACAGTGTGTCATGGTGGAACCTGACACCGCGTTTTGACAGCAAAAAATGGTTTTCAACGGACGCGGTTTACAACCTTTTCCATCAGCTGTCTTCCGTGCTGAAAGGCAGCGGCTCACTGTTTGATAAAATCCGGAACCTGTTCAAGATCAGCGGCATCGTCCCGTATTATTCGCTTGCCACAAACGGCGACTATATGTATGTCGTTGATTTTTATAATCGGTCAACCTGCACGGGGGTTGTCAAAAATATGGACAAGGCATCCCGGTACACCGTTCAATGGTTTAACCCGCGCACCGGCGAATATGAGGAAGAAACGCAAGTGATCAAACCGGACAAATTCGGCAATTACAGGGTCGGCGGCAAACCGGATTCAAACGATTGGGTTCTGTTGTTAATAAAACAAAAATAATTGCGGACATTGCGTAAAACCGTAATACACTTGATTCTGAAAGGATGAGCTTATTATGCCCGAAAGACTCAACTTCCACTTTGAACCGAAAACAGGATGGATAAACGACCCGAACGGACTGTGCTTTTTCAGAGGCAAATACCATGCCTTTTTCCAGCATTTTCCGCATGCGCCGATGTGGGGCCCGATGCATTGGGGCCATGCCGTCAGCGAGGATTTGATACATTGGGAAGAACTGCCGATAGCCCTTTTTCCCGACCGGCCGTATGACGAGGACCTGGGATGCTGGTCCGGCAGTGCGGTAATCAAGGACGATAAACTGTATTTGTTTTACACTTCCGTCTGCGAAGAATTGGGGCAGACACAGTCCATGGC
>CAYOAW010000059.1:0-14167 GCA_964402095.1 uncultured Eubacteriales bacterium | reverse complement strand
CCAGACAAACAGAGTCAGAGTCTGTCGTGCTACCATTACACAATTCCGCAATATTCGGTTTGGGGCGATTTGCCCGACAGATAATAATTATACACATCAGCAAAAAAATGTCAACCGTTTTTTATAAACGAATCGCACTAAATCGCGGATTATTACGCCGGCATGATATAAATCGGGGGCGGACATCTCTGCCCGCCCCCGATAACCGGATTTTATGTTAACCGGCCAGTTTCGCAAGGAGGCCGGTCAGGCCTGCAAGGGGAGATTTGCTTTTAATAATTTCGCTGTAACCTTTGGCACCGTATTTTTCCCAGAGCTTGTCGCTGATGAATTTCAGCGTTTTTTCAAGCGCTGCATCGGATGCTTTTACCTCTCCCGGCGCGGCATACACACCTATTTTTACAAGAATATTGAAAAGCCTTGCTTCAATGGCATCGCACTGCGCGTCATTGGCAACGGTGCTTGCAAGCATGGCGGTGGCCGCGTCAACAGCCGCCTGGAGTTCTGCTTTGTCTGTTGCTGTGAGGTCGGTCCTTGCAAGCGCATCGGTGGCTTTCGGCAGATAATCCCTTGTGATCTTTTTAACATTGCGCGATCCGTTGAACTGCGGGAACCTCGGGTCGGAATAAACATTCTTGATGGTATCAGTTGACAGGATGGTGCAGGCTAAGGCAACCGCAACGTCGTTCCCGGCAATTTCGTGGTGCTGGCCGGCGAAAAACCAGGTGCTTTCGGGTAGATAGCAGGCGGAAGCGTCAATCATACGGTCGGGTGATATGTGGTTGTGCGCCGTGTTGGTGCAATGGGTGTTTTTCTGCACATAGCCGGCGGGGAAAGTTGTGTTCGGCGCGCAGCTGTATGCACCCATGCTGGTGGAGGAAATCTGAATGACGCCGTCGGAATTAACATCATCCGCGCATTTGAAAAATTGGAAATACTGGTAATCGCCCCAGCCGTGGCCGAAATTGAAGCCGTAACCGCATAGGTTGTATATCTCGACTCCGTCGGCAACAAGCGCTTTTACATTTTCCTCCAAATGGCTTTGGTAGCTGTAATATTTGTCTGTGAGCGCCTTCACTTTTACATGTGCGGAATCACTCAGGTACTTATTGGAGAGTTCGGTATACTTTTCGGCCGGTACGATGGACCACATAGAGGGTGTGTTGACAAAAAAGTCTTTACGTACAACCTCAAAGGCGGCGTCAAGCACATTGTTAAGCACCTTTTTGGGCAAAATTCTAAGCAGAATATTAATAAGATAGCCTTGGTAGCCGTCTACCAATTGCGGAGCGATATCGGAATAAAACAGTTTTGCGGAATTGACCGAATAATTGGCACTCACCAAGTCGGCAAAAACAAGGCTGCCGTTGGTTGCGCCGACAACATAAACGACTTTGCCGACATCGTGGCTGTCCGCGTATTCGTCAAAATAAGCGTTTGTTATGGTTGCGCCCAGGCTCAGCGGCACAAGGTTTACCTTGTCGCAGCCGGTTTGCTGTTTAACCATCTTGACAAACTTGTTGAGCCTTGCCGCTTCGGTGTATGTGTTGGAAAAAGCCGGGAAATTGAAGCAGTATATTTTGCTTTCGCCGATGCTTGAAACATATTTTTGCATAGGCATCATGTTGAAGAAATCGTTTTTATCTTCTTCGCTGTATTGCGAAAGCGGATAATTGTGCTCAATAGCCTTGACATTTTCAACCGAGTTGCCCTCAAGGTCATGTGTGGCATATTTAAACATGCCCGGCATATACTGCGTGATAATATCGCTTAATCCCACATCTTTTTGCAGGGCGATGGAAAGCAGCGCCCTGGGGACAAGCTTCCAGATGTCGTTCATGATATCATCCGTGCAAAGGTTCAAAACCCTCCAACGGTCTTTAAAAGTTCCGTCATTTTTGATTTGATTGCCTTGGCTGTCAAAAAGCGCGACATCGGACATCCCGATACCCGGTACTACTATAACCGGATTGACGGAGTTGCCGAGCGCTTCCTCAACCTGTGCGTTTTCGCTTTTCGCAGTTGCGGCAACGGTTTTTGCCGGTGCTGCCAGGGATGTAACCGCCGCCGCGGAAACGGTGCCGAATACGACGGAAATAACCAGCAGCAGGGAAATGAGCTTCTTCGGGAATTGTTTCATTGTTTCAAACCGCCTTTCGTTTGTAAAAAAATAAACAAATGCATTCTACCATAAAGTGTAAGCGGTTTCAAACATGTTTTAAACAATATAAAATAAAATATTTTTAGTCCTTTCTGCCGGTTTGTCCATGCAGGAACCGATTGCATTTTTTGCAGTATTCTGTTACAATTACAAATGAAAATACGCGAATTTATTTAATATTTTAAAAAGTAAAATCTAATGGATACCGGAGGCTGCCGCTTATGAAGTTCAACCGGAAAATTGCAATCCTTCTCACCGCACTGATGTTTTGCGCTGTTCTTTCGGCTTGCGCCAAGGGAACCGCAGGCACCGGGAATACTGCGGACACAGCAGCCTCGGCGGAGGGGACAACGGCTGTAAAAGGCAAACCGACAGGCAAAACATCTTCGGCGGAAAATGCTGTTGAAGGGGATACGGTTATTTTCGGCGGCTGGGAGCAGGATAATTTTTTGAGCAGCGGCAACGAAAAGATTGCCTGGCGGGTACTCGCCGCGGAAAAAGACAAAATTTTGCTGCTTTCGGAAATGATTTTGGACAGCAAACCGTATAATGATGTGAGAAAAAGCACTTCCTGGGAAACGTGTTCCCTGCGGAAATGGCTGAATAAGGATTTCTTAAACGGCGCCTTTACGGCGGCCGAACAGGCTGAAATTATTACGGCGGATACAGTGAACGACGGCAATGCCGTTTACAATATCCCGGGCGGAAACGATACGAAGGACAAAATATTTCTGCTGAGCACCGGGGAGGCAAAAATGTATTTGTCAAACCTTGAGGTCCGCTGCGCAAAGGGCACGGGTTTCGCGAAAAGCGAAGGCCTTTTTGCCTATCCCGACGGCCCGTATAAAGGTAAAAGCAGTTGGTGGCTCCGCTCCCCGGGCGCAAATCTTTTCAGCGCCGCCGATGTGTTTTACAGCGGAGACGCCGGGGATGTTTACGATTTTGCGGACAACGCGTCTGTCGGGGTGCGCCCTGCATTATGGTTGAACCGGTAGACTGTTTCCGAGGTATATAAAAAAGCTGCCCGTCATGATAAACGGACAGCTTTTGTTTTTAATTGTTTTCAGAACTTTTCTGAATATCCCTGCGCGCCGATATACTTGTACGCAAGGTCGCTTGCGGCCTTAAGCAGTTTGTCAAGCAGTTTGTTGAAGAAATCCTTGACCTCATCCGGCTTGGCTGCAACCGGCGCGTCACGGTAGCCGATTTTGATCAGGATGTTTTCAAGCCTTTTGGCTGCGTTGGAAGCCTGGACCTGGTTGCCGATTGTCATATCAAGCGCTGCCTGTCCCTGCGCAATCGCGCCTTTCAGTTCTGCTGAATCCGTGCTGTTCAAAGTGAGTTTGCCCGCCTCAAAGTCAGCAAGCGCGCCCTTTGCTTCCGGCACAAGATGACGGCGCAGTTCCTTGCTGTTGGAGGTGTAATTGAATTGCGGAAAACGCGACGGGTCGGAATTGATATTTTTAAAATCCGGGTTTAAAAACAGCTCGCCGACTAAATTCATGCAAGCGGAATTTGTGCCGGCATCCTCATGCGGCTGGTTTAAAAAGAACCATGTGTTGTCCGGAAATACGCAGGTGGAGGCATCAACACTTTTATCGGGGGATATGTATTTGCTGCCCGCGTGGGCGGCAAGGTAATCCGCAGGCAGCTGCTGCCCCGCGGGGGCGGCTGTCGCGCCCATTGAAGTTGACTGGATATGGATAACGCTGTCGGAATTAACCGTTTTATCGGACCCTAAAAGCCCCAAGATGCTCGTGATATAGCTGAAACGAAGGTTGTAGCCGCAAACATTGTTAAATTCCAGGCCTTTTTCTTCGGTCATATATTTCAGGTTGTTTTCAAGGTGAAGCTGCGCCCGGTAGAAGGCATCGGTTTTTGCCCTGCATTCGGCATATTTGGGGCCGGAGAGCCATTTATCGGCGAGTGCCGGATAGTCCTCCTTGGGTATCATCGCCCAGAAGTTGGGCGCGCAGCGCAGCATGGCATCCATTGCGCCGTTCATCACGGCGTTTAATGTGCCGACAAGAATTTTTTTCGGCATCAGCCTGATTAACAGGTTGACAAGGTATCCGGTGGTCTTTGTGCCGTCCGAATTCGCAAAAGCCGACGGGAAAAAGTCACGGTAAAGACTTTCATCGGAAAGGTCAAAATTCCCGGCATAAATATCTCTCAAAATCAGAGAACCGTTATTTAAAGCGACTACATTGACGACCTTTTCAACATCGCCTTTGTCTTTAAACTGCTCACAGTAGGCGGTGAATATTGACGCTCCGAGGCTTGCGTTTAAAATATTCACTTTTTTATGGCCGGTCTGTTCCTTCACCGCTTGGATGAATTGGTCGAGTTCTCTTGCTGTTGCCATCGGGTCGCCGATGATGTTGAACGCAAAATAATAAACATGGTCATAACCGATTTTTTCACATATGGACTGCAAGGGGATGTTTTTGAAAAGATTGTCGATTTGTTCCTGCGTTAAACTGGCAAAGGATTTATTGTATTTAACTACCTGCAGGTTTTGTACGGGAGTGCCGTCCGGATTTGTGGCTTGCCGCCAAAATACGGGTTTGGCTGCTTCGTAAACCGCGTCGGTAAAGCCGTTGTCCTTTTGAGTGATAAGCATTTTCGCAAGCGGCCAGGCAAGCGTTTTCGCGATGTATGCGGGCAGGCTTGATTCGTCAACCATGAACCCTCCCTTTACATACGGCGTTCCGTCGTCATTAAGTACGGGCGTTCCGTCAGCGTTAAGCAGCGCGACATCGGAATCCGTTATCCCGGGGACAACAATAAACGGGTTGTTGTCACAGCCGCATTGCTTGGCAGCTGCCTGCGAGGATGTTTTTTCGGCTTTAATCGCTGTGGCGGCTGACGGTTTGTTTTGGATGGCGGCGGCGGAACTTGCCGCCGGTTTCGCGCCTGCAGTGACAGGGGCGGCAGCGGAAATGTTTACGGTACCCGGTGTGATGGAAAGGACGGCGGAAAAGATTAAAACAACCGCCAGTATAAGCGCCGCAGGCTTGCAGAATTTTTTGCTCATAGTGACACTCCTTGCTCAAAATTATCGGATATACTTGCATTATAGCACACGAAACATTATTTTCAACAATTCGGTTCCTATATAATGTTATCTTTGTTATTGTGAAGATAAATTGCTATATTTTCCTCATCTTTTATTTCAAGATCCTTTGCCCCGGCGAGCGACTCAACATGATGGGTAAACTCATGCTTAAGCACCTGGACAAGCTTTTCTTTTAGCTGGTCTTTGCTGAGAAAGCCGAACAGTTTCATAAAAGAACCGTAATAGATTGAGATATATCTTCCCAGATTTCCGCCCCGGTTGTATTCGCCCAGGATATAGAGGTTTTTGCCTGCGGGGTTTGCTTTTTCCTCAGGCAGCAGGATGATCCCGCCGTTGAGATCATGAAAAAGCTCTTCGGGGAATTCATCGGCTATTTCATCCAGCATGTCTTCCATTTCTTCGATTGTTATCACGGTATGCACCTCCACGTAAAAGATGATGCTTTTGCACGGGCGTCATCCTTCATCCGTCATGACAGCAAACGCGCACCGGATACCGTCAACCCCGGCCGAAACGATACCGCCGGCGTAACCCGCGCCTTCGCCGCACGGGTAAAGGCCCCGCACTTCGGTTTGATAAAATTCGTCCCTAATGATCCGGACAGGGGAGGAACTGCGTGTCTCCGGCGCCGTCAGTACAGCCTCGGGCATGGCAAAACCCGACAGCTGCCTGTTCATTTTTACAAGCGCGTCAGCCATGGTATCGGTTGCTTTCCGGGGCAGAATTTGTCTGATATCGCCGGGTTTTACGCCTGTTGTGCAGCTTGGTTTGACACCGCCGAGCTTTACGGAGGGTATATCTTTCAAAAAGTCGCCGACGAGCTGCGCAGGCGCGGTATAATCCCCGCCGCCGAGTATAAAAGCTTTCCGTTCGATTTCACGCTGCATTTGGATGCCCGCAAGCGGGTGGCTGCCGGGGAAATCCTGCGTGTCTATCCCGACCAAAAGGGCGGAGTTGGAGTTTTCCTTGTCACGAGCGAATTCGCTCATTCCGTTGACCACCAATCCTCCTTTTTCGGTTGAAGCGGTAACAACCGTACCGCCCGGGCACATACAAAAGGTATAGGCGCCGCGGCCGTGTTCGGGGTGGCAGGCAAGTTTGTAGTCCGCTGCGCCCAGAGCGGGATGACCGGCAAAAAGGCCGTATTGCGCCTTGTCGATCATTTCTCTCGGGTGCTCAATTCTCGCGCCGACAGAGAAGGGCTTTTGGATCATTTTTATGCCGCTGTTGTACAGCATTTCAACCGTATCCCTTGCGGAATGGCCGATAGCGAGAATAAGTGTGTCTGTTTCGATATCCTGTTCTCTGCCGCCGGCGTCAATATAGGTTATGCCGTGAACCGTGCCGTTTGCGGCAATGATTTTTGTCAGGCGGCATTCAAATTTCACTTCACCGCCGAGCGCGATAATTTTTTCTCTGATAGACTTAACAACTCCGCTGAGCTTGTCTGTGCCTATGTGAGGTTTTGAGGAGTATAAAATTTCTTCGGGTGCTCCGTTTTCGGCAAATTCCAAAAAAATCTTCCGGCATAGCTTGTCTTTAATTCCTGTTGTCAGCTTGCCGTCGGAAAAAGTGCCCGCTCCGCCTTCGCCGAATTGCATATTGGAGTTTTCGTCAAGCTGCCTTTTGTGCCAAAAGCTGTTGACATCGGCAATTCGCCTGTCCACATCGCGGCCCCGTTCCAAAACAACCGGACACAGCCCTGCACGGGCAAGTGTCAGCGCGGTGAAGATGCCTGCGGGGCCGAACCCCGCGATAACCGGCCTGAATTTGCTGCTGCGCCTGACAGGCGGCGGGGTATATTCGAATTCCCCGGCTAAACTGACCCGGGAAGGATTGCATTTGGATAATATCGCGTTTGTATCGCCGGCAATTTCAACTTCACAATTGCAGACAAAGAAGATGTCTGTTTTATTGCGGGAATCAACCGCTTTTCTGGTAACGGTAAGTGATTTGATTTGCCGTTCGGGGCATTTCAGCGCCCTGGCCGCGGCGGATACAAGCTCATTTTGCCCGCCGTCCAACGGGATTTTAAGTTCGGTAACTTTTAACATAACAGCTCCTGTATTGTTGAAGATTGAGAAAACGGTTTATATCGCGTTCGCCAGCGGCATCAGACAGATACCGATAAAGGTGGATATAAGCGCGACTCTGGTGTGCCCGTACTGCCTTGAAGAGGGGATAAGCTCTTCAATTGTAATATAGAGCATTATTCCGGATATAAAAGCGAATAAAATGCCCATCATCAGGTTGTTAATAAAGGGACGCAGAATTAAGAATGTGAGCACTGCGCCGACCGGTTCGGAAAGAGCTGAAATCAGCGTGAACCTGAACGCTTTGCGTTTTGAGCCGGTCGCGAAATAAATCGGCGTCGCTACCGATATGCCTTCGGGTATATTGTGCATGCTGATGGCAATGGCGATGGAGATGCCCAGTTCAATATCCCTGTAGCCGGACATGAATGTGGCGATGCCTTCGGGGAAATTATGAAGCGTGATAGCCAGCATGGAAACAAATCCGACGCGGAAAAGATTTTTGTGCTCCTTGCCGCCCTCAGCGGGAATTATATCATGGGGAACAAGCCTGTCAAGACCGTATGTCAGCGATACGCCGAATATCAGGAAAAGAACTGTCAGAATAACCCCGATATGTTCGCCGGAATAAGCAATAAGATATTCCTGCGCGTGCGGAAGCAGATTATTGAAAGAAACGCTTATCATAACGCCGGCTGAAAACCCCAGCGATATGGTGATGAATTTCTCGTTTTTTTTCTTGATAATGAAAACAATGAACGCGCCCAACAGCGTTGCCATACCGGCGAAAAAAGACATTGAAAGCGCTCGAACAGCATCATGGGTAAACATTTTCCACATCCTAACTTAAAATTACCTGTATGTCGGCTTATACCCGGTTTAATTCGCCCGCAAGCAGGCCCGATGACCATGCCCACTGTAAATTGAAACCGCCGCAGCCTCCGTCAACATCCAAAATCTCACCGCAAGCGTAAAGATTTTTTACTTTACGGGAAGCCAAATATTCCGGATGAAACTCATTGACATCTGCGCCGCCGGCCGTGACCTGGGCTTGATTAAAGCCTTTGGTGCCTGTAATCTGAAGGCGGAATTCTTTGATTATTTCAGCCAAACGGTTTAATTGAGGCTCGGATAACCCGCCGGTAATATTGTAAAGCCCGCAGGCTTTACAAACAACCTGGCCGATTCTCGCGGGCATAATGCCGAAAAGCAGCCTTTCCGGGGGAAGCAACGGGTTGTCCAGTGCGAAATTTTTTATAAAAAGCTTCAGATCTTCTTTATTGAGGCTTGGTGCCAGGTCAAGAAGGGCGCAGCAGCCGCCTTTACAGCCCGATGCAAAATATTCCGAAACGGCACGGCTGGCTTCCATGGCGGCAATGCCCGAAAGGCCGTATTCGGTGAATAAAATTTCGCCCTGCGCAACGCTTTTAATTTTGCCTTCAATTTCAACTTTGATTGTTGCTGCCGCTCTGATTCCTTTAAGCTGTTTTGTGAGGGAGGTGTCCGTTGTTAACTGAACAAGCGAGGGGAAACGGGGAGTAATGCTGTGCCCGAGCTGCCGGAGCAATTCAAAACCGCTGCCATCGGAACCGTGTACGGGCGAGGCTTTTCCTCCTGCCGCAAGGACCAGGTATTTCGCGCGGAATTCGGCAATGATGTTTGCCTGATTTTTTGCTTTTTCGGGATTGTCAGGTGTCTGCAGGCAGCGAAGGGAGAAGCCGTTTTTTAACACGGCGATTTCTTTAACAGCGGTACCGCAGAAAAATTGAATGTGGAGTCGTTCCGCTTCAAAACGCAGCGCATCCAGCACGGAAGCGGCGGTATTGCTCATGGGGTATATCCTGCCCTCGCTGTCGGCAACGGTTAAAAGCCCGAGCGATTTGAAAAACGACAGCGTTGCCTGCGTATCATACTTCTTTAAAGCAGACGCGGCGAAATCAGCGTTGCGGTACGCGTGGCCTCCGGCATTTACGTTGGAAAGGTTGCAGCGTCCGTTGCCGGTTGCCAGGATTTTTTTGCCAATACGCGGCATCTGTTCCAGCACAGCGATTGATGCGGCCTTTTTGCAGCGTGCTGCCTGTATGGCGGCGCAAAGTCCGGATGCCGAACCGCCGACGATAATTAAATCAAACTGAATCATCATACACCTCAAATTCGTTAACCTGTCAAATGGTATTCAATCAGCCCGATGCTGCTTTGCCGTTTCTTTGTCATCAATATACCGGTAGAGCTTTTCAATGGTCTGCTGGCTCATAACATGTTCCATACGGCAGGCGTCTTTTTCGGCGGACAGCTCATCAACACCGAGTGTGTCGGTCAGGAAACGTTTGATTAGTTTGTGCCGCCTGAGCACCTTGCCCGCTTGCGTCTTGCCTTTGGAAGAAAGCAGAATTTTACCGTAAGCTTCATGCTCAACAAGGCCGTTTATCTTCAGCGTGCCGATTGCCCTGTTGACACTGGGGCTTGACACCGCAAGAAAATCGGCAATATCTGTCAGCCGCACGGCAGTGCCGCGCTGGGCTAAAATATAGATGGCTTCAAGATAATCTTCAAGGGAAGATGAAATTTTAACCATATACGCTCAGTTCCTTCCTCCGGCCGGCGATCCGGAATAAATTTAGCTCAGACTAAGTTAGCTTTAGCTAAATTATACAGTACTGAAACTGTTTTGTCAACTGCCGGTTTCACAATAATGAATCAGTTGACTAAAACAGCTTTCGGTGATAAAATATACATCAGGATGTTGAAACTGATTTGGCATAAACATTTGAAATTTGGAAATATAATATGAACTAAGGAGTGTTTTTTTTGAAAGGCATTATCCTCGCCGGCGGTTCGGGTACACGCCTGTATCCGCTCACTATGGTAACAAGCAAACAGCTTCTTCCCGTATACGATAAACCGATGGTTTATTACCCTCTTTCAACGCTGATGCTTGCAGGTATTAAAGAGATTCTTATTATTTCAACGCCGCAGGATACTGCAAAATTCGAAACGCTTTTAGGCACCGGCAAACAATTCGGACTGAAACTCTCTTATGCAATTCAAGAGTCGCCTGACGGGCTTGCGCAGGCTTTTATTATTGGCGAAAAATTTATTGGGAAAGACAGCGTCGCTATGATTTTAGGCGACAATATTTTTTACGGCAGCGGCCTTGGGCATATGCTCAGGCGGGCGGCCAAAAACCCCAAAAGAGCTACTATTTTCGCGTACTATGTTGACAACCCCAAATCATTCGGCGTAGTTGAGTATGATGAGTCCGGCAAAGTGGTTTCTATTGAGGAAAAGCCGGAAAATCCAAAATCAAATTACGCTGTTACGGGGTTGTATTTTTATGACAACAGGGTTATTGAATACGCGAAATCGCTGAAACCATCCAAGCGCAATGAACTTGAAATTACGGATATCAACCGTATTTATCTTGAAAACGGTGATTTGGATACACGCTTAATGGGCAGGGGATTCGCCTGGCTGGATACCGGCACCGTGGATGCCCTGATGGATGCCGCCAATTTTATTCATACGGTCGAAAAACTGCAGGGGATAAAAATATCGGCTCCCGAGGAAATCGCTTACAATATGCATTGGATTTCAAAAAAAGCGCTGCTGGCTTCCGCCGCGAAATACGGCAAATCCTCTTACGGACAGCATCTTCGTAAGGTAGCCGAAGGGAAAATACTTTATTCGTCCGACACGCCGAATGCCAGGCCCCACTGGGGGCTGGAAGACAAGGGCAAATAAAACAGCGGGGAATAGAAGGATAGTATGAACGCTTTAACGACGCCGCTTGCCGGCGCGATAATTGTTGAACCTCAGGTGTTCGGGGATAACAGAGGATGGTTTTTTGAATCATATTCCCGCAGCAAGTTCCTGGAAGCCGGCATTGATTTCAATGTTGTGCAGGCCAACCGTTCCTTTTCCGCGCGGAAAGGTACGCTGCGCGGTTTGCATTGCCAGACTGCGCCGATGGCGCAGGCAAAGCTGATAACCTGTGTCAGGGGCGCTATTGCGGATTATATCGTCGATATCCGGCAGGGCTCTCCAAGCTTTATGAAATGGATAAAAGTTGAGCTTACCGCCGAAAACAGGAGGATGCTGTTTATCCCGAAGGGTTTCCTTCACGGCTTTTTAACGCTGACGGATGATGTCGAGGTGGAATACAAGGTGGATGAATATTATTCGCCCGCAAATGACCGCAGTATCCGTTATGACGATATGGATATCGGTATTCTGTGGGAAATTCAAGCCCCTGTGCTTTCAGCAAAGGACAGTTCCGCGCCGCTTTTAAAAGACAGCGATGTTTGCTTTAAATATTAAGAATTTTTACGGATAACGGCGATAATAATCACCCCGGTGGAGCAATTCACCGGGGTGATTCGAACCAGAAAAGTTTCTTTAAGGTCTGGCAGAAAGGACGTTAACTGATGAAAAAAATAGGTGCATTAGCAGGTATACTTCTTATAATATTATGTGGCTGCAATAGGCTTTTTTCACCGACAATAGAGATTAAAGAAATGAAGGTTGCAATTTATAGGGATGCGTATTTAAGTAATAAGTGCTTTTTATTGGAAATCAATCCAACTGGTGAAGTTAAAATAATAGGGGGCGTAAGAAAAAATTATAATATTGATGATCCGAATTTTATGAAGGTTATAAAATCAGAAACCATTCAACTTTCAAAGCGACAGATAAAATATTTATCAAAGACATTCAATAAAATAACTGAGTTTAATGGTAAGCAAAATGTTGTTGCCGATGGATGGGAATTAATAATTAAGAACAACGATGGAGAGTTTAAATTCGGTTTAAAGTGTGCGAAAGATGAGAATTTGAATAAATTTATTGACAAGCTGATAGAATGTTTGCCCTTAGTATCTGAAAGTATTAATTAATGATGACAGAAGTTAAATTTTAAGTAAGAAGGTGTTGCTTTGGATAATGTTTATAAGTTATTAATGGAAATTAGACGACGCCCAGAATTATATCTTGGTAAACCTTCATTAGATCGGTTATATGCTTTTATAAATGGGTATAAACAATGTGAAAATGAAGAGGGAATTCAATCTGTTTGCTTAGATGGATTTCAAAATTATATTGAAGAAAAATATGATATGCATACAGATCATAATTGGGCAAGTATTATACAATTTTTTAATAGTAGTGAAGATGAAGCCTTTTATGCTTTTTATAACCATTTAGATAATTATTTGAACACGGAGGATGGCAGACTGTTACAAAACTCTTCAAACCACACTTAAAAATGATATCATGATCATAGGAGAACACATGGGACTGTTCTATGATTTCGCAAACAATCAATGTTAGTGTATATTCACCGAGAGGTGATGAACGATGCCAAGTAATACAAGAGTTAAGAGTGAAAGCGGAATCTAACATATCATGCTGCGCGGAATCAATCAGCAAGTCAATTTGCATGAATGAATTGTAGAACTGGCTACTGTATTGTCAAATCAATATTACGAGGGGCTGTGCCCCTCGTAAAGCCTAAATAAAACAATTGCGGCCAGTCATTCAGACCGGCCGCGTGCTTTTGCGTCGATTATAAAATTTTATCCGCCGGTTTATTGAGATACTTGAAGATATCTGTTTCGGTATCTCTTTCTTTTGCCTGCCGCGATGTTGCCCGGATTTTGTGGAAAACTTCGATTTTTGCCCTGTTAAGCCATAAAAACGCCCTGTCAGGCATTCTGTCTTGAAAAATATTCCGTTTTATGATATTATTTTACAAGTAAAAATCTGCGGCTTGGTAAAACGAAATTCACCCCTTGTGCTTTTGTATGGTTAAAATTTTTGATGAGCAGAAAATTATTTTTAGCAATATACAGCAATACAATAATAAATTATGAATTATCTTGATGTTTTTATTTTATTACATTGAAGGGATTTTTATGAAAAGAAACATTTTTAGTGTTATATTCTCTTACATTTTTATTGGTATAATATTTACATTTAGCGTTTTTCCTGTATACAATTATTTTTCAAATATATCTGAATTTCATAGTTTCAAGCTTAATACTATTTACTTCATACTCGTAATCATGCATCTGATAGTCATTACATTCTTGTATTTTCTTGCTGGATATTTATTTTTTAAGCCACAAAAAAGCAAAAAGAAAAATCTTATTTCAGTTTGGTGGCTGAGTATTGCACTTGTAATAACTGCGATACTATCAAGTTATTTCAAAACGTCGTTAATTATTGGCAGTATATATTACATGTCAAATCCATTGGCTTATATATTAAATGGGCTAAATTCTCTGCTGAGGTTAACGTATAGCATGAAAACACAAATGATATTTTGGTTAAATATCTGCGTATATGCGACCATCCTGTTCACTTCATTGATACCTTCGGCCGGTATTTGGTTCGGAATGTTAATAAAAAGTAAACAAACAAGTGAAAAAGCGATACTGTTGAATTTAGAGAACAGGAAAATTTGAACACAAAGAAAATTATATAAGATAAGAATAAACTTAATCGTAGTACCTTGATATTGGAATGCGAACACAGAAAGAAAAAGAAGTTTATAATTCTTATATAACAATTATTCCAATTAGCTTTGTAATCATAGTACTTATTATTTCGAATACTTCGGTAGTACAGCCATATATCAAATACAACAATGGAAAAAAGCATTTAACTGAAAGTATTAATTAATGACGAAAACAGCATAGTAAATAAAGCAATCATTAACGATGAAAAATCACCCCCTGCTTGCCGCAGAGGGTGATTTTAAACGGTGAAATTCAATTGACCGGTTCGATTTCATAGAAAACAACCGCATTCGGCGCCGCTGTCGCTTTCAGAGTAAGGCTGCCGTTTTTGACCATAACCGTTTCGGTTGACGGAACAAGTTTTGAGCATTCTTTATAC
>CAYOAW010000058.1:6897-14205 GCA_964402095.1 uncultured Eubacteriales bacterium | reverse complement strand
TTTCAACGGCTTTTTTGTTGCTTTTTGGGCTTGCTTTGTGCGTCAGCCCCTTTTTCAGCTTTTGTACGGATTATTCTTGCTGACCCTTGCGATTTTGACCGTTTTAAGCGATAATATATACATACATATCGGATAAATGGGAGGAAAACAGCTATGGACGAAGAAAAATTGAAACCCGAACTGTTCTTAATTGCCCACAGGATGAATGTCGGCAGTCCCGAGAACGAAGCTTACAACCATGTTGATAACGGGATGGAAGCACTTGAAGCGGTGCTTGCGGTAACCGGAGAGCAAGACAGGTACAACCTGATAAAGGGGTTTGAGTGCGATGTCAGGCTGACCCGCGATAATGAACTGGTGGTTTTACACGACGGCAACGCGAAAACAATATCACGGAGTAAATTCAACAAAAACATCAAAGACATGACTTATGAGGAACTTCGACATATAAAAATCATTAATGCGGATAAATACTATAAAGGCATTAGAAGCAGAGCGCTTGTTTTGCCGGATTCCAAAAGAGTCAGGTCCATTATCAGTCAAAGGCTTCAAAATACGATTGTCGTACCGAAAGCTTTTGAGATGTTTGAATTTTTAGCCGGCAAGGGCTACAAGAAGGAAATTGTGCTGGAGCTTAAGGAAGCCAGCGATAAAAACAGGGATGCGACAATCGAACTGGTTAATACTTTCAAAGACAAGCTGAATATTGTTGTTAAAAGTTATGATGTTGAACGCACCATAGCAATCGGTGAAAAAACAGGTGTTAAGATAGGGCTTCTTGACGCAATCAAAATTGTCAACAAGAGGAAAGCGGTCGATGAAAATTTCATAAGAACAATGCCGTTTGATTTCTATTCAATTCTTTGGACAAAAGCCAACCTGAAAAACGTAGAAGCTCTTATGGAATGCGGCAAGGATTTGTATCTGTGGACGATTGACAGCGCAGCCCATTTATTCGGCGCTTTAAGTTTGCTTGAACGTTTTTATGACAAACTCGGCGCGCTGCCTCAAAATACTCATCTCATCACGAACATACCGATCTTGCTTGAGGAATACTTGAAGGCCGATATACCCGATATTCCGCTGACAAAAAGAATCAGCCAGAAATACAATAAAATTTTTCAAACAATTTAAAAATAATACAGTAAAGCCGCAAGCATAACGAGTGCTTACGGCTTTTTTGTTTACCGGCAATAAACTGTATAATCTTTCCCAATGCGGTTTCACTGTTAAATGATTCCGGATTATTAAAAATTGCTTTGAATAATTTTTTGGTTCAGCTCTTCTGTTTGGAAATCTGTTACGATCCAGCCATAAGCTTTTTTGTTTTTCAATTCATATTTTTTAAAGTTTGAATTGACCGCTCTTGAGTTAAAAACGGGCAGAAAAGGGAAGCCTGCCGTGCTGAGGAAATTTATAAATATCTTTGATTTATCCGGTTCGGCGTTATTCAGCGCGGCTTTTACTGCTTTTTTCCATTTGGCTTTCGGGTTAAGCATATATTTATCCTGAATCAATGCGGATTCTGCCGCCGGGTTGCCGTTAAGCTGTTCAAACGGGCATAACAAAAACAAATCATTTTTTACCGCATCTGCAAAAGTCATTTTAGTAAAATTTATTCCTGCCTGCTGATCCGTAAAGCCTTTATCGGTGCTGCCGATATCGCAGCGCCTCATCAGCACCAGCTTTCCGCGGCATTCACCCATAACCGGAATGCGGTTTTCCAAATACCATATTTTAAGATTGGGCTCGATATATCGATTATAAAATGAAGGGTAAAAGCTGTTCCGGTTATTGCCTCGTTCCATCTTTAAGCTGATAATAACAGTTTCGGTGGGATGCTGATGGAGAAAATTGACGCAGCTGGCGAAGGTGTCTTCAAAACGAAGCAGCGGAGATTTTCTTTTTTTTGATGTGCGGCAATCAGCTATGCCATGTACGGCGTAAAATTCGGAGTCTCTTAACTCAAGGCGGATATCAAGCAATCTGATGCCCGCTTCAAGCTGTTGAAAGATGTTTTTGCCTTGGCACCTGCTGAACGGAGATAATGTGACATATTGTGTCGAACTGTCATGAGTACCCGGAATATTGACTAATGACAGGGGAGTGTTTTCCGGAATAAAGGATTGCCAGCAAGTTAAATCCATAGCAGACCTCCTGAAAGGTATTAAAGTATTTTATTCTGATATATATAATATCATTATTTTAAGGCGTGTCAAATATTTGTGCTTGGTTAAATTATAATGTGACTTTATTTTTTCTGTTTATCAAGAGAATTTATGCTTATAATATATGAATTATATTGACTTTTTATATTTCTGAGTATAATATGAAAAACGGAAAGGAAAATAATACACGATTGTTTTATGTTCCTTTACGAAGAATATAAATTAGAAGGAGGCAACTTAATGTTCTGTAAAAATTGTGCCAATCAACTCGACGATGTTGCAGTGGTTTGTGTCAGATGCGGCGCTCCGAGGGGGCAAGGTATCGCATATTGCCAAAATTGCGCAGCCCCGACACCGCAAGGCGCGGTAGTATGCACTACATGCGGCGCGGCCTTGGTACAGCCGATTCAAGGCGAACAAAAATCAAAAATAGCTGCAGGCCTCTTGGGTATTTTCCTTGGTTCTTTGGGTGTGCATAATTTTTATTTGGGATTTACCGGCAAGGCAATAGCACAGCTTCTTATCTCAATATTGAGTTTAGGCTTCCTGGCACCATTAGCAGCGATTTGGGGGCTTATTGAAGGCGTATTGATTCTTACGGGGTCAATGAATAAGGATGCGAAAGGTGTTCCTCTTAAGGATTAACTGATTGATGATATAAAAGCTCTCTGCCTGATGACAGGGAGCATTTATTTGTCAAAAAATAATATATGCAGTTTATGGAGTGTTCCGCAGGGAATTCAATAATTTATTGGAGATGTCTTTATGCTCGTTTTTTCAAAGTTGTTTAAAATTGTTCTTGCGTTTATTTTGGCAATTACAAGCTCGATAGATTCGGCTCAAAAAGCCGCAAAGCAGATATATGATTCTGTTGACAGTGTATCGGCCGCAATCAATAATGAGGAAATGAGTATGGCAAGCGAATGGTTTAATAAGAACATACTCGGTATTTTGGACGGTAAGCCTGCCGCCTTTGATTTTTGCTACGGTTTAAAAACTTTCAACAAAAATCTAAGTGATTGGAAAGCGTCGCTGTCCAAAACCGAATCTTCGGAAAGTAAAATTAATTACACAATTGAATTGAAACAAAAAAACGGTAATTTGCTTGTTACCTGCGAAGCTGTGAAATATATAAAATATCCTGCATGTGAGTGGACGCTTTATTTTGAGAATACCGGTGCCGGCAGTTCGAGCGTATTATCAAATATCTGTTCATTGAACAGCAAGTTTTCGATTGGCGCAACCACACAAGCTGTAAAAGCCCGTTTGCATTACAGCAAAGGCGGCCCGAATACCACTGACGCGTTTGCTCCGCAGTCAAAGGCTCTTTTAGCCGGTATTCCTGCAAAATTCAATCCGGGCGACGGGCGCTGTTCCAATGATTTTATGCCGTTCTTCAATCTTAGCCTAAATGACCGCGGCGTAATTTTTGCGATAGGCTGGCCGGGTTTGTGGAAAGCTGACTTTAATAATATTTGCGGCAAAGCTGTTCAAGTGGCAATCGGGCAGAAAACCATAAAAGGTGCATTGAAAGCAGGCGAGAAAATAAGAAGCCCGCTGGCAGCTGTGCTGTTTTACCAATCAAGCGTTATCAAGGGACAAAATGTTTTTCGCCAATGGATCAACGACTGCTATTATGTCAATAATCAGAGACAAATACTTGCCGCCGGTTCCATTGAACATGATTTAATGCAGCATGCCACAATCGATAACCAGATTGCTACGCTAAATACATGCCTGAAGACAGGCGCCCCGATAGAGGCCTTCTGGATGGATGCAGGATGGTATATAAACGGCGAAAATTGGTCAAAAGGCAGGGGAAGCTGGCGGCTTGACCCGGTGCGCTTCCCTTCAGGGCTAAAACCGCTGACCGATTTGGGACACGCAAACGGGCTGAAACACGTCCTTTGGTTTGAACCCGAAAGCGTTGATCCGGGCTCCGATCTGTATGATAAAAATGATTATTTGCTGGCGATTGCGGGCAGAAATACAAAATTATATAACTTCGCCAGCGATGTAGCAACCGATTACATGATGAAGCTGATTGACGGCAAGATAAAGGAATACGGGCTTGATATTTACAGGCAGGACTGCAACATAAATCCTGCTGATTTTTGGAACGCGGGTGCAAAGGTGACCGGCGAAAAGCGGTGCGGATTTACGGAGAATAAATATGTCATGAATTTTCTCCGGTTTTGGGACTATCTTCTTGCCAACAACCCGGGTTTGATTATTGACAACTGCGCATCCGGCGGAAGAAGAATTTGCCTTGAAACGATCCGGCGCAGTGAAGTTTTATGGCGCTGTGATTCCTGCCACGACGCTACCGCAGAGCAATGCCACACCTACGGCCTTTCATATTGGCTGCCCCTTAACGGTTCGGGCACGCTGATGCTCAGGGATTTAAGCGCAGGCGAAGCACCGGACAGAGATCAATATACGGATTCCTATGCTTTCAGAAGCTGTCTGTCATCAACACTTATACTGTCCTGGAATTTTTCAAGCTATGAAAGCAGCAAAGACCTCTTCAATCAATATTGCGGCTATGTGGATCAGTATATGGATATCCGCGGCTATTTTACAAAGGATTATTATCCTCTGACACCAGCCGCTGCGGGCAATGACAAAAATCTTGCGATGCAGTATAACGACCCGTCGGACAGTTCGGGCATTATCCTTGCGTTCCGCAGGGAAAACTCTAAGGTTTCCGATATTAAAGCAACCCTTTTCGGCCTTGACAGCAGTGCGCAGTATCAAGTGAAAGACATTGATACCGGTATATCTTCGGCTGTTTCCGGATCAAAACTGATGGACGGAAGTTTTATCATATCCGTTAAGGATCAGCCCGGTGCTGTGATATTGAAGTATTCAAAGCTTTAAATCAAGCCGGCTGATATAACAATACTAAAGGCTTGCCCGAAATCCTCGTAAATGAGTTTTTTGGGGCAAGCCTTAAATGTTTAATAAACGGTTTCTATTCGAATACCTTTTCAATTACTTTGACAGTATTATCCACATCGACCTTGGCAACCAGCAGTGAAATATCTGTTTCGGAGGTGGTGATCATCCTGATATCGGAATTAATCGAAGCGGCAGCGCTGAATACTTTGGATGCGACACCCGGCTTGCCTTTCATGGATTCTCCGAAAACCGATATTTTGCAATTGCCGCTGCTCACATTTATTTTCAACTCCGGATTCAGCCGGCGAAGTTCTGCGGCTATTTCTAAAATTCGGCCAAAGTCATCATCGCTGACCGTGAATGAAAGGCTTGAGTGTGAACCGTTCGGGGGAGTTTGCGAAATCATATCCACATCAATATCCGCTTGCGAAATCATATCGAAAATTTCGGCAATCAATTTGATATTGGCAGGGGAGTCGTTTAAAGAAATCAAAGTGACATCTTCGAAAACGGTTATTTTTTCTATGGTGTTCATATATTGCTCCTATTCATCCACAAGTTCTTTCATGGTATACAGCCCGGCGGGTTTGTTTTTAATGAATATTGCCGCATTCACAGCGCCGGCAGCAAAAATTCCTTTGCTTCTTGCGCTGTGGCCGATTGTGATAATTTCATCATGCCCGGCAAATATAATTTCGTGTTCGCCCGTAATGGTGCCGCCGCGTACGGCGTGAATACCGATTTCGTTTTTGCTTCGCGGCTCTCTTTTTGCATGGCGGTCATATTCATAGCTTGGTTTTTCGTCAAGCGATTCGGATATTGCGTCTGCAAGCATTAAAGCTGTTCCGCTTGGAGCGTCTATCTTTTTATTGTGGTGCATTTCGACAATTTCAATGTCAAAACTGCTGCCTAAAACTTTTGCCGCTTTTTGGGCAAGTTCCCTCAGCAGGCTTACGCCGACTGACATATTGGCGCTGAAAAAAACCGGTATTTTTTTTGCGGCTTCATACAGCATAGATTTTTGGGCTTCATCCAGCCCGGTTGTCGCTATCACGGCGGGTATGCTGTTTTTGACAGCAAAATCCATCAAGCTTTCTAATGCTGACGGATGGGAAAAATCAATAATAACATCGGCCTTACCGGTGAATTCGGACGGTGTGCCGAACAACGGAAATCCGAGTTTAGCATCTTTATTAATATCAATACCGGCGATTATTCTGCAGTCGCTGCGCCCTGAAACACACTCGGCGACAACCCCGCCCATTTTGCCGGTACATCCGCTCAAAAGTATATCAGTCATAAAATCCTCTTCCTCACAACTAAGCTTGTAACATACCGTGCCTTTTCAGTGTTTCGGTTAAAATTGCCCTTTTGGCAGCGTTAAGCGGCGCAAGCGGCATGCGGCACTGCCCGACAGGCCAGCCCATCATAACCATAGCTTCTTTACAGCAAATCGGATTTACATCAATAAACAAGTCGTGGCAGAGGTCGAAATATTTGAGCTGAAGCTCGGCACTTCCGAAAGCATCCCCGTCAAGATATTTTGCAGCCATCTGATGTGTTTCATTTGGCAAAATATTTGATAATACGGAAATTACTCCCTTGGCTCCGAGGGACATGAAGGCGGTAATCTGGTCATCGTTGCCGGAATATACCGACAAATCATCTCCGCAAAGGCTTATGGTTTTTGCCAGAGCGGAAATGTCGCCGTTGGCTTCTTTGGTGGCAATGATCTTTGAATTGCGCGACAGTTCGTAATAAGTCTCGGGCAGGATGTTCATTCCAGTTCTGCTCGGAACATTATAGGTGATAATCGGTGTGCTGACCCTGTCAGCAATGTAGTTGTAATGGGCAATCAACCCGTCCTGCGATGTTTTATTGTAATAAGGGGTTACCATCAATAATCCGTCAACGCCTGCCGCTTCCGCTTCGTTGGATAATTTTACCGCGTATTTAGTGTCGTTGCTGCCGGTGCCGGCAATAACGGGAATTCTGTGCCCTACATAATCCACGGCACGCTTGATAGTCAGCGAATGTTCTTCATGCGACAGGGTTGAGCCTTCTCCGGTTGTTCCGCAGATAATAATGGCATCGGTGCCGTTTTCAATTTGAAAATCTATAAGCTTCTCGAGCAATCCGTAATTAACATCCCCGTTTTCGTCAAACGGTGTCACAATGGCAACGCCCGCGCCGGTAAACAAAACCTTCTTCATGGTTTCACCAGACCTTTCTCTAAATC
>CAYOAW010000058.1:0-6797 GCA_964402095.1 uncultured Eubacteriales bacterium | reverse complement strand
AACTCGTCAGTCCATATATCCCTGTGCGCAAAGTTGTTCCGCCATAAGTACTGCGCCGCCGGCTGCACCTCTCAAGGTGTTGTGCGAAAGGCAGACAAACTTATAATCGTACTGGCTGTCCTCTCTCAGGCGGCCGATGGAAACGGCCATTCCGCCTTCAAGGTCTCTCTGCAGCTTTGTCTGGGGCAGATTTTCTTCTTCAAAATAGTTGAGGAATTGTTTTGGTGCGCTGGGTAAGTCAAGCTCCTGCGGAACTCCTTTGAATTCTTTCCATATTTTTTTCATTTCTTCCTGTGAAGGTTTGTGCTCGAAACGGACAAAAACCGCGCCGAGGTGGCCGTTGCTAACCGGCACCCTGATGCACTGGGCCGTAAAATGCGGGGAATCCGCGCAAACTATTTTGCCGTCCTCAATTTTACCCCAGATTTTCAGCGGTTCTTTTTCGGATTTTTCTTCCTCGCCGCCGATTAACGGAATAACATTGTCAATCATTTCGGGCCAGGTTTCAAAAGTTTTACCCGCTCCGGAAATAGCCTGATAGGTGCAAACCAAAACATCTTTTATCCCAAAAGCTGAAAGCGGGTACAGTGCCGGCACATAGCTCTGAAGCGAGCAATTGGATTTGACCGCGATAAAGCCTCTTTTTGTTCCGAGCCTCTTTCTTTGAAAGGGAATAATTTCCGCATGCTCCGCGTTCAGTTCCGGTACAAGCATAGGCACATCGGGCGTGAACCGGTGGGCACTGTTGTTGGAAATAACGGGGCATTCCGCTTTAGCGTATGCCTCTTCAAGCGCTTTGATTTCATCCTTTTTCATATCCACCGCGCAGAAAATAAAATCAACCGCGGCGGCGATTTTTTCAAGGTCAGCCGTTGCGTCCATTACGACGATGTCGGCCATATTTTCAGGCATTGGGGTTGGCATGCACCAGCGTTTGCCGAGCGCGTCCTTATATTTTAAGCCTGCGGAGCGGGGGCTTGCCGCCAGAACGGTGACTTCAAACCACGGATGATTTTCAAGCAGCTGGGCAAACCTTTGCCCGACCATTCCCGTTGCTCCGAGTATTCCTACCTTGTAATGTTTCATAAAAAATACCATCCTCGAGTTTAATTTGATTAAATAACGGTTGTAATGCTTTAACCTTTGCAATATAATAAAAAAGTTAAGCGCCGGTATGCAAAGCAACCGAAAACACTATAATCAATGAAAGTATATCATCGTGTTGTATTCAAGTCAAATATTTTATTGATAAAATATAACCGAAATCAGAGGCTAAAAAATGAAAAAAAGCAGCTTTTTTTATAATTTACCGCCGGAATTGATTGCCCAGCACCCTGCAGAGCCGAGAGATACCTCGCGTCTGCTTGCGGTGGACAAGCACACCGGTATGATCGCACACAAAAAATTCGGGGATATTGTTTCTTATCTGAATCCGGGTGATTGCCTTATTTTAAACAACACAAGGGTTCTTCCCGCACGTATTTACGGCTGCAGGGAGGATACCGGCGCTTGCGTTGAATTTTTGCTGCTTCATCAAAAAAGCGGCAACACTTGGGAAGTGCTGACAGGCCCCGGCAAACGGGCAAAGAAAGGCGCTCGTTTCGTTTTTAACGACGGCTTGCTGAGCGCGGAAATTCTGGATGTGCTCGAAGACGGCAACCGAATTGCAAAATTTGATTTTAGCGGCAACTTTTTTGATGTTTTGGATAAAATCGGGGAAATGCCGCTGCCTCATTATATTACTGAAAAACTGAACGATAAAGAACGCTATCAAACAGTATATTCAAAAGAGCCGGGAAGTGCCGCTGCGCCGACGGCAGGTTTGCATTTTACCCCCGGACTGCTTGATGAAATCCGTGCCGCCGGCGTTGAAGTCGGCTTTGTAACGCTGCACGTCGGGCTGGGTACCTTCAGGCCTGTTAAAACCGAGAATATTGAAGACCACCATATGCACTCCGAACATTATACTCTGCCGGAGGAAACGGCTCGCATAATCAACAGGACAAAAAAGAACGGAGGCAGGGTGATAGCTGTCGGCACAACCTGCTGCCGTACCTTGGAATCGGTTTTTGCCGAAAAAGGCGAAATTTGCGCGTATGAAGCCTGGACCGATATTTTTATTTATCCGGGTTTTGAGTTTAAATGCATTGACGCTTTACTGACAAATTTTCATCTGCCTGAAAGTACCCTGATAATGTTGGTGTGCGCCTTTTGCGGTTATGAGAATACAATGAAAGCATATGAAACGGCGGTAAAAGAGAAGTATCGCTTTTTCAGTTTCGGCGACGCAATGTTTATCGGGGATTGCCGAAATAATGAGCTTAGTATTAAGGAATAATATTAAGCGGCTCGGCCGGTAAAAACAGGAGAAATATATGTACAGAGTAATTAAAAATGAAGGTGCCGCACGGTGCGGGGAACTCTCAACCGTTCACGGCACGGTGCAAACTCCGGCGTTTATGAATGTCGCGACGCAAGGCGCGATTAAAGGCGCTGTTTCAGCCTATGATTTGAAAGATTTGCAGTGCCAGGTGCAGTTATGCAATACTTATCACCTGCATTTGCGCCCGGGTGACAAGCTTGTTAAGGAACTTGGCGGCCTGCACCGGTTTACAGGCTGGGATGCGCCGATTTTAACGGACAGCGGCGGTTTTCAGGTTTTCTCCCTGGCATCACTGCGGAAGATCAAAGAAGAAGGCGTGAATTTTTCCTCTCACATTGACGGCAGGCATATTTTTATGGGGCCGGAGGAAAGCATACAAATCCAGTCGAACCTGGCCTCAACCATAGCCATGGCCTTTGATGAATGTGTTGAAAATCCTGCTGAGTACAAGTATGCCGAGCAATCCTGCGGGCGCACCGTGCGCTGGCTTTACCGCTGCAAGGATGAAATGGAACGGATGAATGCACTGAGCGATACGTTGAATAAAAAGCAGTTGCTGTTCGGCATTAATCAGGGCTGCACCTTTGATCAGCTCCGTATTGAAAATATGCAAAAAATCGCCGAACTTGACCTGGACGGTTATGCCATCGGCGGCTTGGCTGTCGGCGAACCGAAAGAAGATATGTACCGCATTATTTCAGCAGTGGAGCCTTATATGCCGAAAGATAAACCCCGTTACCTGATGGGCGTCGGCACACCGGGCAATATTATGGAAGGTGTCGGCAGAGGTGTTGACCTTTTCGACTGCGTTATGCCAAGCCGCAACGCGCGCCATGGCCATCTTTTCACCGAAGAGGGTATTATCAACCTGAACAACGCGAAATATGAAAAAGACAGCCGGCCGATTGATCAAACCTGTTCCTGCCCGACATGCCGCCGGCACACCAGGGCATATATTCACCATTTGATTAAAGCAAAAGAAATGCTGGCAATGCGTGTTTGTGTCATGCACAATCTGTATTTCTACAATACACTGATGCAAAAGATCCGTGACGCTATAGAAGCCGGCACATTTGAAGAATTTAAACGAAATTATTCTGAGAAGTACGACACACGGATTTAGCGGATAAAAAATAACTTGCATAATGTAAACCCAAAGTTTATAATAAAATTATTATATTTTCGGAGGTTAATTATTAATGAATTTTTACACACTTTTGGCGGGTACGAGCTCTGCCACATCCGCGTCGGGCAGTAAAAGCTCTCTATCTATGATTCTTTTAATGGGCGGCATGTTTGTTGTCATGTATTTTGTCATGATAAGGCCCCAAAAGAAAAAGCAAAAAGCTGAACAGGAAATGCGCGAAAGCCTTCAGGTGGGCGATGAGATTACAACAATCGGCGGAATTGTCGGCAAAGTTGTCACGATTAAAGAAGACTCGCTGATTATCGAAACCGGAGCAGACAGAAATAAACTGAAGATTACCCGCTGGGCAATCAGCACCAACAACACATCTACCGAAAAGGCCGAGGCTGAAAGACAGGCCGCCAAGGAAGCACAGGAAGCCGAAAGAGCAGCCAGGATGGAAGAAAGCAACGCCAACAGCAAGGCGAGAAGAAAGAAAAGCAAAAAGAAAGACGATACGGAAGAATAAAACGCAAGCCCCCCATAGTTGATATGAGGGGCTTTTTTTGAAATTTTGGCTGTGCGGGGGAACAGGAATGAAAATTAAAAACAAGGCTGTTTTAAGTTTAATGCTAACGGTTGCTGTCATCGCAGCGTTATTAACACCTGCCTTCGCCGGGGAAACACCATTGGCCGGGCAGCTGAAGTTTAATGAGGACGGCACATTTACCATTCTTCAAATAACAGACACGCAGGATACTCAGTGGCCGTCGCCCAATTGCCTGACGCTTATACAAAAATCGCTTGATGAAAGCAAACCCGATTTAGTTGTTTTTACGGGGGACCAGCTCAAGAACTACGATTCCGATTTCGGCACAACCGGCCATAAATGGAAGGTTGAGAAGGCGATTGCGGCTATTGTAAAGCCTGTTGTTGCAAGGGGGATCCCTTTTGCCGTTGCTTTTGGCAACCATGATTCATGCCTTACCGTTACCCTGGAGGAACAGGTAAAAATGTTTCAGAAGTACAGCGGGTGCCTGCTTGCAGATGAAGGACCGGGAATAAGCGGCTGCGGGAATTATAATTTGCCGATTATCAGCAGTGACGGCACTCACACGGCGTTTAATATTTATTTGCTTGATTCAAATCAGGATTCTGTGAAGCAGGATCAGATCGATTGGTATATCTCCAAAAGCAATGAGCTGAAAGCCGCAAACGCGGGGGTTCCGGTGCCGTCGATTGAATTTCAGCATATTGTTCCGTATAATGATAATTTAGTCAGCGCTTTCGCCGCTCAAGGGGATGTCATTGCCTCGTTTTTCGGGCATGATCATTACAGGACAGATACTTATCGTTATATGGGCATTGATTTTACTTATACCCCTACTGCCGGATTCAATGCGTTCGGCCCCGGGAAGGAATGCGGAACAAGGGTGATTGAGCTCAATGAAAATGACACTTCACGCTATGATACCCGTTTGCTGACTTTTATCGGTTTGCTGGGCGATAATCCGATAACCGATTTAAGGTATAAGCTTTTCACACTGGGCGCTTTGGAAGGGAATTTTTTCAATAACACCTTTGAAGTGTTATCGGGCATCGGCAAAGCCCTTTCTTATCTTGGCACTGTCTCCAATGGCAATCCGAAAATAATTTTCACACAGTTGCTGGAATTTTTCGGCACGGATACCGGTTTGAATAAATAAAATTTAGTTCTGAATATACTTAACTGTTATTCGCCGTGGTTATGAAAAGCACGGCGAATACATTTTTCCGGGGAGTCAACCGGGTTGATCACAAAGATTGAAAAGCGAAATATATTGTGTTATACTTTTTTTCATTGAAAACAGCGTTAAAACAATAATAAATTCTCTTGATAGGGGCGCAAAGGCAATCATGATAATATCAAGTAAAAATACAGTTTTTAGGGTGCTGTCGCTGATGACGGCGCTGATTCTTTTATTCGGGCTGGCCGGCTGCGGCAAAAATTCCGGGGGAATACAGACGCTTAAGCTCCCGGCAGGTTCCTTAAAAGATGTGTACCCTGTTAAAACCGTGAAATATCTTCATGTGACGGATTCGGCAGCGGTTGCGAAACAAAATCCCATTGTAAAATCGGGATTCGTGAGTCTGTATCTTGATATGAAAACATATACGGTAGCCGTAAAAGAAGTTTTGGATGATGATACGGACAAGTGGTGGTATACGCTGCCCGCTTTGAATGAATCTGCCGGGACCGGATATGATTATTCCGCCGCCGCGGCAACCCTGCAGGTTGTCAGCGGAAATAAAACAATATATCTGAACTCGCAGGACAATTCCGTCGCATACGGCAAGGCATCCGTCAAAGCCGGCAAAACCGGATTAACACTTACTTATGTGATATCGCCGGATGCTGCAACGGCAAATAAAAAAGTGTTTGACGCGGCAGATATTGCCTATTCCGTCAGCATTCATTACACCTTGGAAGCCAGCAGCCTCAATGTATCCTGCTCATATAAAAATCTTTCCGGCAATACAAATGCAAAAATCGAGTATTTGGGGCTTATGGAATTTTTCGGCGCTTCCGGCCGGGCTAAGGCGGGGGATTTCATTTTGGTGCCCGATGGCTGCGGCGCTTTGATTGATACAGCTCAGCAGCAGGATAACTTTAAACCTCTGAAATTTGAGGTTTACGGAAATGATGCGGGCTCGGCGGATTTATCCGGTGAAAATGCCTATACCGCTCTTGTTGCCGCATATGGCGTCAAACAAGGTGAAAGCGGCCTTGCGGTTATCATTCGGCAAGGCGCCGCGCTTGCGAGCATCACTGCTGACCGTTCGACCGGTACAAGCGGCTGTAACAAAATCGGCACAGTTTTTAATTTAACCCCTGTTTATACCCGGACCGCCGGCGGGAAAATTATCCGCAGCATCAGCGGCAGCAGTTTCAGCGAGGGCAGGGAGGAAAAACTGTCCATGTGTTTCCGCTTTGTAAAAGGCAGCGGGGCAGACTATTCGGGGATTGCTTCCGTTTGCAGGGAGCAGCTTTTGAGGGATGAAGTGCTGTCAACAAAAACAGTCGAAACCTCGGACTATCTGCCGTTTAACCTGACCGTTATCGGAGCCGCCCGGAAGAAGATGTTCAATTTCGGCCCGATGAAGAAGATGGAAGAGTTTACAACATTCGAACAGGCGCAGGATATGCTTGTCAGAATGAAATCAAAAGGGATCAATAACATCAATTTGCGCTATAAAGGCGCCCTTTCGGGCGGGCTGAACCAGTCGGATATTTCGGAAGCCGGATTG
>CAYOAW010000057.1:10736-14599 GCA_964402095.1 uncultured Eubacteriales bacterium | reverse complement strand
CAAGACCAGTTCTGTGAATTGCTGGAAACAAATATGGTATCACATACAAACTCGAAAATTTCCCATCCAACCGCGAAAAAAAACGAAAATCCAAATCCGCACATTGCGGCAACTACCGGAGCCAAAGGCTGCTTGTCGCGTTTAAGCGCCATTGTCAGTCCGTATCCGGCAAAGACACAAACAAAACATCCGATTATATGGAGATATGCGTCATACCATTCCACCGTACTGTAAAAGCCCTTGTACTGACCGAATACCGCGGTAACAATCAGCATGATCAGCACAATATCCTGAAGCCTGTAGGAAAGGCGGGCAATAAAAACCTTCCTGGGCAGAATGTGAAAAAGCGGCAATAAAAATGAAATTCCGAATTCCCATGACAGCTGGAGAATCAAAACATCCCCGCGTGCATCTTTGATTGATTTAACCAATACATATAGCAAAACAAGTCTTGCAGCCCACCAAAGAACATACTCGGCCCATGTGACTTCTTTGCGAAAAATTCTGTACTCGCTGATTAATTTATTTTTAATCAAAACAGTTCCGCCCCTTATCATCATTAATCGGGCAATATCTCTTCTTTGATCCGCATCCTCAAAAATATCCATATTTCCTATGATTCTATTATAAGGTATTTAAAATTGTTTTCAAGACATTCGATGATTTGTTTATCCATTATTTATAATTCCGTGATGATTGTTATGGCTGAAGCCATCCTTTGATTATTGATTCATCGATAATCTGCTCAACAACCTTCCAAACCTCCGGCATTGCGTCTTTGATGGGTTCCATTCTTTTGCGCACCTTGGCGGCATTAACATTCCCCGTTTTCCAGGTATGTCCCTGTGTCATATAATTACTGAGCAGCGGCTGAAACCGGTCAATGGCACAAGCATAAAATGCGCACGGTGTCTGCTCGGCATCGAACTCTTCCCAGAGCGAACGGTATTCACGCCCCTGTTCTTCCGGCAGCATCCCGAAAAGTTTGCCTGCGGCGTCTCTTTCCCTTATTTCCTTATCCTCGTAGCCTTTATCATCATAGGCAAAGGTATCCCCGGCATAAATCTCGACCAAATCATGTACCAACAGCATTTTTATTACGCGGTTAAGATCAACTTGCGGTGATGAGACATGCTCAAATAAAGTCATCGCCATAAGCGCGGTATGCCAGGAATGCTCGGCATCATTTTCCGGCCGTGATTTGTCCATCACAAGAGTTCTTCGGAATATCGTCTTCATTTTATCGGCTTCGATAATAAATTGAATTTGCTTGTCAAGATTGCTGTTCATCATTTTTCTCCTTTTTCTGATTATATTTTAAAAGCATTTAATTGACAATTATTTTAATAAAATCTATAATACACTATACACATTAATGTACAAAAGAAACGGATTAAATATTTTTGAGAACCGGGTGTGATAACTTTGTTGACTGTCAGCCATTTATCTAAAACCTACAAGGGCGGGAAGAAAGCCGTTGACGACTTGAGCCTGCAAATTGAAGACGGTGATATTTTTGGATTTATCGGTCCGAACGGCGCAGGTAAAACGACCACCATTAAAGCGATTGTCGGAGTGCTTGATTTTGATGAGGGCGATATTCTCATTAATGGCCTGTCCGTTACCGGCAATCCCATAGGATGCAAAAAAATAACTGCCTATATTCCCGACAATCCTGATCTGTATGAATACTTCACCGGCATAGCATACCTTAATTTTATCGGCGATGTTTTTTGTGTTGAGCGGCTGGAAAGAGAACAGCTTATCAAAAAATATTCCGACCTGTTTGAACTGACCGAAAACCTCGGTGATTTAATTTCGTCCTATTCACATGGTATGAAACAAAAGCTGGCTGTAATATCAGCGCTTATTCATAAACCGAAACTGCTTGTTTTGGACGAACCATTTGTCGGTCTTGATCCAAAATCGGCTTATACCCTGAAAACAATCATGCGTGAAATATGCGATGCAGGCAATGCGATTTTTTTCTCCACCCATGTTTTGGATGTTGCCGAAAAACTGTGCGACAAAGTCGCTGTCATCAGGGCAGGGAAACTGATTGCATGCGGTAAAATCGAAGAAGTGAAAGGCGACGAAAGCCTGGAAGAAGTATTTTTGGAGTTGACCGAAAATGCGTGAATTAAAATTACTTTTAAAGGTTGAGTTCAAACATATCCTCAATTCGCTGAGTTTTGAGAATATAAAGAAATCAAAGAGCAAAGGCAAATCAATCGCATTCGCGGTATTAATCGTTTTTTCTGTAACGATGCTGATGTTCTATGCGGTAATGTATTCTTTTATGATGGGCAGCGCTTTTGAAAAGATTAACGCATTGGAGCTGCTGCCGGCGCTGATGATGTCGGCTTGCTGTTTAACAACTTTATTTACAACAATTTATAAGGTTAAGGGAACTCTTTTCGGATTTAACGATTATGACTTGCTCATGTCTTTACCGATAAAGACAAGCACGGTTGTTTTCAGCCGGATACTTATTCTGTATTCCTTAAACTTTTTCTTCTGTATATTTCTGATGCTCCCTGCCAGCGGGGTTTATATTTATTATGCAAGGCCGGAATTATCTTTTTATGCGGGGTTTATTCTCACTTTTTTATTGATACCAATGGTGCCTATCGTTGCAGCTTCTGTTATCGGTATTATTATTCACCTTGCCGCAGCCCGTTTCAAACATAAAAACGCCGTCAATCTTTTTGTCACATTATCGGTTTTTGTAATGGTTATGTTTTTTTCTTTAAACCAGAAAAATTTTATTGTAAATATGGCGGATATCGGTCAGTCGCTGATGAATAGAATAAACCGTTATTATCCTTTGGCGAAGATGTATACTGACGGTGTGTGCAAATCGGATATTGCTTCGCTGATCGCATTCATTGCCGTTTCCGTTTTGGTTATAGCAGCCTTTTCCTTTGTCGTCGGCAAAAAATTCAAGGCACTCAACGCCTTAGCGTCCGCAGTCAGAACCGTTTCGGATTATAAACTCAGCTCATTAAACGTTTCATCGCCTTTCATGGCCCTTTACAAACGTGAGCTGAAGCGCTACTTTTCATCTGTTATCTATGTTTTAAACACCGGTGTAGGTTTCTTGCTTTTTACAATGGCATCCGCCGCTCTTATTTTTACGGGCAAAGATAATCTTGAACAAATATCCGGAATACCCGGTTTGGCTGATATAATAATAAAAGCCGGACCGATAGCATTATCTGTTTTTATTGTCTTATCCTGTACAACCGCATGCGCTGTCTCTCTTGAAGGAAAAAATCTTTGGATCATAAAATCAATGCCTATTGAGATAAAAACCATATTCTTAAGCAAACTGGCTGTGAATTTGACACTCTCGATCCCCGCAATCCTCATTAACTCCTCTGTTTTTTCTTATATATTTCATCTCGGTTTCGGGCAAGCTGTCCTTATGTATCTGGTACCTGCCGCATATGCGGTTTATACGGCTTTAATGGGGCTTGCCGTCAATCTCGCATATCCGAATTTCACTTGGTCTACGGAAGTTACGGCGATTAAGCAGAGTGCCGCTGTAATATTAGCGATGATTTTCGGAATGCTGAGTGTTGCGGTTCCGCTGATTGTGCTGTTTACATTTGACTCGGTTAATTCAAAAGTTTTAATATATATAACTTTTTTCATGCTGGTTATCATTAACAGTGTGCTTTACCGTTATCTGATGAATAAAGGAGTAAAAACGTTTAATCATTTTTAATTTTCTATTCGGGCTTCGGTAGAGCCTGAAATCAGGGAGGCACAAATTTGTTGAAAAACCGAAAACATTTTAAAGACACCGGCAACAATTCTTTACCCTGTAACTCCGGAAGAAAAAGAAGACCGAATGCAGG
>CAYOAW010000057.1:9298-10636 GCA_964402095.1 uncultured Eubacteriales bacterium | reverse complement strand
CGCACTATGCTTGTTGAATACTGTATCTGACAGATTTCACAATGGTTGTTATTGTATCAACAGCATATCCGAATAATGCTATGCCAACAAAATATTTCGGTACGCGGCTCCAAATATCAGCCAAATCAATACCGGGCGTTATTGAAAAATTGTCAAGTGATTTCATTGATGTTATAAAATCAGCATTCCAAATATCCGGTGAAATAAAAATATACGCAAACAGTGTGAACGAAACAATATTAATCAGCGTAACGGCGGCTGCAAGCTTAAGGTTATACTTTTCAATAACCAGCCTGATAATCTCTTTGCCTATGTTTAGGGCAAGCACTGTGTTTATCAAGGGCAGCATGCTTATAAAAACATTGCTTTCAAAAAGCGGTATAAAAGTCATTTTTTCGGAAAAATTATATAATCCAATCACGTTTGGGGCTGCGTTGAAAAGCAGCATACACAAGGCGGCAAATATTATACCGGCAACAGGTTCGCTCTTTTTGATTTTTGCCTTTTCGGCGGGCACCTCGGGCAAATTGTTCGGATCCCATTTTTTATCAGCCGCGTCAATCTTTGCATTATATTTCTGCGCAAATGCGAAACCAATTGTAACCCATGCAAAAGCTTGGAGCGCCGCATTGAAAACGGTTGAAAAATAGTGCGCAAAATCGGTAAAAGGATTATCACCGGGGGTAAAAATATAGCTTGTAAACAAAGCGATTGTAAGGCCGCCCGCTGTCGCCGCAACCACAATTTTCAATACAGTCAGATATAAGCTGAATAAATCCGGCCCTATAAGATAATTTTTCGCGCCTCTGTATTTAGCGGCAAGTTCGGCCGGCTTGCCGAGTTCAAGCAGCACCGCTTCAATATCTTTTTGAGAAGGCTCATTGCCCGCGGCCTTTTCGGCAAGCATATCTTCAATAAGGCTGCTGAGTTCTTTTTCGATATCGCTTCTTTGCTCTTTTGGCAGGCGTTTTGTAACCGCGTATAAATAACGTCCGGTTAAATCGGAGCTGTTTTTCTTGTTCTCCATTTTTATCGTCCTTTCTTTAACACAAACTAAATACTTTTCCGTTTCATGTTTCGGCGCGTCAAGGATGCTGTGCTCTACGTATTTTCACTGATTAAAATATTCAGGCTTTCTGTCATTGTTTTCCATTCTGCGCACATTTTCCGGTAAATCTTTTTTCCGTCTTCGCTGAGCATATAATACTTGCGCGGTTTGTTCCCTGCTGTTTCCCATTCACTCGTAAGCAAGCCCTGTTTTTCCAAGCGGCGCAGCAGCGGATATAAAGTACCCGGTTCTATCGGAATCCCCTTGGCTTCCAGGCTTTCAACAAGCGC
>CAYOAW010000057.1:3439-9198 GCA_964402095.1 uncultured Eubacteriales bacterium | reverse complement strand
CAGCACTAAATATTTTTACCCCAATCTACGGAATTTGGAAGGAGTGAAAATCTACGGCTGTAACCGATAATCTCAGGGCAATTGTGGCAAAACAGAAAGAGGTCTTGACCGAACTGGAAAAAGAGTCGGCTGCGATTTCGGAAAATGATTTGTCCAAGGAAAACGACACTTTAAAAGCAGCACTCGAAAAATTACAGGCAGAACACACCTTTGCCGAAAAAAGGCTCAAGATTCTTGCCGAACAAAATGCCGAACTGAAAAACTCGCTTTATGAACACATATACAATGAAAAACTCACAATTATCAAAATGTCCGAAGCCAGGCTGAATGTCTTTTTCCGCTCAAATGTTGAGGGCGAAATAAACCGGCTCGACGCGTTTGAAGAAGATGTGAAAAGCAGAATATCCTATATGTCCTCTGTTCTTTCTCAGCACAACATCGACAGCACAGATGAAATTTATAAAAAACTTGAGGATCTGTCATCCCTGCTTGACCAGAAAGTAACCGAAGCGCGCACACGGCTGGCCAAGACAACCGGTGTGTTTTCCGAAAATGAAAAATCGGAATTTGAAGCTCTGAAAAATGAGCAGATTACCGAAAGAGAAATCATAGAATCCGCAAAAAAAAATAACTTTGAGGCTTTTATAGGGTTGAATCTGATTAACAAGCTCGGTATCCTGTTAATTATAATCGGCGTGATAGCGGCTTCTCAGTTTGCGTACAAACAAATGCCCGACTTTGTCAAAAGCATTATGATGTTCTCCCTCGGCGGCGCTATGATGATAGCGGGCGAACTGATGAACAGGAAAAAGGCTAATGTATTTTCACTCGGCATAACAGCCGGCGGGGTTGGCGTGCTGTATGCCGCAATTGTGACAAGTTCCCTGGTTTTGAAACTCGGTTTATTCACTGCCTCTATATATCCTGCGTTATTTACCATTATTCTGATTACAGCAATCGCATTCTTTTTATCTTTGCGTTACAATGCGCAGACCATCGCGGCTTTTGCGCTTATAGGCGGTTATCTCCCCATTTTTAAGGTTACCGGCAGCCTGACGCTTCTCTATTACGCAATGGTTTATTTTGTGCTGCTCAACTTGTTTGCACTGCTGATTTCCCTCAATAAAAAATGGCCGGTCTCCTCTTTTGTCGGGCTGGTACTGAATATGGCGGGCACTGTTTACATATACATTTCTATATCGGATATCATTCATCCTTGGGATGCCCCGGCGCTTAAGTTCGGTTTTCCGCAAATTGCGACCATCCTTTACATTATATTTGCGTTTATTATTTATACCTTGATTCCGGTTTTCGGAACATATTTTAAAAAATCAGCCTTCAAGAAGCCTGACGTTATCCTGTTTGGAATAAACACCTTTTTCAGTTCTGTACTGATGATCATTGTGTTTTATGATTATAATCTGGAAAAGTTCCTCGGGTTGCTTGCATTTGGTTTCGCGGGTGTGTATCTGCTCATCGGCTTGTTCATCAAAATAAAATTCAAGCATGAAAAATCCGTGCAGGATTTGTTCTTCATCACCGGTTTTGTATTCATCATCCTTATTGTGCCGTTCCAGTTTGAAAGAATCTGGTTTTCTCTCGGCTGGCTGGTGGAAGGCACGGCACTGACAGTATACGGTATTCTGAGCAATAAAAAGGCATTTAAAACCTGCGGCTATATCATTGACGGAATTTGTGCGGGTTCTTTTTTAGTTTCAGACGTGCTGATCGGTTATTCGGGTATAATGGCTCCTGTTTATAAATTTGATTTGTTTGCCTATAAATATGCATTGATTACGCTGGGCAGTTTTATCATTTTGGGTGCATATATTTATAAGAAAACTCTGAGCGGAAAATTTCAAACAATCTATAAATATGCCGCAATCATTAATCTTTGGGGATTCGCTGTCTACCTGTCGTATAAACTGCTTAATGACATGTTTTTTGACAGACTGATTGCTTTGCACTATTCCCCGCCATATCTTGCCGGAGCTCTTGCGGTAGCTTTAATATTTTTGATTGCCTGTGCTGCGCCGCGGATTAAAATCCTGACCGATTCCGGCATGAGAATCATTTCCATGGTTATGTATGCCTTCGGAACGCTGTGGCTTTTTATTTTAAACGCAACCGATTCACCCTCCTATTATTATCTGTCAAATATATATTATGACGTCGGCGGAAATAAAATAACAGTTGATTTTAATGTCAGGGTAGTTGGCACACTTATTCTGCTGGCCGTCGGTTTTATGTCCGTCTTTGCGCTGATGGATTTTATGAAGATACTGGTAATGCAGAAAAAACTCGGTGTAGAATGGTATCCGCTGCTGGTTTCCGCTTATCTTGTTATTATTCTGTCCCAAAACCTGCTGGTTCAATATTCAGTTGACTTCTCCAATTTTGCGTTAAGCATTATCTATATGCTGACAGCAATGTTTTGGATTATCCTCGGTTTTATAAAAAGATATAAGTTTATACGCATATTCGGATTGGGTCTTTCATTCCTGTCGGTTATAAAACTGTTTGTAATCGACCTGAGCAGCCTGACGCAAACATTCAGAATCATATCCTATTTTGCGCTTGGCATTATTTTGCTGGCCATATCTTTCGTCTATCAGCATTTCAGCAAAAGACTGGAATTAAAAGAAACCGTCTTTAAAGATCCCAACAGTTAAATTTTTTAATCCGTTTTAGAGTTAAAATCGAGCCTTCGCCCAATAAAGGCAAAAGGCTCGATTTTTGTTTTTCGCTGTTTAAGATTTGTAATATCCGCTGTTATGTAGTACAATATCACTTGAAAACAGCAAGGAGTGAACCATATGTTAAAAACCAAAATAATATGCACCTTAGGCCCGGCTACCGATGATGAAAATGTGCTCCGCGAATTGATCCAAAAAGGAATGAACGTGGCAAGGCTTAATTTTTCTCACGGTTCATATGAAGAACAGCAGATAAGAATAGACACCTTTAAAAAGCTTCGCAGCGAGTCCGGATTGCCGATTGCGCTGATGCTTGATACAAAAGGTCCGGAAATAAGGATAAAAAAATTCAAAGACGGTCAAGCGGACCTCGTTGAAGGGCAGAAATTCACTTTAACAACCAGAGACAGTGTCGGAGACAATAGCGGCGTTTCCATCAACTACCATGATTTGCCGCATGATTTGCAGATTGGCAACAGTATCCTGATAGACGACGGCCTTATAAAGATTTCCGTTGAGAGCATTGACAAGGAAAATATTGTCTGCAATGTCGTCAACGGCGGCACCATATGCAACAACAAAAGCATTAATATACCCGATATTCAAATTAATCTTCCTTATATGAGTGAACAGGATAAATCGGACATCCTTTTCGGGATTCAAAATGATGTCGATTTTATTTCCGCTTCATTTGTCAGGAACAAACAGGATGTTTTGGAAATAAGGGACTTGCTCAGTGAAAACAACGGCAAGCATATCAATGTTATCGCAAAAATCGAGAATCAGGACGGTGTTGACAACATTGACGAAATCATATCGGTCAGTGACGGAATAATGGTCGCAAGGGGCGATATGGGGGTTGAAATCCCGTTTGAAAATATCCCCTCCATTCAAAAAATGCTTGTTAAGAAATGCTACACTGCCGGCAAAAGAGTAATTGTCGCTACTCAAATGCTCGATTCAATGATCAGAAATCCGCGGCCGACCAGAGCCGAAACCACGGATGTCGCAAATGCCATTGATGAAGGGACGAGCGCAATCATGCTCTCCGGTGAAACCGCGGCGGGGAAATACCCGGTTGAAAGCCTTGAAACAATGGTAAAAATTGCCGCGAAAGCCGAAAGTGAAATCAATTACCGCAAAAGATTTGAAGAAACTCATTTCCCGATGAGAAACACCACGGATGCGATCAGCCATGCGACTTGCACCACAGCGAATGACCTGAACGCCACAGCGATTATTACGGTAACAAAATCCGGCCATACGGCACGGATGGTTTCAAAGTTCCGCCCCGATTGCCCGATAATAGCCGCGACCATCACCGAAAGTGTATGGAGGCAATTAGCGCTCTCCTGGGGAGTATATCCGGTTATGGCAGATATAAAGACTTCCACCGACGAGCTTTTTGACCATGTTGTTGAACGGGCTTTGGCATCGGGGCTGGTTAAAAACGGCGACCTTGTTGTTATAACCGGCGGGGTGCCGCTCGGCATCAGCGGCACAACGAATATATTAAAAGTTCAAATTGTTGACATCCCCCAGAAAGCAGCAAATTAACCTAAATTTAAAAAACAGGTACCGGAGTAAAATAATCCGGCACCTGTTTTTTGTTTGCAATAAAAATCAAGTAACAATAACCGTCACAGCAAAGCTGAATCCTTCACATGCAACCGTTACTTGTGTGCTGCCTTGGCCGTTCCCTGTCTTTGTCACAATTCCGTCAGCCGACACATTTATTAAACCCGCTTCATAGCCGCTGTATGTCACACCGTCCGCCGGTGAACAAAGCTCAAACCAGGTATTGTCCTCAAAAACCGCCAGGCCTCGGATTTGCTTGCGCTCATTGGCAGCATTTACAAGCACATATTCGTTTTGCACCGGTGACCATTTTTTCACCGCCGGGGACTTTGATTGAACCGGTTCTTCCTCGCCCCTGACATAAACCATAAACGTAACGCTCAAGCCTTTGTATTCAGCTGTCACAAATGTTTTTCCTTTTTTCAGCGGAATACACCAGTTGCCGGATATTTTTATCACGGTTTTGTCATAGTTTGAATATTTTATCAAGCCGGCGCCAACCAACGGGTAAGCTTCAAACTCATCATCCATCAAATAATAATCTATCCGGAAACATCCTCCCGACACCTTGCATTCAAAATAGTGCGATGAGGTAGTCAATGCCATAAAATCCGGTATCGCTTTCGGTTTTGCCGGGATAACATCCGTTTTCGAATTTGAGTGATCCGCATCCGAAAAATCCTTTGCATCAACAAGGCCGATATTTATTCCCTGCATCCTTGTTGCCCAAACACCCCATTGGGGGCCGTATGCATAAGCGATATATTTTTTATCGGAGAGCCGGATATGTCCGTTCGGCCGCGAAGATATCCCGCTGTTATGGCAAAACCAGTTTATATTTGTTTTGAGTTTATTGACATTGTAAAAGGTATAACCGTCGTTCGATTCATAAATGGATACATAACTGTTTTCTCCAAGCCTTTCCGAAGTGGAAACAGCGATAAATTTACCGTAATCCTCAATATATTTCACATCAGCGGAATCGCTGCCCGGAATCCCGCTCCTGTCAATCGCGATGCCTTTATACACCATTGAAGCCGGCCAATTTTCGTTGCCGGTATCGGCCGTCGCTACTCTCGTCTGGTTCACACTGTTGCCGTTCGCATCCTTACTTGTCCATGTATAGTAAATAAAAAGCGTATCCCCCATCACAACAAAGCTCGGCTCACCCGCACCCCAGCAATGCCAGTCCTCGTCAAAATAAACAATGGGCTTCGGAGCGCCGCCCCAACCTGTTCCGTTCCACTTTTCATAAGGGCCTTCCGGATTTTTAGACCTCGCAACGAAAACATTGTTGCAAATACCCTGTTCATAAACAGTTGATGTGTATCCAATATAATAGTAACCGCCGAACTTCACGGCACCCGGGTCGCAGGTGGAATAAAAGTCCATCGAATCGGGTGTCGGGTAAACAGCCCGCACCTCTTTGGTCCAAGTCGTTCCTCCGTCCGGTGAATGCCGGTAAGTAATCCAGTCCCATTCGCC
>CAYOAW010000057.1:0-3339 GCA_964402095.1 uncultured Eubacteriales bacterium | reverse complement strand
TCCAAGTCGTTCCTCCGTCCGGTGAATGCCGGTAAGTAATCCAGTCCCATTCGCCTTTGCCCCCCGGTGCGGCAAACCATGCGTCTATGCTGCCGTCCGCGTTCACAAACACGGATGGACCGTAGCGGTAGCCGGCGCTATTCTGCGGGGGCTCATAAATGTTCCTGCCGGCGTCAAGTACGGTTACATTCAGATATTTGCCGATATCGGGCTGAACCGTCAACTCGCCGTCCGTATATTCTCTGCCCTGCAGCGGCGTGGGTGCGACAGGCGTTTCGAACAATCCCGCGCCCAGTGACGCAATTATCATAAAAAAACTTATCATCAGTGCGATGCCCTTTTTAAAGAAACTAAAATCCATCGGTATTCCCTCCCATCGCCGGTTAGCAGCTGCAGTCTTTATCCGTTCTGAAAATCTGCACGGGCAGTCCCCTGCTGTTGAGCAAATTGGCTTCGCTGTTCATGCTGCAAAACGCGTAGGACATGGCAACCGGCTGCGGGACATACGGCGATGATAAAACAACTTTGTTTTTATCTGTTATGACCGCATCAGCCTGGAAAAACTTTCCGTCTGCACCGGAAATCCGGAAACCTTTTATCGGTTCATCATTATTCGTCCGCAGCCCGCCGTAAGTATTGGTGAATTCCGCCGTTACCTGTCCGTTTTCAACCCTGCAAGCGCTGCAGCGGGGAACAAAGTTGTCATGCGACAAGCCCCAAAACACATCCGCGGCTCTTTGGGCCAGCGGGATTTTGTCGGTGGGATGGATGGGATGCGGATCCCAGGTTTCGGTTTCTTCATACCGCAGCGATATGTCATATGTCGGCATGCTCGCAACCGCCGCGCTGTGTTTTTCGGCAAACTCATTGAAGGTTTCGTTCACCTTCGCGCCGCCGATGGCGAGTTCGGGTTTTTCGTACTGCTCCTCATAGGGAAATGGCGTGATATTGATTAAAACCGTCGGCAGCGTATACCCGCCCCAGCGGAAGATTTTAGCATACTCCCTGATAAAGGCATCAATTTCTTTTGCGAAAAGGTTCATGTTTTTGCCCACCTGGCTTTCACCCTGGTACCAGACAAATCCCGAAATGTTCATATTGGCAAGCGGCGCAATTTTCATGTTGTAGAGCACCGTCGTATTGTTAACGCCCTGCCTTTTAAGTTCCTCAAGAACATCTGTATCCTTTTCGTTTGCCCAAACCCTGATTTTCAGCATTTCCTTTTTAAGTGCTGCGTCCTGCTCAATGGACTGCCGGCTCATCCAGGTTTCTATCACCGTACCGCCGTGGGAAGTGCTTAAAATCCCCACCGGAACCTGTGCTGCCCCGGTGTTGAGTTTATCAAATATTTCCTTGGCGAAAACCAGCCCGACAGCGGTAACATCTTTTAAAGCTTCCAAATCATCTGCACTCACCCAGGGTCCCCCGATTTCCGGGGCAAAAACGGGCGCCGTCGCGCAGTTTTCCGGGTCACAGGGCAATACAGCCGGGTTGTAAAGGCGAATAAAGGGGTTCGGCTTTGCTGTTAAAATTTCTTCTTTCCGGTAGATATTGCGCACGAGCATATCCATATTGGACTGGCCGCCAACCAGATACAGCCGCCCGAACAAAATGTGCTTAATAACTTTTTTGTCGCCGCCCGCTTTAATCTCCAGTGTGTATTCGTCAAAAGACGGCGCAATCCCTTCGAGTTCCGTTACAAAGGATGTGTCGCCGGCGGGGAGGGTGGTTTTTCCCCGCGCAGCCTTGCCGTTTTTATCAAGCAAGCTGATTGAAATTTTTTCTTGATATGGCGAAAGCCCCCATATAATGACGGGCTTGTCCGCCTCAAACAACATGCCGTCTTTGAACACATCCGGCAGTGTCAGCTCCGTTACCGTGGGGATACTGAGTTTCTCAAATTCATTTAAACCGTCATTGATGCTTTTCGGGATTATATCTTCACCGGTTAATATTTTTTTATTTTCGCTCATTTTAATGACCGTTCCTTTCATTATCTGTACTGAGTATACCCAACAAATTTTTTAGTGTCAAGTGAATACAATAATTTACCCCCAAGCGAAGATTGCGCTTACGCTTGGGGGTTTTAATCACTGAATATTGATTACTTGCTTTCTTCCGCGGGGACTTCTGTCTCTTCCGCTGCGGCTGCTTCGGTCACCGGCGCTTGAGCCGGTTCTTCATATGGCGCTGTTGGTTCGGGAGAGTTTTGAAGCGAAACACCCAGCTTTTCGATGGTAATGAACTTCAGAAGCGTATCTAAAACCGTACTGCTGCCGTTGCTGTCACCATCTGAATTGCCACCCATATTGACAACCGTTTTCGGCACGATATCAACGCTTGAATTCTTAATGGCATCGGAGAGTTTATCCACAACTTCTTGTATAACTCTGAACTGCGCGCCGCCGTACGCTTTAACCTGCGCGTCGATAGCCTGTGCTCTTGCCAAACCGACATTTGACTCCTTCGATGCGTCAGCCTCACCTTCAAGCCTGACCTTCGTCGCGTTGGCTTTCGCGAGCGCAACAATCTGGTTGGCCTCCTGCTCCGCCTTGCTTGCAAGCGCGGCGCCGCTGTTCCGCTCAACATCGATCTTAATTTTTGATTCTGTCAACAACCCCTGCTGTGCCGCTACAGCTTCAGCCTCACGCAGCGATTTTTCGCTCTCGGCAGCGGACTGCTGCTTCTGATAGGTTACTTTCTTTTCTTCCGCTATCTGCCTCTCGCGCAGCTGAGTCAGGATATTCTCAATCATGATATCCGCAACCGGAGACTTCGGCGTGCCGATAAGCACTTCTTCAAGCTGCAGGTTGTATTTCGCGAATTTTTCCCGCATCTCCGAAACCGCTCTTTCACGTATGGCACTGCGTTCCTGAATCAGTTCAATTAAGGTTTTTGTCTGCGCGACATCCTTGAAATATGCGCCGACCAGCGGGTCAAGGGATTGGTTGACGAGCATATTGATATCGCCGAAACGCTGAATCACCCACGGCGCCTGTTTGTAATCGATGTGCATAACAACCGACAGCGGCAGTGACGGTTCAAATGCGTCTTTTGTAATGATGTCAACCTCGGTTAAATTTTCATCATACTTATGGTCACCTGTTTCGCTCTTGTTCCACTTGAGGATGATATTGGTGGTTGGGACCAGAACAACTTTACCGGCGTCCGTATTAAACGCGTATTTACCGGGCATCAGCGGTTTTGCAAGCACACCTTTGCAGCCTTCCCCCACAAGCTCGCCATGTTTGTAATCCTCGCCTGTTGTATCGACACCTTCTTTACCGAAGAAGGAAACCACCACGCCGACAAAGCCGATGGGCACAACGGTTTTCGGCC
>CAYOAW010000056.1:10249-14806 GCA_964402095.1 uncultured Eubacteriales bacterium | reverse complement strand
ATAACCGGAATTCCGGTTCCCAGCGCAAAAATCCACCACTTTGTGGAAAGAGTCTGGGTGCCGATGGTTTTGCCTTGAATGTAACCAATCTTTGCCAATAAAAGATTTTTAACAGTGTTCATTCCGATACCTTGCAGTTTGGTGACCAAACCTTTCGCAACACCTGTCATGGCTTCCATTCTATAACCGTTTTTCCATTCACAGTAGTCCATAGCCTCGTTGTTCAGCTCCTGAGGTATCACATGCCGCAAGCCGTAAACCCACATTTCCATGAACTCTTCAACCATAAAGGTGGGGATCATCACTTTACGCTTTGTGAAATTTTTGTTGAGCGAGCCGATTCCGAACACGGCAAGCCAGCACATGTCAGTATAAATATCTTCAAAAATCCATATGGCTTTTGTGGAAAATCGTTTTCTTGCCGGCCCGATCAGCGCGTAACTGATATTGGAAACCGGTGAAGCCGGAATACCTACAAGTGTTTCTAAAGTCGCCATTCCTAAAACATCAATATAGTAGTCCGAGCGCCCGCCGCCAATGCCAAAGCCGCTCAGAAAGCTTGAAAGAGTAATGAGAAGGATAGGCACATTGTTGATGATTGCCTTGAAACCCTGCATGATGCTCGGTTTTTCGATTGTTTGATGAACTCTTTCCCTGGTAAGAACGAAAAAATAGAAAGAGGCGGCGCTGGAGAGAATGGCTGTTAAAAGACCCATCCCGACGAAAAGGTCACGAAGCTTCCATTTTACAATACTGTGGTTTATTAGGTCTATAAATACACCCATTAAAAGCTCCGGCAGTTTTTCACCAAACCAGCCTGACCAAAAATTAGCCATTGTTATCAGCCTGACACGGTCAACCGGATGAGGTGTGATTGTTGAAAGCAGGCCGGATGCGGCAATGCCTGTAAAGGTGCCTGCGGTTTCGGTAACGACATTTAACGTAAAATAATAAATCAGCTTGGGCATATAATTTACGGCGGTGTTGGGAAAGAAAAAGGGCATCATCCAATAAAGGGAACCGATTAATGTAAGCGGAACGGAGAAAAACAATAAGTATGGTTTGAACTTGCCCCATCGTGTGCGTGTTTTATCAACAATTGTGCCGATGATAATATCGTTAACAGTATCCCAGATGCCGGTAAAAATATTGACAATAGCTGATATGGTAAAATCAATTTTAACAACATCCCATATAAACCGATTTGAGTATTTGCCGATATTAAAACTGTTGGAAAAGTCGTTCAAAACATAAGCGATGGTTTCTCTGGTGCCGACATAACGGCGGTTTTCATGGACATATTGAAGCGAGACTTCCGCGTCCTTTTCTTCTTTTACGGCTTCTTCGTAAATCTCTTTTTCATCCAATGCCGTTTACCCCTTTGTTAATTAAATTTCAAAAGGACCTGATCGTTCTTAACTGATTGTACAACCAAACAAAAAAGTTAGCAATAGCATGTTTATTTAGCTGCCATAAATCATTATACAGCAAATTTATATAAATTTGCACAATAATAATGACGAGGATTCGAAAAACATTGATATATTTTGTATAATGTTACAAATATTATAAAAAGTGTAACAAAAGGGTTACAAAAAGTAAAAAATATGATATAATTTGTTTCATAAATTTATCTTGAGTATCAATATTTTTAACATTATAAATAACGGAGAAAATTGATTTATGATTTCTTTCGGCAAACGTTCGGTTTCATTATTAATTGCATTTTTGCTTACTTTCAGCGCACTGACAGGATCAGGCTTCTTATCATCCTTTGAATTGAAAACAAACGCTTTTACGACACTTTCATCAAACCCGAGTTATACGATAAACGGCGTGACCGTTAAAAAATCGGATGTATCCTGGCCCGGACCGGGCAAATGCTATATCTATGCGATGCATATGTATTATAAAATATGGGGCGTCAACCATGATTCATCATTTACCGGCACTTACAGCACCAATTACAATATGCTGCTGAATTTAAAAGATAAAGAAAGGGAAACCACTGCGGCAAATACAGAAAAGTTCATAAAAAATGCCCAGCCCGGAGCAGTTATACGCATCACAAATGCTCCTTCTTCATGGGGCGACGGTGATGACGGCCTATACTCGGATGGTACTTACGGCCACAGCTTGGTTTTAGCGGACAGAGACGCGAACGGATTTACGGTTTTTGAAAGCTGGAGCAGCGGCACCTACACCCACTATTATACTTACAGCGCTTTTTCTGCCGAGTGCAAGTACAAATATTTCAAATATATAAAATGGCCTCAGGCTGTCACCTATGGCGGAAACATTGATTACACAATTATAAATCATGCGGTTAAAAGTATAACAAGAACAAGCGCGGTCTTATCGTTTTCATTAGACCCGGATATAATACCTTCTTCATGGGGGTTTTATGTAAGCCAAACTAAGAACGATATTGCCAATTCACTGCTGTTATGTAAAAAGACGGTTACAAACACAGATACGTTTTCCTGTGATTTAAGCGAATATTTGGGCAGTTTGAATGCCGGAAGAACTTATTATTATAAGATATGGGCTGTCGTTGCGGGGAAAACAATAACAGGTCCCATTGACTCGTTCTCAACGGTTGCTTCAAAACTCGACACAGCTGTGCCGGTCTTATCAAAGGTTCTGACGACGAATGCCGGAACAGGCAGTATACAGGCAATTTTGCCGTCAATAATTAATTTAGGCACTGCTTTTGTGAACAGCATCATACCGTCTGAACAATAAACCGGCAAACATATTTATATTTCCAAATCAATCGGCAACCGCTGTATACGGTTGCCGATTATAATTTTGCCCCGGGAATATGATCGCCCGTAAACAGAAAACATAAAGGGACCTATCGGGCAGGATGTTGTTATTAACACTTCTTGACACGCTTTATTTCATGTAAAATACAAACTGCAAAGACGCATAACGGTTGAATATAATATGGTATATGGAATATTGCACAAAGCGCCGGGCAGGTTATTGTGCATTGATACAAAATCCATAAAACTATAAAAAAGTATTGCATATTCAAATAAAAAGGATTATATTTATTCAGAGACATTATCAACCAAGCCGAAAGAAACGAAATCTGTATGGTATTGATTTGGTATTGAATCCTGCAAAATGCGAATATAACAGGAGGGGATTGACAAAAACAGAAATTAAACGGGCGTCCGACAAAACTACTGCAGCTCGAAGCAAAAACAAATTGAAAGGAAGAATAAATCCATGAAAAAAACTTTAGCCATCCTCCTCACTTTTGCAATGATTATCGGAACATGCGCCTTTTCTATGACAGCTTCCGCAAAAGGAGCACAAACAAACGGAATATCTGCCAAGACGACCGATCTGGTCACAAAGCATCCTCATAAGCAACTGCCCTTGAAAGCTCAAACCGACTACCTGACAGTAACCGGTGCATTTTCTTCACCGCATGATTATGAGAATGATTACTACGAACTTTGGAAATATGTAAATCCTGATACTGCTGCGAAATATCTTAAAGTGACATTTTCAGCAAATACCGCCACAGAAGAAGGCTGCGATTATATCTATATATATGACAGCGAGGGTTATTTTGTGGCAGCTTATTCCGGAGATGAACTTGCCGGAAAAACGATAAATGTTATAGGCAACGCGTTTTACCTGGAATTTTCAACCGACAGGCATGTTACAGGTTACGGATTTGATGTGACTGCGGTTGTTGGGGAGACATCTTCAATCGTCAGCGGAACATGCGGCACCGCTTTGGGTTGGGATTTTGATCTTGACTCCGGTGTGCTTAACATCACCGGCACCGGAACAATGACAAACTTTATTTATGACCAGGATACTTATGACTGCAATACCCCGTGGAGATGGTTCAACAGCTATATCTTAGAAATTGTTGTCGGTTCAGGCGCAACATCTATCGGCGATTACGCGTTCTCAGACTGCTATGGCTTAACAGCAGTTACGATCGGCAGCAGTGTTGTTTCAATCGGAGACTATGCCTTTGCATGGTGCTGGTATTTAGAATCTGTTGAAATTCCGAACGCTGTCCAAACAATCTGTGAAGGTGCTTTCTATGACTGTGAAGCTTTGACCACGGCAACGTTAGGGACCGGTTTAAAAACAATCGGTGATTCCGCGTTTTTTGCTTGCTTAACCCTGACTTCAGCCGAGATCCCGGCAGGGGTAACCGCGATAGGCGATGGTGCGTTTGGTATTTGCTCCGGACTCACAGAAATTACGGTTGACGATGCCAACGCGAATTATACGAGCCTTTCCGGTGTTCTGTACAGCAAGGATATGACAATACTCCTTCAATATCCTGCGGGAATGCAACAGGATATTGATATCTTTGATGATTATGACTGGTCCGGAATTGGTTATACAGTTCCGGAAACTGTAACTGATATCGGAGCTTATGCGTTCGCTTTATGTTCCCTGAATTACATTGATCTTTCCCGTAACCTGGCTTTTATCGGTGATTATGCGTTTGGCGGCAATTACCTGAGTTCGCTGAATATCGGCAGCAAGGTGACTCATATCGGAGAGGGCGCTTTC
>CAYOAW010000056.1:2369-10149 GCA_964402095.1 uncultured Eubacteriales bacterium | reverse complement strand
GTTACATACTGGCTTGGTTACACATCCGATCTGGATATCGCAAATGTTGAATGGAAATCGGATAATAAAAAGGTTGTCATTGACGAAGAAGGCAACATATCAAACCGTGGCCTTTTTGCCAGATCAGCCAATATCACTCTTACGGTGACAGATAATGACGGAGTGTCCCACCAGCAGACAGTTAAAATAGTATTCTATAAATATAACTGGCAGCTTAAGGGCTTAATGAAGTAATTATAGGACAAAAACCGGACCGCCCGCAGAAATTTTTTCTGCGGGCGGTCTTTTAACAAAGAGTATTTTATTTTCCGAAAGCGTAAAGATAAGTATCATTCAGCTTGATTGAAAGCCTGATTGCTTTGCCGCGCATTTTTTTAAGGCTTTGTCCGGCCCAAAGAAGTTCCCTGTGGAGTTCATTGCCGTAAATTTCACCGCATTTGTCAAAATCGAAACCTTCAACACTTTTGCCATTTTCATCAAGAACAGCAAAAGAGATGCTTCCTGCTCCTGATGAAGCGTAATTAATAAAGAAACCGGTTCCGTCGTATATAAACGGTTTTGTAAGTATACTTCCGCCGTCGCTGTTGGCATAAACCGATCCGAAACGGTTTTTCGCAACTGAATACCGGACGACAGCGCAGTCATCCCACATATATTTTTCTTCAACATAAAAGTGAAATTCATATTCTGTATCAATAATTCCGGAAACGGTGATATAATTTCTTTGTGTCCAGTTTCGTTCGTTCATGGAAGGTGAAATCCATGCGGTTTTAAACGGATTGCTCCAATTTATACCATCCCGGCTGGACATAAACACAGCGTCTGAAACGCCGTTGCTCATGTAATCCGCGAGTTTTTTTCTATCCTGCATAAATCTCATCGGAAAGCTGATGAGAATATGTTCCGCCCCGGGCACAGGCCTTGTCGCGTTGGTATAGTAATGCTCTGTGATTTCATCTTTGTCGGGATATGCGTTCGGGATCGGGTCGCTCCAGTGGATAAAATCCGCCGATGTGCAGGACTGTATCGCGCGGCAGCCGGAAAAGCCGCCCTCCAACCAATAGCGGGAATAGCATCGGTATAATCCGGTAGTGGTGTCATAAAAAGCTGTGTTCATTGAATCAAAGGCACCTTTTGTAATAACGGGTTTGCTGCTCATGCGCTCCCAAGTTACGCCGTCAGCGCTTTTAAAAGCATGAATGCCGCCGGTAGCCAAAATGCCGCCGACGGCCTTGAATTTTTCATCAGCCGGGCATTTGGGGTTGTTGTCATAAAACGGCGCGAAATTATGCGCCTCGACACCCATAAAAACGATATTGTTGTCTGTAATCCCGTTGTAATTAAATTTATTTATCTTGGCCCGTTCAAAATGGATTCCGTCTTCGCTGACAGCAAGGCAGGCCGTTTGTTTTTCATCATTGTCGCTGCCTTCGCTCGGGAATCCCCGGTAATAAAGATATATTTTTCCGTTATGACGGAAAACCGTGTTGCCCAGGCTGCCATAACCTTCCCAGGGGCGGGAGAAAAGCAACACTTCTTCTCTTCTTTCTGGGGTGTTGATTCTGAATTCAATATTTTCGGTTTTATCGATTAAATATTCATCTATAAAGAGTTCTGTTTTATCACCGACTGTTATCATAACATACCCTCCCATTATAATGAAAACGCCTTTGCGTTTATTGTTTATTATATCAAAGGTTATAATCGGAAGGCAACTTTAATTTTATATCTGCATTGACGCGAAAAGAATTAACTGTTATACTAAACATTAATTGGAAAGTGCAGGAAAACTGTTGATTTCAACAATAGAATTACGGAGAAATTTGGCCCCGGCACTTTGATTTATATTGAAAAAGGATAAGATTTATGCTTCGGACGAAATTCCCTAAAATTCTCTCGATTGCAACAGCGTTTGTTTTACTTGCCGGCCCGATGTTGGGGGTATTTGCTCTGTCCGCCGGCGCACCCTCCTGCGGGTGCGGTTATGATCCGGTTATTTATGTTACCGGTATAGCATCTATAGATATTCAAAAAGACCTCGGAACCGATCATGCGCAGGTGATATTTCCGCCTTCGACTGACATAATTAAATCAGCGATAACTGCTGATACGGTTTTGGGATTGGCAAAATTTGCTTTTACCCGTGATTGGGATGATGCCGCAGACGCGCTTATCCCGGTTGCTGATAAAGTTCTTGAGGATTTTGCCTGCAATCCGGACGGTACTGTTAAAAAAGGCACAGGGATTAACTGGTCCTATCCGGGCATATCAGCCCATACTCCCGGGAACGTAACCAGATTTTTCTATGACTGGCGTGAGGACCCTATGGATATTGCGGTTCAGCTGAGAGATTTTATTGAATATGTCTGTTCCGTTACGGGTCATGATAAGGTTAATCTGATCGCATACAGTATGGGCTCAATTATGACAATGTCATACATTGCTCAGTTTGGCTATGACAGGATTGCCGGGCTGGTTCTTTCAGCCGCGGCGCTTAACGGCGTATCATGCGCCGGCGAACCTTTTTCCGGCAATATTAAAATTGACCCCACCGGCGTTGTCCGCTATGTCGATTCTTTTATGCATAACGAAGGCAAAGAAGCTTTGATAACATCGCTTGTTAAAGTTCTTCAAAAAGCAGGGCTGGTTGGAGCTGCGGTTGATGCTGTTAATATTGCAATTAAAAACCTTGCCGCCCGTGTTTACCCGGAGGTTTTGACAAAATGTTTTGCAACTTCTCCCGGCATGTGGTCACTGGTTCCTGACGAATACTATGAAGCGGCAAAAAAGCTGCTGCTAAGCGATACCGGAACTTACAGTGAACTGATAAAAAAAATCGACAATTACCATTACAATGTCCAGGTGAAAAACGGGATGCTGATTGACGGAGTTATCGAGCGCGGGATTAAGTTCGGAATTATATCAAAATATAATCTGCAGGGTTTCCCTTGCGGGAACAGCGTCAACAATTCAACAGATGCTGTTGTAGACGCGAAATATTCAAGCTTTGGCGCCACGATCGCCGACCTTGATAAAACTTTGGGCACAGATTACAAACAGGCGGTCAATTGCGGGCACAATCATATTTCAGCGGATAAAAAAATTGACGCTTCGACCTGCAGATATCCCGAGCAAACCTGGTTTGTCAGAGATTTTGTTCATATGAGAGATTCAGACGATTATGACGCCCTTATCAACTGTATCTTCTTTTCAGAAAAGCAGCTTACTGTTTTTGATAATCCGAAGTATCCGCAATTTTTAATTCTTGATGAAAAAACGAATACCATTTCACCCCTTACGGCTGATAATGATGCGGGAACTGATTCAGGTCAGATATTCGGCGAAAATTCATGGCTCAACGTGCTGGTTTCTTTCTTTACCGAACTTTTTACCTATTTGCGCCAAACCTATCCGGTGTCATAAATTCAGAGAAATACCGATACCCGAACAGTATTCAAATCTGTTCGGGTATTTAATGACTGTCGATTCTTGGTACTTGCGGGAACACGATTTCAGAAAACAGGAGTATTTATGGGCGAAATTACGAAAATAAATCTGAAACCGGCAATTGTCTTTTTAGGCAAGCTTTTTCCCGTTGCGTCCGTACAGGAAGAACAAATCCGCATTGCGGACAAAGCCCGTGTTGCCGCAGGCGACTTTATCCCGCATCCGGAGAAAGAACCGCCGATTATCGGCGGAAGATTAAACCGCGGGAAGCTGCTAATCGGCACAGCGATATTTTATGCAGACCCTCATATTGACGGCGGGGATATCGGGCTGATTGCCGACGGCGGCTTTGATTTCCTCATCAACGAGAACACCGGAGAATACCAAAAAATGCTCGCGGATGCTTGCGAAAAATATGGAATCGCCTTGATTTCCAGAGATGAAAGTCTGCCTAACGGCAGCTCAGTCAAAGATGCGGCGGCGTCCGGAAAAGATTTGTTCGATCATTACACCGCCCACCCCGCCCGGGCCGGTGACACAGCCTTTGACGAGCCGCACGCAAGTTTTTTTGACGCGATGGGTGAGTATTACCGGCTGTATAAAAAGAAAATGCCTGACAAGTTTTTGTTTTACAACCTTTTTCCCGCCGGCACCCCGGCTAAAATGCTTGGCACGAAAAATTATAAGGAATATATCGCGGAGTATGTTAAAAGAGTACCGTCGGATTTTGTCAGCCTGGACGAATATCCGTTCTTTTCCATATCGCTCCTCAAAACAATGGCGTTCGCGATTTGCCTGCATACCTATGATACGGCCGCTTCTGCCTGCAGGGAAAACAACCGTGATTTCTGGCTGTACCTGCAGACACAGGGCAATTGGTTTGACCGGATATATGCTTTGCCGACCTATGAGCAAATCAGGTGGCAGGCATACACCGCGCTTGCCTACGGGGCAAAGTGCCTGATGCATGTGGCGTATACGCCCGTTTGGGGTTCCGATGCATACGCGATGATTGATAAACAAGGTAATGTTACCGAACAGTATCTTTATGCCAAAAGAATTAACACTGAGCTCAACACCTTATCGCCCGTTTATATGCGTTTTAAAAACCTCGGCGTGCTGCCCGTCCCCGCAAAAAAGGAAACCGGATATTTGAAACGTGCTTTTAGAGATCAGAAAAAGAGTTCCCTGAAAAAAGGATTTGCAGGAATCGAATGTGTTACAGGCATCACTTCGGAATACTCGGCGCTGGCGGGTTACTTTATCGCAAACAGCGGCAATGGATATGCGCTTATGCTCGTGAACTGCCGAAACCTGTACGCGCCCGATGCGCCGGAGGAAATCCAAGTGGACTTAAAATACCCTTGTTTTATAACCGTTTATAAAAACGGTGCAGTCTTCGAAACAACAGGAGCCGGCATGTGTTTTACCGTATTGCTGCAATCCTGTGAAGGCGCGTTTATAACTTTAGAAAAAATATAGTAAGCCGGTGCTTAAATAAACTTGTATCGGAGTGATGAAATTGGCCAATTGCCCCAAATGCAACTATAAGCTGAAATGGACCGACTGGAAACCGGAATGCCCCGAATGCGGTGTCAACGTAGCTTACTACAATTTTGAAGAACAGTTCTATATTGACGCAAAGGGCGCTGAAATGGATGCCGCTAAAATCAGAGTTAAATGGGCAAATGTAAAAACCGCTTTTATCGGCAGCAAGCTTCTTGTCGCAAGACTTTCACTTTCGATACTGCCGCTCCTTGCGGCGCTGCTTTCGTTCGGCAGTTTTAAAATGGTGATACCGCTTTTTGAAAAGAAAATGCCGTTCAGTTTAATAGGGCTGTATTCTTTTTTTACAGACGGTACATTAAATTATCTGTCAGCACTGAAAAATTCGGAAATTGTCGGGTTGTATGCTAAGCATGCGATCAATATATTTTACGGATTGTCTGCCGTAGCGGCGGCTGCGGTATTGATTCTTCTTTTTCAGTTGCTGTGTTTCATCAGTATAAAAAAAATGACGGTATTGCTTGTTGTGATGAGCGGCTTTGGCATCGGGGCGGCTGTTTGGACTGTTGCTGCCGTCAATATTTTTTCAAGAGTAACAGCAAGCACTGTCTTCACGGTGGCTGACGGTTTCGGCGGATATGCTGTGATGATTGCTTTTGCTGTTATTTTAATTCTAAATATAACGGTACTTAAAAGAGGCGTGACAGTAAATTATGTTGAGGGTGACTTATACAGGATTGAAGTCGCGAAAAAGCTGAAACGCAAAGAAATAACTTTAGATGAAATTACGCAGCCGGTATATTTGCCGTCTGCCGGGGCCGGAGAACCGGACAGAGATGTTATTGCCGAAGGGAGCAGTTTGAATGGATAGGAGAAATTTGCTTACAAAACTGCTGATGGTCTTTCTGGTTCTGATGTTTTTGGGAGGTATTACCCTGGGTGCAATTGAGGTTCTGTCCGCTGAGGGGCAGGAGCCGCCGGAAGCGAATTATCAGCAAAGCCTGACGCAACGTCCGGAAAGCAAAGAGGAAATAATTCAATATTTAAATTATTGTGTTGACTATGCGAAGGCAGAAAAAACAAAGCTTGATATAAACACCGAGTTATCAATTGATGATGACAGTATTTCTTTCGGCGATAACGGTGATATGCTGAAAAAATCTTTCATTTATGCAAAAGATTCGATCCTTGACAATCTTATAAAAAAATATCCCGAATCAAGTTTTGATTTTGGCCGCGATTATTCCGAAAAACTTTGGAATTTGAAATTTGATCCGGCTTTAATTGCCGGAAGCGAAAGCAAAGAGGAAGCGGACAATTATACGTTTAAAATACTTTTCCCGGATGAGGAAAATCCGTTCGGTATGATTGGCGTTGTAAATCAGAGCTTTCATATGTCGAATACCCAAGCCGTTTTCCGTTACCTTTGGGACAGCTGTAAAAATTTTGCGTCAGTTGACGATGTAAAAGCCAGATGCACAGGGCTTGAGATTGATTCAAATGTGAACCGTTTGACCAATAAAATCAGCAATATAATTTATATTAAAAAAATAGTTGTCGAGGCGGATATAACATTTTTGGGTGAACTTTCACCGGTTGGGACAAGGAAGATGACTTTCACGGTTGAAGAAAAAACAAACTTCAACTTTACCTGGGCTAATCTTACCCTTTCACCGAAAACATTGAATATGGAAAAGGGTGATATTTTGGTAATCAATGCGCTGATTACCGCGTCGGGAGATGTCAAAGCGAAATGGTCAAGCTCAAATCCTGCCGTCGCAAGCGTCGGCAGCGACGGTTATGTGAAGGGGGAGGAAATCAGCAAGGAACCTGTGATGATCTCCGCCGAGTTTGATTTCCTGGGGAAAAAATATACAGACACCTGTGAAGTATATGTGAAAGTCCCGGTGAAGAAAGTAAAAATATCACAAAAGAAGCTTAACATGAAAACCGGAAGCACAGCAAAATTGGACGCGTATGTTAAACCTGATGACGCGACAATAAAAGAGGTATTGTGGTTCAGCAAGGATCCGGCGATTGCCAAGGTTGACAAAAACGGCAATGTTACCGCCGTTTCCAAAGGCGGGACAGAAATATATATTCTGTCAAAAGACGGTTATTATAAAATTTCATGCGCAGTAACGGTTACGGACTGAAAAATAACTTTTTACCTGTGAAAATTTGCGAGTATGAAAGGGATGAAACTTTTGGCGGATAATGAACCGAAGTTTGTTGAGAAAGTTTTCGGCGCGGAAGAAAATTCGGCTGCAAAGATCGGAACGGAAAAGCTGTCGAAATATCAGGAAATTGCCGATAAAATGTTCAATACCAATGTTCTGCGGACAAAAGAACTGCTGTTTCCTGCAATTGCCAGCTTTGCCGGTTCGATAATAAACGGTGTCGGCTCTTACAGAACACTGTTCTTTGTAAATATTTTTAAACTGGACATGGTTTATGTCGCGACAATTCTGGCGTTAATTGGCATCTATGATGTTATCAATGACCCGCTAATGGGAATCATTTATGACAAAACAAGAACACGCTGGGGGAAGACAAGGCCTTATCTTCTTTTTACGCCGGTTCCTTATTTTTTCAGTACGGCTATATTATATTGCGGCGCCATCTTAATTTCAAACAACAACACATCGGACCCCAAAAAAATTATCTTTGTGTTTATCACTTTATTTATTCAAGAGACTTTTTCGACTATTTACAATATTCCAAAAGGTAATTTGCTGACATTGATGACGCCGAACCCAAGCGACAGAATCAAGTCGAATTTGGTCAACTCTTATGTGGACGGTTTCGGAAGACAGTTGGTTTACGG
>CAYOAW010000056.1:0-2269 GCA_964402095.1 uncultured Eubacteriales bacterium | reverse complement strand
TAAGCCTTGTTTTTGTGCCAAAGGTAATGAAGTGGTTCGGCAATGATAAACGAAAAGGCGTTTTGGTGATCAGAGCAATAGATTTTGCCAGAACGATTATTCAGTGTATAGTCGGAATTATGTTTATAGACCGTCCGCTGATTTTCGGACTGACCTTCTTCGTTTTCTGGGGGATGAATGCTTTGGATAACGCTCCAACCTCAGTGCTTGAAAATGAGATGAACAGGGAAATTAACGATTATACGGAATATATGACGGGGGAACGCCCCGATGGCACTTTCGGTTTGCTGACAAACCTCATCGGCAGGGTAACAGCACCGCTTAACGCTCTTTTGACAATCCTTGTTTTTAAATGGAGCGGATATAACGCGACAATACCCATGGCGCCGTGGTCGCAGGGCAACAAGGTGGTTTACCAGAAGATTTATTTTCTGTATATCGCGGCGGATGTTTTGCCGCGAATGGTAAAAACAATACCGATATTTTTCTATGACCTTGTCGGCAAGAAAAGGGAAGAAATGTATATCGAACTCAATGAGCGGCGCGCGCTGCTTGCAAAGCAGCACCAGGGGGAGGAAGAGGTAAGCGAAGAAATGCAGGCGATGATTGATGCGCTCGAGCAGGAGGAAAAGCTGAAGGGTTAATAAAGATAAAGATCTGATTAGCGGTTCTTCATTTGGTACCCTGCGTGCATCCGAAATAACATACAGCCAGCTCTCAAAAAATATGAAAATATACTTGACAATATAGGATAAATCCTATATCCTTAATAAGGGTTATATTCCCGTTAAAAAAGGTGGACGATCTGTGCAAACGCTTAAAGTGATTTTTTATGATAAGCCGGACGGGACGGAACCCGCAAAAGAGTTTCTTAATAGCTTAGATATTAAAATGCAGGCTAAGATGGCTCGCACAATCCAAATACTGCAAGATAACGGAACAGCGCTGAGAGCGCCATATTCAAAGCCTTTAGAGGACGGTATCTTTGAGTTGCGGGCTAAGGTTGGTTCTGATATATCCAGAGTTCTTTATTTCTTCTTCATCGGTAAAAAGGTTATACTGACAAATGGCTTCATCAAGAAAACCCAAAAGACACCTGAAGCAGAGATTGAGCGGGCTAAAAGCTATAGAGATGAATACCTCAACAGAAAGGAGCATAAGTAATGACTGCGTTTAACGACTTTCTCAGAGAAAAGATGAAAGATCCTGCTTTCAAGGCGGAATATGAAGAGCTTGAACCTGAATTTGCTATCATTCAGGCCATGATAGACGCGCGGAAGAGCGGAGGAATGACTCAGAGACAGCTCGCAGAGAAAACCGGGATTGCCCAGGGCGATATCAGCAAACTCGAGAACGGGAGCGCTAACCCGTCTTTACGGACACTCCAACGGCTTGCTTCCGGTATGGGGATGAAATTGAAGGTTGAGTTCTTGCCCGCCGGACATTAGAAAACAGTTTATACCATTTTAAGCTGCCTTTTGCGATAATTTATCGCAGAAGGCAGCCCTTTTTTTGCAGAAAATTTTCCGGTTGTCGTCTTAACCACAGGTATGTGGCTTCAGCTAAAGGTATTTAGCTTCAGCTAAAGGTATTTAGCTTGTCTGAACGCAGTGAAGATTCATAAAAATACAAACCACTGAGAACCTTCGTCGCAAGCTCCTCAGGATGACATACCGGGGCAAACAGATCAAACAACGGTTTGGGCATGCTTTATTTGCCCGAAAAACCATGCAAATATTCGAAAAATTATTATTGCATAAATAATAAATTAATGATAAAATTACAGCATAAAATTATAAACAGGGAATTTTCGAAAAGATGATGTTTTCGCGAGAAAGCCGGTGCCTATGCAGCCAAAATCTGAATTAACCGTTATCACCAAAGCAAACGACCTTTGCGCATACATTATGACGGTGACGGAAAAATCGCCCAAGCGGTTCAGGTTTACCCTTACGGGCAGGATGCAAAACCTGACGCTGGATGTTATTGAGAATCTGCTCAGGGCAAACGAGGTGTTCGTCAGGTGTAGGGACGAACTGTGTTCGTCCGAAATGCCGCAATCGCCCGTAACAGCCGATGCATACCAAAAACGGCTGGATTTCCAGCATTCCGCGTTAACGAGTTTAAAGGTGCTCGGTGTAATAGCGCAGATTGCCAGAGAACAGGGATGTATTCTGCCGAAGCAGTATGAGCAGATAACAAAGCAAATCGCTGATTGCCAAAATTTGCTTGGCGCGTGGATAAACAGCGATAAAAAAAGATACAAGCC
>CAYOAW010000055.1:10682-14888 GCA_964402095.1 uncultured Eubacteriales bacterium | reverse complement strand
TTGACAATTTAATCTTTTGCGGTTGCCGCCGCCGTTAAATCGTGCCGGCACAAAAGGGAATACGGTGAAATACCGTGACAGCCCCCGCTACTGTATGACAGACAAAGCCTTTTATTTACGTCACTGATGAAATCGGGAAGACAAAAGGCCGAGGATGAAGTCGAGTCAGGAGACCTGCCGCAGAAGATGAACTCAAAACTTTCGGTGGGAAAGCTGTTGATGCGTATTCATGTGGCAAGTCCGTGTGTATATGTCATAAAAAGCCGCGAGCCGAAAGGCCCGCGGTTCTTATTTTGAAAGGATGGTAACTATGAAAAAAACAACCCGGCTCATCTCTGTACTCCTTGCGCTCGTTATTTCCTTCTCCTGCTGTGTTCAGGCGTTTGCCGCTTACACGCCGGAGCAAATGACTTCTTCGCTGGCCACATGGCTGCCAAAAAAAATCTCTGTTTCCGAAGTTGGCGCAAACAAAATCGACCTTTACCTTGACTGGACCGTATTCGCAATGGCCAGAAGCGGATATGACACCATGACAGACGATTATGCCGATTATATCGGCGCGGCAGTTAAAGCAAACTTCTCAAAGCTTACCCTCGCAGATAATGAAAGGCTGGCTCTTTCCGCTATGGCTGTCGGCCTTAATCCGAGAAATGTCGGAGGTGTTGACCTGATCAAAGCTGTTACCGGTTCAGATTTCAGTGCTGAAACAAAAACCGTGCCTGTCGCTTTCGCCCTGATTGTGCTCGATTCACGCGGATATTTTGCCTTCTCCCAAAGGAAAGAATTGAAGAATATTCTTCTCGGAGCCCAGCGCAGCGACGGCGGATTCAACTACATGATTAAAGACACAGGTGGATATACAACCGCAAGCGATGTTGATTCAACCGCAATCGTTCTGCAAGCGCTTGCCCCGTATAAAAGAAATTCAGCTGTTTCGGCGGCAATCGACAAAGCACTGAAATACCTTCAGTCTCAAATCCTCGCGGACGGCGGTTACGGTTCCTGGGGCACAGGCAGCGCTGAAAGCACCTCACAGGTTTTAACAGCACTCAGCGCGCTTAAAATCGATCCGCTTTCCGCTGATTATGTTGCATCTTCCGGGAAAAATATGCTTAACTCCCTGTCCGGTTATATAAATGCCGACGGCGGCGGGCGCTGCTGGAACGGGTCTTCAGACATTATGACTTCCTACCAGATGCTTTATGGCTTAAACGCGTATAACAGGTATGACAACGGCAACACTTCACTTTATAATATGACCGATTCGGCCGGAGGCTTCAGCGCACTTTTCTTAGCTGTCAGAAGAGCGCTTGTCATTGCTTTCTCCTGACTTTTGCATGTTTTTTATTAAATATTGCCAATGGCTCCAAAACCGGCTGTGGACAAGGAAGGATGATATAAATTGAAAATAAAAATAGCGGGATTGTTGATTGCCGTTATATTTCTTTTCGGCTGCACCGGCCCCGCGGATGTCACGCAGCATAGTTCAGCTGATACTTCTTCCGCCGCCACAGCATCAACTTCCCCGCAGGATAGTTCCGAAACGACAGCAATCAGGGTTGATAATACGTCCGCAACCGGCGGTGTCACAGACGCCCAAAACTCTGCAGGTACTTTTAGCGGTACAGCATCGGATAAGAGCGAAGCGGCAACAAAGCACAGCTCCGCAACGCAGCCGCAGACAACAGCCGCGGACAATACGGTTCTGCTGTATATCAACTGTATCAATGCTGTTAATTACGGCATAAGAAACCAGCCCGGCTATGATAAAATCGTTCCTGCCGACGGCGTTATTCTTGACACCTCGGCAGAACTTCAGAAAAGCGATACTGTGTTATCGCTTCTGAAGCGTGTTCTTCAAGAAAAAGGAATCCTTCTAAACAATCAAAGAAGCTATATAAAAGGAATCGGCGGTTTGAACGATTTTGACTGCGGCCCCTCAAGCGGCTGGCTGTACAGCGTAAACGGTGTTTTCCCAAGTTATTCAAGCAGTCAGTATATCCTTAAAAGCGGCGACAAAATTAAAATTCTTTACAGTGTCAACAGCGGCGATGTAACAGATCTGTCCGCATGGAATTAGCCGTGCAAAAACGCTGATATAATCTGAATAGGCATTTAAATTCAACCGTTCAAAAAAGAGGTGGACCTGAGATGGCCGAAGGCCTTATACATCTGTATTGCGGAGACGGAAAAGGTAAAACCACCGCTGCCCTGGGGCTGGCGGTACGGTTTGCGGGTACAGGCAAAAAGGTTTTTATTGTGCAATTTTTTAAAACAATGGATTCTTCCGAGCTTGTGAGCCTAAAACATATCCCCGAAATTGAAATCTGCCGGAACAGCATTGATTTCAGCTTTTTTGAAAACATGAGCGACGCCCAGCTTGAAGCTGTCACCGAGGAAAACAACCGTAATCTTGCCCTTGCGCTGGATAAGATGAATTCCGGCCTTTGCGATATGCTTGTTCTCGATGAGATTGTAGGCTGTTATAATTATAATCTAATCGACAAAAAGGCGGTTGACCTTCTGCTTAAAGAAAAACGGCCCGATATGGAGCTTGTCCTGACAGGTATTTATCCGCCGGAAAGCTTCATATCCGCCGCAGACTACATAACAAGCATGACTTGCCTGCGTCATCCCTTTGAAAAGGGTATCCCCGCAAGGCGCGGCATTGAGTTTTAAGCCGACTTCCGCAAATACACATGCGTGCATGGACGCGAAGCAGAAAAGTATTGAATACCCCTGAAAAATGTCTTATAATCATAACAGGCTGAATTTTATGATATATAAATTTTGCCTGTTATGTTTTTTTATAGAAAGGAGTAAAAGATAAACATGAATTCTTGTGTTTTTAAAAAAATGACTGCGGCGGCTTTGAGCGGGGTAATGCTGATTTCCGTTGCTCCTTTCTCCGCAAGTGCGGCGGCAGATATTGATTACACCATTGTCAACCCATATGAAAATGTTAACTGGAGCACAACCGGTCAATACAAAGCAAACCTGCATACTCATTCAATAGTCAGCGACGGCGGGGAAGATTTCAATGCAATGATCGAACGCCATTACGAACTCGGTTATGATATCCTGGCCATGACGGACCATGCTACGGTTGACAGGAGCTGGACAAAGCTTAATATAAACCCCAGTATTACCTGGGCGATGAATATTGACACAGGCGGTTCAAACCCTACGCCTCTTACGGAAGCCCGCTTTGCGGAAATCACCAACGGTGCGGGCAGAAACGGCAGAGGCATGCTGAGGGTGCCTTTTGGCATCGAGCACAATGCCGCGGCGCTGAACAATACCCATGTCAACAGCTTCTTTTGTGATTACGGCGACGGTTATCTCGGCGGTACAAGCTATTACGACCAAATTCTCAAGGGTGTCGATGACGCCGGCGGCGTATGCTTTATCAACCATCCCGGCGAATATACAGGTGCCAAAAAGGACAGCCCCGACGCGGCATATGACACAAGCAATCCTTATTACGCTTATATTGTAAAAAAATATACCAAGCTTTTGAAAACATATAAAAGCTGCCTTGGTATGGAATTCATCAATAAAAATGACGACAGAACACAGAATGACCGGAAGCTTTGGGATCTTCTGCTTGCAAATGTCGTGCCGTCCGGAAGAAATATTTTCGCGTTTGGTGACAGTGATGCCCACAGCCTTTCAGCGATTGACACAAACTGGGAAATCTTTTGCATGCCTTCGAACACAGTCGAAAATCTGCGGGCAAGCATGGAAAAGGGCTCGTTCTTCGCTGCCAGCCATAACATAAAAAATTCGAAAGAGGTTGCCCGCCTCGAAGCTGAAACCGGCCTTGAATTGGGTACGGAATGGACAGCTGCCGCCGGTGTTGACGCGCCGAAAGTCACCAAAATTGCCGTTGATGAACAGGCGGATACCATTGCTGTAACAGCCATAAATCAAAAAACAATCCACTGGATTGCAAACGGCAAAGTCATCTGTGTCGGCGGAACAATCGATCTTGACGACTATCCGGACAAAATAGGCAGCTATGTGAGAGCGGAAGTTTGGGGCGAAGGCGGCATCCTTTACGTTCAGCCGTTTATCCTTCAGTATAACGGCGCGCCTGCCGATAAAGACTTCTTCTTCTTTGATTTCGGCAGTATCCTGAACTTCTTTGAACGGATTTTTTACAGCACCGTTAAACATTCTTTTATTTTGTCCTACCTTCAGGAT
>CAYOAW010000055.1:2103-10582 GCA_964402095.1 uncultured Eubacteriales bacterium | reverse complement strand
CCCGGCTGCTCTGTAAACTCATTTGAAAGCTCTTCGGAAATTATCACATATTCGGGCGCCTGTGAAACACCTTTCTCCCAACTGGTTCTCATGGATTCAACCCCGTTGATATAGAAAATATATTCCTTCTCATTCCATTCAAGGCCATAGGTGTTGTACTGCGAATAAGGCTGAGGCACTTTAAAGCTGCCTTCGTTTTCGGAGTGAAGCCCTTCACCGTAACCGCCGACATGGACGGCATGTGTAACGGAGTTGCGGTTGAAGATACTGCCGGAGTAATTGTTGGATTCAAAAATATCAATTTCGGCTCCGCCGATGCCTCCGTTGGAGGCTTCCGCACTGGACATACCGGTTGAATTGAGCCAGAACGCGCTCCAGAAACCGCCGCTCTCGGAACAGATGCAGCGAATTTCGAAATAACCTCTTGTATACTCCTGAACGGATCTGATCATACCGGCATACCAACCGGCGCCGTATTCCCCGTCTGTACGGTATTCCGCTCTGATAACCAGGTTGCCGTCTTTCAGGAAAACCTGGTTCGGAGAATTGAACCCGGCGCGGCGTGCTCCGTTCGCGCGGTATTCCCATTTTGTCAGGTCCAACGCGCTGCCGTTGAAATCATCCTCTAAAACCACTTGATAACCCGACAAATTGAGCTGCTGGCCGCGCGGGGTTACCGCGGTGTCAAACAAAAGCAATCCCAGCATCTCGGCAATTGCAAGCAGCGAAGCAAGAAGTGTTTTTAGACCCCTTAACTGCCTCGTGGCAAAAATTCCTGACAAAAAATCCATTTTTATTCTCCTCCGTTCAAAATAATATCCGTTTCGTCTTCTTCAATCACAGGTAATTCACGAATTTCCGCTGCTGCGGCACGCCGTTCGATAAGTTCTTTTTCCACCCGTTCTTTCATAGCTTTCGGGTAGTTGATGGTCAGCACGGTCAGCAGGAACAACACTGCCCCCACAGCGGGACCGAGCATATAAATCGGCCACTGCCATTTATAGAAGAGTTTGCTTTGCCCTGCAACACCCAATGACTCTTTAAACCCCAAGCGGTCAAGCATAAAGCCGTTGATAACAAGTGTAATACCGCTTGTGAGCTTGCTTAAGAAATTTTGGACGGAAAAAGAGATGCCCTCGGTGCGTTTGCCTGTTTTCCACTCCACATAATCAATCGAATCACACCAAAGCGAGGTTTTGGCGATGTCCGATGCACCGTCCGGAAAGCTTGCGAGGGCCAGCAGAGCGGCAACAGCAACGATTTGTTTGGAACTGCCGAACCCGATAAAATATGCCATCGTGCGTGCGATAATAGAGGCGGATTTTGACACGATAAAAACATTCTTCGCACCGCCGAGTTTTTTCGAGAGGATTTTGGCGAAAAACATGGCAAACGAATACGGAAACCCTGATGCGATGCCAAACCAGAACATCAGCGTTTCGCCGTTCATCGATGTATGGCCGAACTGTACAGTGCCGACGCCGTATTTAAAAAAATAAATGCCGGGAATAACCGGACTGAGCGCTCCAAGTATCTGTGCCAACGCTATGGTCAGCAATATTTTATTATGGCGGACCATCAGAATACCTTCAAGAATGGATTCCTCCTGCGGTTTGTTTTCCACCCGTTCTTTGATGCCGACTGCCGCCCACGAAACCAGTTCTCCGCCGAGGCCGCAGACAAGGCCGCAAATCATAAACAGCTGCGACTCGGTCACACCGAGTTTGTCTTTTGCCCCGAGAATAAGCGGAAAAAGTCCAAGTAGAACCGAGCCGGAACCCGCGCCGATTCTTGCCCACTGCGCCATTCTTAAATGTTCGCTTGAATGTGGGGAGGCCATGGCGACCATTCCCCACAAGCCGACATCCTGAAAAGAATAAAGCGTATCCCAAATCAGGTAAACAGAAATGAAGTAGATGATTGCGGCCGTTTCGCTCAAGCCGAAGTTCACAAACATCAGGGCGGAAAAAATGCCGATGGGCAAGGGCAAATACATCAGGTACGGCCGCAGTTTCCGCCCGGGCACGCTTTTCCGTTTGTCAATAAAGCCTCCGACAATCGGGTCATTGGCGGCATCCCATCCGCGGGCTATTCCGGTAATAATACCGACTTTTTTCGGGCTGATTTTAAGCACATTGGTGCAAAAATAAAACAGCCAGCCGGAGATAAAAGCATATGCGAAGTTTTGCCCAGAAAGCCCAACCGCATGGCTGAGCAGTTCCCGGTTCGGGATATAACCCGCCTCGGATTCAGCGGAAAGAATAGTCTTAAAGGGGTTTTTCAATTAAAAAATCCTTTCTGAAAAAGCGGAACAGATGCTGCTGCGCCGCGGTCATTTTTGATTAAATTTATAATTGCCCAATCAACAAAAGCGTACATATTGCAATACCGTAATAATATGTCAAAACCGGCTGAATTTAAAACATCTCCGCAACGGCAGAAAAGGGCGCTGACCGCGTCTTTACGCTTCCTATCTGCCTTATTGCGAAGATGTTAAAAAGAATTGTCATTATTACTCCTCCTTCAGCGGCTCAGGACTAAACTCCTATGGCTTGCAGGTCGGAAATAGTGAGTTCTATTGTTTAATTAAACTGACCCCGGTCATTTCCTTCGGCTGCGGAATCCCCATGATCTGCAAAAGCGTCGGTGAAATATCGCAAAGACGTCCGCCTTCTTTTAACTCGCACGGATAACCGACAACCACAAAAGGAACGGGAAAAGTCGTATGAGCAGTAAACGGCGAACCGTCCGGTTCCAATATTTTGTCTGCGTTGCCGTGGTCGGCCGTAATAAGGGTAACTCCGCCTTTTTTGGCAATAGCATCCGTAACCTTGCCAACACATACATCAACAGCCTCAACAGCTTTAACAGCGGCTTCCATAATCCCGGTATGCCCGACCATGTCACAGTTGGCGAAATTCAAAACGATCACATCATATTTCCCGCTCTCAACCATTTCAACAACCTTATCCGCAACCTCATAGGCGCTCATTTCCGGTTTTAAATCATAGGTCGGGACATCAGGGGAATCAATCATAATCCTGTCTTCCCCCTCATAGACGGTCTCAACCCCGCCGTTGAGGAAAAAGGTAACATGGGCATATTTAGTATATTCCGCGATGCGAAGCTGTTTTAAACCGTGCGCGCTTAACACCCCGCCAAGCGGCATATCCACGGACTGAGGATTGTACGCGACATGGACATTCGGCATTGTTGCGTCATATTGAGTCATACAAACATAATAAAGCGGAAGCTTTTCCCCGCGCTTAAAGCCATTGAAACTGTCGTCAACAAAAGCGCGTGTAATCTCCCTTGCCCTGTCCGGCCGGAAGTTAAAAAAGATAAAACTGTCGTTTGCTTTTACCGGCTCGGCATCGTTTGCGACGCACGGCACGATAAATTCATCCGTAATTTCATCCGCGTACGATTTTACCATCATCGCGCAAGCGTCTTCAAAAACCGGCGCGTCCAGGGCGGTCATCGCGCGGTAGGCTTTTTCCACTCTTTCAAAGCGTTTCTCCCTGTCCATTGCGTAATAACGCCCAATCACTGAGGCAATCTTGCCGACGCCGATTTTTGCCATTTCCGCCTGCAGCTCCGCAATAAAGTCTTTGCCGGACATCGGCGGCACATCCCTGCCGTCCATTAAACAGTGGACAAAGACCTTTTCAATCCCGTTTTTCTTCGCGAGTTTTAAAAGCGCATAAAGATGGGTATTATGGCTATGAACACCGCCGTCTGAAAGCAAACCGCAAAGATGCAATGCGGAATTATGCTCTTTGCAATTTTTTACAGCGCCGAGAAATGCCTCATTTTCGAAAAAATCTCCGTCGGCGATAGATTTGGAAATTCTTGTAAGCTCCTGGTAGACAACTCTTCCCGCGCCGATGTTGGTATGCCCGACTTCACTGTTGCCCATTTGTCCTTCGGGCAGCCCGACATCCATGCCGGATGCGCCGATATAGGTCATGGGGTTCTCAGCCATCAGGCGGTCAAGGTTTGGTTTTTTGGCGGCGGCAATAGCATTCCCGAATGTGTCCGGATTGTGCCCGAAGCCGTCCATAATGCAAAGAAGGTATGGTTTTTTGTTACTCATTCTTAATCTCCGATTTCCGTAGGGGGCACAACGTCCGTCCCGTTTATAATTTTATTTGGATGCCGCGTCAACAATTGCGGCAAATTTTTCGGCGATCAGGGATGCTCCCCCGATAAGTCCGCCGTCAATATCAGGCTTGCCTAAAAGTTCCTCGGCATTTTTTTCGTTCATTGAACCGCCGTATTGGATAATTATTTTACCCGCGGCAGTATCCCCGTAAAGCTCGGCAATCAATCCGCGGATAATCGCGTTCACTTCGTTTGCCTGTTCCGGCGTGGCTGTAAGCCCGGTGCCGATTGCCCAGACGGGCTCGTAAGCAATAATAATATTTTCAAGCTCGTTTTCGGCCACATCGCGCAGAGCAAGTTTGGTTTGCATGCGAACCACTTCGGCGGTAATGTTTTCGAGCCTTTGCTCCTTTAATTCTCCCACACACAGTATCACCTTCAGCCCCGCGTTGAGAGCTGCTCTGGTGCGGTCATGCACCGTGTTATCCGTTTCGCCGAAATATTGGCGGCGTTCGCTGTGCCCGACAATAACGTAGGGAACCCCGATTTCTTTCAGCATTTCTGCCGAGATTTCTCCGGTGAAGGCCCCGCTTTGAGCCCAATGGCAGTTTTCCGCCCCGACCATGATATTGGTGCCTTTCGCCGCCGACAAAGCGGTGCTGATGTCAATATAAGGCACACAAACCACCACATCACAGTCCGCATTTTTTACAAGCGGTTTCAGCTCCTCTATCAGTGCGGCTGTTTGCGCGGGTGTGTTATTCATTTTCCAGTTGCCGGCTATAACCGGTTTGCGAAGATTTTTGTTCATTAATAATACTCCTTTGTTAAAGTTCGGGCGGCAATATCTGCCGCCCTCGGGCTGCCAAGGCAGCCGTTTTTTATGTTACGGTTGAATATTTATCGGGTGAATTTTATTTTTCGTTTAAAACCGCGATGCCCGGCAGTTCAATACCTTCAAGGAATTCCAGAGACGCGCCGCCGCCGGTTGAGATGTGTGTCATTTTATCCGCGAAACCGAGCTTTTCGACCGCTGCAGCCGAATCGCCGCCGCCGATGATGGATATAGCGCCGGAGTCAGCGACCGCTGTCGCAACAGCAATCGTTCCTGCGGCAAAATTGTCCCATTCCGATACACCCATCGGGCCGTTCCAGATAACAGTGCCGCTGCCTTTGATTGCGTTGGCAAAAATCTCCTGCGTTTTCGGGCCGATATCCAGACCCATCCAGCCATCCGGTATTTCGTCGGAATTGATTGTCATCGCTTGCGTATCCGGAGCGTACTCCTTGCCGATCTTATTATCTATCGGAAGAAGGAAGTTAACCCCTTTGTTTTTTGCTTTTTCCATCATTTCGACAGCGAGGGGTATTTTATCGGTTTCGCAAAGCGAATTTCCGACACTGTAGCCTTTGGCCGCAAAAAAAGTATATGCCATACCGCCGCCGATAATGAGTGTATCCACCTTCTCAAGCAGATTGTTGATAACACCGATTTTATCGGAAACCTTTGCTCCGCCGAGAATGGCAACAAGCGGACGTTTGGGATTTTCAAGCGCGCCGCCCATGAATGTAATTTCTTTTTGAATCAGATAACCGCATACCGCAGGCAGGTAGTCGGCCACACCTGCCGTGGAGCAGTGCGCCCTGTGTGCGGAACCGAAAGCGTCATCGACATATATTTCGGCAAGAGATGCGAGTTCTTTTGAAAATTCAGGGTCGTTCTTGGTTTCCTTTTTATTGAACCGGACATTCTCAATCACCATGACATCGCCGTCTTTTAAACCGTCTGCAAGGGATTTGGCGCTCTCCCCTGTAATATCCTTTGCCATTTTCACTTCCTTGCCCAACAGTTCTGCCAAACGAACAGCTACGGGCGCCAGCGAAAACTCCGCCTCATAACCGGTTCCGGAAGGACGGCCGAGATGGGAACATAAAATGACTTTCGCGCCTTTCTTTATCAAGTATTCAATGGTTGGAAGCGACGCAACGATTCTTTTGTCGCTGGCAATAACTCCGTTTTTAATAGGAACATTAAAGTCGCAGCGAACCAGCACGCGTTTTCCCGATACATCAATATCCTCAATTGTTTTTTTGTTCAGCACATTCAATAGTATGCTTCCTTTCATCATTTAATTATATATACGCTTGGAAATATTTTACAACAAAACAAGCCCGTTTGCAAGAGTTTATTGTCCTGCCCCGGCGCGGTTGAAAAAAAAGGCTGCGCATGATATAATCTTTCAAACAGCGGCCGGGGAGCCGGCATCTGAAATCCGGTTTCTGAAAGGATTCAACATCAATGCTGCTTAAAAAAAACTTACGCGCGCTCGTGCCGTTTATAATTGTTACTATACTTTTATCAGCCTGTTCAAAAGGCGAAAAGCCTGCGCTTACAATTAACGGGCACAAGATATCTCAGGATATTTACGCGTACTATTTGGACAAAGTTATTTCAAATCCTTCGGACTACGGCCTTGATTTTTCATCCGATGAAAGCGACCGCAAGAATGAAGCCGAAAATCTTTGCAAAGAATATGCCGCGGTAAATGAGAATTTCGATAAACTGGGCCTGTCTTTAACCGTATCGGATAAAGCATCCGTCTCGGCAAAAGTCAGTGATTTATGGAAAGTTTTTTCCGTTTATTATACTTCGAGGGGTATCACAAAACAGACGCTGACAAACGCAGAAACTTTCAATGCCGTCAAGGGCAGCCTGTTCCGTTATTATTTTGACAGCGAAGGCACCACAGCCGTCAATAAGGACGGCAAGGCCGCTGTAAACAAAAACAGCAAGACGGTTGCGGACGAAACGGATATAAAAAACTATTTTTACGAAAATTATGTCGCATACAGGTCTATCAACGGATATTTAACCAAAACCGATGAAGACGGCAATACAGTCGATTTGACTGCGGGCGAAATCAATGACTTAACCTTAAGATTCAAGGCGATGGCAAAAAGGATTGCCTCCGGGGACAGCATTGAGGAAGTCGGCGCGGATTACGCCGCGGAGCAGGGCAATCTAACCGCCAACACGGATATCAATATAATAAAGAGAGACACCTCCGCTTACCCTGCAGGATTTTTTGAAGAGGTCGAGGCAATCATAACAGCTCCCGAAAAAGCCGGCACTCAAAAGAATACAGGGTCAGCAACAACAACAGCAACCTCACCGGAAACAACCGTTCAGAAACCCGCTAAAACGGGAACTGCCAACCCAAAGATAATTATGCTTGAGGATTACATTTTTCTGGTTTACAGAGAAGATATTACAAAAATCGACGCATCATATTACCAGAGTTATCGAACCGAGTGCCTCGAATCTTTAAAAGACGAGGAAATGGACAGTATGATAAAATCTTTCGCGAAAGCGTACAAGGTTGAGCCAAATAACGAGGTTATCAACAGTATTTATGAAAAACTTACTGACTTGGATAACCAAAAATCATGACGCTGTTTTTTCACTTAATATAATGTGCCCTATAATGATGAATCTATTCGAAATTTCCTTTCCGGTTCAGATGCGTTAACACAATGAATACAGAAAACTGTAAATCATATTCTCAAAATTTCTTGCCGCCTTCGGCAGCTTTTGTTTTTCACATATATTACGGTTCATTTAGCACTTACTGCGCCATCTTTGGTGACAATACAAATAACGGCAACGAAACCTTTATGGTTAATCGCTGCCGCCTTTTTAGTTTATGATGTTCCGCGAATTACCAAGGTAAGAAACTGTTTACAAATTTTTCGACAGAATGCCAAAATGTTTCAAAACCAACGGTATTACCAAACACAGTAAGCTTGTCTGAAAACTTCACTAACTGATCCAGCCATTGTTGCATATTCTCAGCAACATACCCGTATACATTAGTTCCTAAAATAGGATCAAGATACTGAAATAGACCAATTAATGCAAATGCAAACGCAGCAAAAATCATAACATGTTAACCTCCTTATAATATTAATGAAATGTAATAAGAGTACGATAAAGCAATCCTCCTATACTCGGTACTGGCACTCCAACATCGGCAATCCTTTCCGTGCACCAATACACCCATACATTTTGTTTCCCAAAAATCAAAGGACTCCATGTGAGTGGTTTTGGAGTTTGACCAATAGAAAAAATCGATACTTTAAATGAATCAAGCTCTGCTTTAAACAGTTTTGCCATTTTTATTTAAAATTACTATCCCGGATTAAAGCAATCTGAATAAATCAAGCCCTTATATATAAACATACCTTGCGCGTTTGATGTTTTAAACGAGTGGGCATTTAAAACTTCAAACGGCAAGGATTTGACTGGGATATCAATATAAAATTGAAAAACATCTGAAATGGTTCTTTGCGTGGTACCCTCCCGCAAGCGCCCGCA
>CAYOAW010000055.1:0-2003 GCA_964402095.1 uncultured Eubacteriales bacterium | reverse complement strand
TTTGAGATAAAAAATAATGCTATTTTTTTAGACATTTGAGCAATCATTACGAATCACTCCCGACATCTAAAAGAATAGCATCAAAACAGAATTGTTCAATAGCTTTTGCCTAACAGGGCGTTTTCACGGCCTAACAGGGCATTTTCCCTAGTTTTCCACATATATTTTTAAGCTGAACACGCCTCCATTTTGCGAATAGTTTAAATTACCATTGTATTTATTGACAATTTCCTCCATACTCTGCATACCGAATCCGTGCAGTTCTTTCTCCTTTTTACCGCTTGCGATTTTTCCGTTTACTTTTTTGACCGGCTCCGAAGCGGGATTTGTCATCTCAACAGCCAAATAATTATTCGCCTGTTTTATGGTAAGCGAAATCTCTTTTTCATCATTTCCGCCGATTTTTGCGCAGGCTTCAATAGCGTTGTCCAGCGCGTTGCCGATGATAATGCAAAGATCAATATTGTCAATCTTGTTTTTGGCATTAATCACGATGTTATGTTTGAACTTAATATTCAAATCTTTTTTATCATTGTATTTTGTATTAATCAGCGCGTCAAGCGCCTCATTGCCTGTTTTGACAAAACTTTCGCCGCCCGCCGCGTTTTTGCATAAATCGTCAATTTTTCTTTTTGCCGCATTAATATCATTGCCGGATATTGCCGCCGATATCGCAAACAACTGGTTTTTCGTGTCATGTATGGTCTTGTTCGACAGTTTGTATTTTTCCGCCAGTTCCCGGTAGTATTGTGTTTGGTACTGCAGCTGCTGTTGAATCAGCGTGGATTTTTTCGCTGCTTCATCCTGCCGCAGCTGTTTTTCAAACAGATAAAAAACCAATATATTTGATGAAACGAGAAACACAATCGAAACCGCAACCAAGGCAACCGACTTTGTGTCAACCAGAGAATAAGCGTACTGCGCTATGACATATATAATCAGAATTGTTGAAACCGGCAACGCGAAGATCGGAATAAAAACAGATTTCGATATCTTTGAATAGCTTGACCGTTTCCTGTACTGAACAATTTTTACTAACGCCAGCAGAGATACTTTTGAAAAAATAACCCCCTGGATATAATAGATTATGTTTTTTGACAATACTTCAACGCTTTCTTTTGTAACAACCGAAAGCAATAAGCCGACAAGCATTTCCGCTAATATTATCATTAAAACTATAATAGTGCTGCTGAAAATTTTTGAAAAAACACTGCTCCTGTAAAAAAAAGATACGCTGATTGTTAAAAGGAGCATTGCGCCCGAAACGGCAAACGGATCACTCAGCGTCATCACAATCGCGGCAGATACTATGCAGTAGCCGATATAACCCCATAATAAAGTTTTTTTTGAAAGCTTGCTTGCATCGGCAACCGCGCTGAAAAAAGTAAAAATAAAAATCGCGTCAATAATCGTGCCGAAAATATCAATAAAAAGTTTAATATTATTCATACACTGCACTCCAAAATATAGTCATTCAAAGCTGATTTAACGCCCGATTTACAATTTTTGCTCAGCGGAATTTTTTTGCCGTTTGTTAACTCAATATTGTCAATACCGATAATCTTTACGAACTTTAAATTTATTAAATAGCTCTTATGGCAGGCAGCAAAGTGGTACATTTTCAGTTTCTTTTCTTCTTCCGCCATGGTACCGATACAATCGTACTTCTCCTTTTCGGTGTTCACAAACAGGTGTTTCTTATATATCTCAATATATATAATCTCGCTGATATTGATAATACAGCTTCCATCCTTTTGCCTGAAAAGGCGCTTCTCGTGATTGAGTTTATAAGACCTCACCGCCCGCTCAAAATCAATACCGAAATCTTCCTTTGCCACAGGTTTCAGCAAAAACTGAAAGGTCCCGACTCTGCAGGCTTCGGATATAAACCTGACATAACTTGTGATGAAAATAAAGATTGCTTTTTGATCCGTTTTCCTAATTTTTTGGGCAGTTTCAACGCCGTCAATATCTTTCATCTGTATATCCAAATATATTAAATC
>CAYOAW010000054.1:2506-14940 GCA_964402095.1 uncultured Eubacteriales bacterium | reverse complement strand
TCCGGACCGCATCATATTTCGCGTAGGGCAGCGCCTGCTCATTGTAGTTCATCGGGTACTCGAAGATATAGATATTGTTTGTTATTTTCCCCCAGTCTACCAGTTGTTTGCAGACAGCCTTTGATGCGTCATAACTGCACTCCTGCAGCGCATGGGCATAACACATCGTAATGGGGCAGTAGTAAATGATGATATTTTCATCACAAACCGTTTTCGGCGCGTCAACGGAACAGGCATAGGCAAAGGTCAGCAATTTAACCTTCGGGTTGAGGGGACGGATCGCTTCGCATACCCGGTTGAGCAACCGGATCAGTGTGCCTGCGTTGGCGCCTTCCTCGGCATAAATCGCTTTGCATTTGTCGCATTGGCAGGTTACGCTGCTGTCGTTTAATCCCATCGTAATCGATGTCCGGTTCGGATTGTCATGAATTTGCTTTTTGGCGTAATCAATGTAGATTTGAATAACATTTTCGTTGGAAAGGCAGGGATTATCCGTAATTCTTTCCCCGGTTTCCGTAAGGGCGTAGTAATCGGGGTGTTCGGCAAAATATTTATCCGGCGGCACAATTTGTGCGGCGGTATGGCCGGGATAATCCGCTATCATACCGCCGTATTCGGGCGCGTTGACAGACTGCACCAGGCCGTTGATCTTATTTGCCAAGGCATAATCCGGATTGACGGAAGTCATATTATACACAACCGTCGGCGCCCTGAACCGATACGCCGGAACTTCCCGCACATTTATTGAAACGGGAATGGCTGCGATTGATTTTTTCGGGATAATAACCGCTGTGTTGGAAAGCCATTTACAGTCCATATACTTCTGAAAAAAATCAAAAACGCCGTAAAGCGTGCCTCTCAATTCTCCGCCCGCGATAATCAATTTCTGCCCGGCTGTTTTGATTATAAAACCGTCATCGCCCAGCGCGGCACGGTCCACTGTGTAACCCGTCCCCTCGCGGTTTGTCCTGCCGACAATAATTTCTTGAGCCCGGGCGGCGGCAGAGTCCGTAACAACAGGCAACTCCACTCCGCTGATTTGTTTCAGGATTGACTGAAACTTTGCCGCAGCGGTGTTTTCGGAGGGTGAGGCATCAGCGCCTTTTACAATAACATAGGGGCTTGTACCCGCACCGGTCAGCGTCATTTTTTCGGTGTTGTCAGCAACGACAACCGGCGGCTGAGGGGTAAAGGTTTTTACCGGAGGATTGATGAAGCCGAACATCGTTCCGGCAATCATGACATACGATAAAATTTGCGCTATGACTTTTCGGGTTTCCGGTTTAAAAAGCTGAAGCAGATCCATTTTTATCTTCCTCTCCTGTTTGCAGTTAGTTTGTCCTGGTTCGATTGTACAGGCAGCAGAAACGCTTGTCAATTATTTCGTTGTCCGCCTTGCGGCACAGGCGTCCCTGCCCATATTAATTCCCCTTTTTTATAATCCAAAATTCGCTCATCATAAAGCCGGCAACCGGCTCGGTGATTTCCAGCTCAACACAGCCGTTTACAAAAACGGACGCGGGCAGCACATAGGCAGCGGATTCAAAACCCGGCGCGAGCAGTTCGGCGTCAAACTGCAAATCCCTTTCCCCGCCGTACTGCGGCCCGTCATAAATCAAGGTTCCGTTTGCCGTTATACGGTGGTGTATGACAGCCTGCTGCTTTTTGGAGCTGTAGGTTATCCGGAGTATATAATCCGTCCCGGCAGTAAATCCGCCTAACTTGCAGCGGAACGAATAATGGTCATACAGCTTCAGCATCGCCATGGGTATACTGCCGTTGTTCACATTCGGCCTGTCACCCTGGTAGTCAATATAGAACTCACCCTGCTGCGGCACGCCAAGCACATCAAACCCGTGCTTGGCAAGAGAAAAGTAGAATTCATCCCTGCCGGTCTTTGTTCTGCCGAGAACCCTTTCGATGAATCCTGTGCTTTGCTCATGCGGCATGGCCGCCGCCTGCTTAAGCTTATTGAGCAGCCACAGCCGGTCCGTCACCGGCAAGTCGATAGTCTCAAGCGTCGCGCCCCGCTCCCAAGAGTCGGCGCAGTAATGCTCCACATCCAGCTGCAGCCCGATTTGCCTGAAAAGCCTTTCGGCAAGCGTTTGAATGTCGTCACGCAGCGCTCTGTATCCGTCGTCAAATCCGGTTGACAGGACCTCAACGGCCTTGCCGAGGTTGTGTTTGTTCAGTTCAATTTTCGCGTTTTCTATAAGCTCCAGCTCAAAACATCTGCGCCTTCGGACCAGCGCGTCGCACTTCGCACGGAAAAGGCACTGAACAAACCGCCAGTTATCTATCAAAAAGGGGTGTTCCTCCAGCAAGCCGTCCCAAATTGCCAAAGTGCTTTCAATATGCGGGTTCTCGGCAGGGTCGCCCTGCCAGTTTATTTCCAGGCCGAGGATACCGTTTGCCGCTTTTTCCGCCGGCACTCCGTAAAAGAAAACACGGGCATAGTCAAGCAAAGTCTCATAAAGCGGAACATCGGGGAAGAAATCCATATCGCTCCAAACCATTTTATTGATATCATCATGAACGCCTTCGGAATAACTCACGCTGCCGATGACATACCGGCGGGTAAGCCGGTGAATCAAGCGGAATTCCGTCGGGCGCGGGTTGATACATTCGCGGCTCAGCGCGGTGGTCAGCGAATAATGCCAGTCGTCGCGGTTGAAATGCACCGGATACTCGCACCTTACATTATGGGTCAAATCCTGAAAAATCCGGATAGGGTATTTTGCAGGCAGCCTGCGGCGCAGTTCATCAAGGGTAAATGCCCGGTTGGGGCCGGTAACAATCCCGTCAATTTCATCGGGCAGTTTTTCCATGCATGCCATGAACTCTTCCCCCCAATTCGGGAAAATCCTGGGCTGCTGCGCGGAAGGCCACATGCCTGCATGCGGATGTGTTTCCTTAAGCACTTTTGAAATGGCGATGCATCTTTCGACAAACTCACCGGCCGGGTAGTCGCCCGGGTCGCCGCCGGGCGGAAAAACGGCATCCAGCCGCGGTATCTGCTCAAACACTTTTCTGCGCCGCTCAACGGCTTCTTCAAGGCTTTCATTATCGTTGTAATACCAAACAGAATAATCAAGGTCCAGGTCATCGGCGAGTTTTGAAGCCCCGGCCAGCATCTCCTCCATATTATATTTCATCAGCTTGTTTTTCTTTTGGCTGATTTCCCGGAACATAACCTGTTCGTTGATATTGCAGCCAAAAAACATCATATCGCGGTAATAGCGGTAATAATCATCTAAATCCCAAGCCTCATAAGAATTTGCCAGTGTGCAGTAGCCGTAATGGTGGCCTCTTATTTTCATATCGGGCACATATTCGCCCGATATATCTTTAATCAAAGTAATTTTCCCCTGCTCATAGATGGTTTTGCGCAAAAAATACGAATAGCCGAATATAAGGCCCCTGAGGCCGGTTGCCGAAATGTTCAGCACGGAACCTTCCAGCGCCAAAAGGTAGCAATCCTTATCAGGCAACCGCCCTTCCCCGCAAAGGTCAAAACGAACCGAAGGGCTTCCCGGCACTGCCTTTCCCGGTTTCTTCCCGGTTCTCAACTCAATCTCCCCGGCAAAAAGGGCTCCGGCCTTTTTGCAAACATCATCTGCCGCCGATACGGACAGGTCCGTAAAATCATATGCCATACAATTATATCCTTTCCCAAAGTGATTAATTGCGATAAGAACCGATGAGAGATTCCGACTTATTTTTTCTTGCGGGACATGTTTACGGTTGCCAGCCCGTAAAAAACTATGGCTGTCAGAATCAGAGCCGCTATGCTTTCAAGCGGTGTGACAACATGAGCGCCGAATTTGAAAACAACCCCCAATGAATATTTAAACTCCGCTTCCTGCGCCGCGGGAGCGTTTAAAAAAGCTTGGGTCAACGGGACCTCCATCAGAATTTGCCTGAACAAAGCCGCCGAATGTGAAACCGGAAATATCTTAACAAAAATCTGAACCGATTCGGGCAAACTGCCGACCGGGATATAGATGCCGGTCAAAAAACCGATCAGGGTACCGATAACTGTGCTTGCGGATGCAAACGCATTTTGGCTGGTGAAAAACGACACCATGAAGAAAACCATGGAACTGCTTGAAATAACCGACAGCAAGACCAACCCAAAGGTTTTCAGCACCGCTTTAAAAGGCAAAAACTCTCCGCCGCTTGAAACAATGTAGATTTCTGCAAGAATCAGCGCCACAATGCTCATTATAACGCCGATTACAAACGTGCTTACTATGTAACCGCCGGCCAAGGTGCTTTTTTTGACAGGCGCCGTATAAAAATCCTTCGAAATTTTTTTATACCTGTCTTCAACCATAATGCCGAACGCGCCCATTGTTGTTGTGATGGAAGTTATGCCGAGTACTCCGGCCATAATCCAACTGTCCATCAGGAACCTTGCGTTCTTAATCTCGGGCATACTCTTTTCAAACATATCCCCCAAAAACAGAACATAAAGGCCGATAATAATAAAAACCGAAAGAAGGGAAAAGAATACCGCGCTTTTATCCCTGAAAAATATTTTCAGATTTCTTTTTGTCAGCTGAATCATTCCCTTATCTCCTTCCCGGTAATTCCGATAAATGCGTCCTCCATCGTGCCGTTAAGCACTTCAAAGCCGGTAATAAACTCCCTGCAGCTTTCGATAAGCGGAAGCGCTTCCAGCGTGGCGGATATATTAACGCTGAAAACATTCGCCGTTTGCTGATATTTCAGCCGCAACCCGTCCAGCACATTCTTAACCGCTTCGGGATTGTTTGTCACCATCCTGCAAAGATTGCTCGCATACCTTTCTTTAAGCTCGGAGGGAGTTCCTCTGGCGGCTATCGCGCCGTTATCAATGACAATAACATAATCCGCCTCGGCAGCCTCTTCCATATAATGCGTCGTCAGAAAAACTGTCATTCCTCCTGTTTTCTGCAGCTGCTTGATTGTGTCCCAGACATTTCTTCTTGTCTGCGGGTCAAGGCCGGTGGTGGGTTCATCCAAAAATAAAATATCCGGCGTGTTGATCAAAGACCTCGCAATATCCGCCCTTCTGCGCTGTCCCCCGGAAAGCTTGCCGTAAGGCCTGTTTATAAACTCATTGACGCCCGTCGCATTCGCCGCTTTTTCGACTGCTCTTTTCAGCTCATCACCCCGTAAATTATAAAAGCTGCCTCTCATATAAAGGTTTTCCTTAACGGTGAGCAGCGCGTCTAAAAGGCTGTCCTGAAACACAACGCCGATAACGGAACGGATTTTGTCATCCTCCTTACCGAGAGAAAAATTATCTATCGCAACTTCACCCGCGTCGGCTTTCAGGGAGGTGCTGATGATGTCAATTGTTGTTGATTTCCCTGCGCCGTTCGGCCCGAGAAACGCGTAAAATTTGCCTCGCTCAACATAGAAGCTTATGTCATTTACCGCTTTGATGTCGCCATATGCTTTTGTTAAATTCAGAACGTCAATTACTTTGTCCATAAAGCATTCCTCTCTTTTGAAATAATAAAGAATATCAAAAAATTATATTGCCGGGCAACACATTAACAATACACGCTGGTACCCGCCAAGTCAATCATTATCACCCCGAAATATCGCCCGGCGCCAACAATTTCCGGATGAATTGAATTTGACTGACGCCCTGTTTAATGGTAGAATATCCGGGCATGAAAACGAAACGGAGGACAATTGAATGAAAAGAACCCTCGGACTCATTATGACAGTCTGTCTGTTGCTGGCAACGCTTTGCGCCTGCGGCAACAACACCGGCAAAACCGCTTCCACAACATCAACCGCCACGCCTGCGGCTGCCTCAACACAGGAAACCGCTGTGGCGGAAACCATCGGCGAAAAACAGCTCCTCGGCCTTTGCGAACCGCTTGCCGCGCTCTATACCGCGCTTGCCGATGATCCGTATAAAGGGATGAGCTACACTGCCGGCAAAGTTGACAACAAAGATGCCGTCAACTATCTTGCCTATCTCGGCGCTATGTTTTATTCTGCCGGGGCGAAAGAATATGACCAGCTTCAAAAAGGGGTCAAATATGTCTCTTTCCCGGAGGATGATGTCAGCCAGCTGCTTGATATTGTCTTTGGCAGTAACTTTACCACTGCCGATATCCTTACCGACAACAACCTGCTCATTTTCAACGGGCACGCGTATTATGTGCCTGTGTATGACGCGCCGGCCGCGGTCGTTAAGTATACGGGCGGTGCAACCCCGCTGATGACCGATACGCTTGATTACACCGCCGAGGTAGACTATCATGACGGAACGGTTATTTCCTGTAAAATGAAAGTCAAGGCGGCCGCTTCCGAAAACAACCAATACAGGCTGACAGTTACCTCTGTCAGCGCAGCCGATATAACCATCGTGTCGGATGCCGGCAAATAATACCGATTCCCTTAGACGGCAAAAGGACGCGCCCGAAAGGGCGCGTCCTTAATTAATACCTGTTGCGGTTATGCCTTTTTCTTTGCGGAAACATACGCGGCGGCCGCCGCAGTCGACAATACCGTAAACACTGCTATTCCGCCGGATGCCGAGCCTGTTTTGGGGACCTCGATGCTCTTGTACAGCGTTGCCCCTTCGGCAGTATCCGCGTCCGCGTTCGCCGCGGCATAATAGATCTCCGGATTGTCCATGACAACATAGGGTTCGTCAGTCAGCGTTTCTTCCTCTGACGCAGCCGTACTGTCGGGTTCCGCTGTTTCAGCCGTTTCGGCCGGGGTCGTTTCCGATGCTGTTTCCGAAACGGTTTCGACGGTTGTTTCCGCGGCGGTTTCCGCCGAAGTCTCTGTAACCGCAGTCTCCTGTGATATGCCGGTCTCCGTTTCGGCGGAAGCCATTGTGCAATATGCAAGCACAAAAACAAGCGCAACTAAAATGCCGGTAATCTTTTTCATGTTTTACATCCCTTTCATCGTTTTATTAATTGACGGCAACCGGTTCATCTATGCCGTAATCATAATAATTATAGATTGGCTGAGCAATTTTAAGTGTGTCAAGGATTTTGCCTGTGTCCATGGAGTAAGAAGTTAAGGCTGCTCCCGTAAGGGTAAAAAAGGTGTTGCCGATGTATGTGCCTCTGGAAATACCGCCGTAGTACATATAGCCGTCCGTTCCGCTTTGGTTATCCATATAATTCCTGACGGCTGTTATTTTCCCGTTTTTAACGGTGAAAGTGTTGAAAGACGAGTTCGTCCCGTTAACGGAAACACCGGCCGAGGAACTGCCGGAAGAAGATCCGCTGTCTTCCTTCACCGTATAATTGTAAGTTGTAACGGGTATGCCGAACAGCTCTTTTTCCGGATAGGTCATAAACGCTTTGTGGTTGTACATCGCTTCGGTATAACTGTCGCCTTCGATAATATATTTATCCGTTTCTTTCGGCTTCGCGGGGTCGCTGATATCAAAAAGCGAAAGTTTAATCCCCGGGAGCGTTCCTTTATCGTTGCCGTTTTGCCCCACGCCCAGCAATAAGGTGTCGCTGATTGGATGAAGGTAACTTGAAAATCCGGGCAATTCCAGTTGGCCGGTGATGGCCGGCGCCTTCGGATCTGAAAGGTCCAGGACAAAGAGAGGGTCTTTTTGCTCGAATGTAACCACATAACCTGTATTGCCCATAAAGCGCACAGCGAAGATTTGCTCCTTTGGCGCGATATTTTCCACTTTGCCGACTGTTTCAAGGTTTTCGTTCAAAACATAAACACTGCTGCTGGTTTTCCCCCATTCGCCCTGTGTGGTGGCAATTCTGAAATAGCCGTTATATTCATCCATGGAGAATTGATTGAGAATACTCCCTGCAACTTTGCCGGAATTCTTGTAGTCTACTTTCCCGCCGCCGATAGTGAAGCGGAATATCTCCGTGCTGTAAGTTCCGCTCGAGTCCGAAACCGCAACATCCAGACCCAAGCCGTTTGTCTGTACCGCCGGTGCCCAAACTGTTCTTGAAGCAAAAAGGGAATCCTTTGTGCAGTAAGCCTGCGCGCCGCCGCCAAGCACCGCTTTGGTATCGGGATCCGAATCCAAATGGTTAAGGTCAATCCCGCAGACCACCAAGTAACTCGGCTCAGGGTCTTTAGCGATGTTAATGTCGGCAGCAGGAATCATCCTGCTTGTTCCGTCGACGGTAACTGCCGGGATACAGATATCATTCAAAAGATCCTTATAATAAAGGTTGACATAATAAGAACTTAATGTGTACAGTTCGTTCCCGATCAGCCTTGCGGATATAAAATCACCGTCCTGCGAAATCTTCTTGACTTCTTTCGGAGCTGACCTGCTGCTGATGTCATAAACCGTGCAGACACTTTTATTGTTTGTGTAATAACCGGGGGAATAATAATCAATTGCCGGGTTAAGGCTCTTCTCGGCAGGCGCTTCTCCGCTTGATGTTTCGTTTTGTTTTGTCTGTGTCTCGCTAAAAACTCTGTAAGTATAAGCGTTGCTGAATACCACAAGCAAATTGCCCTTCACGAAAAGGGAATTGGGATATTCGGATTTGCCCTCTTTATCGGAAAACTTGATGGTCGAAACAAGTTTCATATTATCCGCGGGCAGCAGGCTGAAAATATTAACCTCATTCGCGTTGTTTACGGTGTATAAATACTTGCCGTCATTTTTCATAACATCGGGTTCGTCGATTCCCTTGACCTGAACATTGGTTTCTCCGTAACTGTCCTGCGAGGATGTGCCTTCCGCACTGCTTTCGTCCTGAGCGGTAGCGGCCAAGGCGGAATCACCGTTCTTTTCCGCGCCGGCAACCGCGTCTTTGTTATAAGTAAGGACATAATTCTTTTCCGTGTTTTCGTCGCTTAACTTCTTGAATATTTTTCGAATTTCTTTGTAATCGGCCGCATTGGAAATAAGCGCTGCCGAAGTTGTCTGCGGTTTATCCGTACCGGATGTGGTCCCGCCGGCGGTTGTTGTTCCGTTTTGTCCGTTTGTTGTGCTTTGTACGGTTGACGAGGTAATATTGCCGGTTTCGGTGTGTGTATTTCCGGTTGAATTTTGGGTTGATTGAACAGAAGAACTCCCTTCGGCTGTGCCAACCGGAATTCTCCCGCTCCGGTTCCCGCCGAACAAATTATAAGCTGTAACCGCGCCAAAGATGATAACGACAGCCGCGGCAGCCGGAACAAGATATTTCATATCAAGTATCTTTGCCCGTTTCGGTGACGGAGCGGGCTGCTGCTTTAAAACTTCGGTCATCTTTTCCTTGGAAAGTTCAGGGGGCAGAGGATTTGATGTATCAAACTCTTCAAGCTTTGCTTTGAGTATTTTGGCGATATCTTTATCTGATTTTTTCATAACAGTTAACCTCCCTGTTATTTTTCCAATTCAGCGCGCATTCTTTTGAGCGCTCTGGAAAGTTTCGAACGGACAGTTCCCGCCGGGCAATCCAATATTGCTGAAATTTCATTGCTTTTATAACCCTGCAACACGCTGAGCAATACAATTTCCCTCTCGTCATCTGCCAGGGATGAAAGAATGTCTTCCATCTCTACTGTTGTGTTGAATGTTTCCGGGGGAGCTTCAAGGGTTTCTTCCATTTCTTCATCAAAAGGAACGGCTGCCCTCCGGCGGGATTTTTCGGAAATATGCCTGTTGCATACATTCGAAAGTATCTTGAACAGCCAGGCCTTGAATGCTTCCTCATTGCGCAGGGAGGAAATTTGCGAGAAAGCGGCACAAACAGCATCCTGCACAGCGTCCTGCGCCAATTGCCGCGAGCCTAAAACATAACAGGCGTAACGGTAAAGGTCTTTGGCATACAGTTCATAGAGTTCTCCGAAAGCTTCCGCTTCACCGCCACATGCACGCTTCACCAAAAACTTAGCTTTTGCGTCCATTCATTCCCCTCTTTTCCGCCCTCATTACATAAGTGTATGGCTGAGGGCAAAGTGTTGCAGCTACCGCCAAATATTTTAAAGACTTGATAATTACTGTTTTCTATTAAACGATTACAGTGTTATAATATCATTATAGGGTATTATCAGCAATATTGGAGAGGAAAATTTTATGAAAAAATTTTTAGCTGTACTATTGGCATGCTTCGTCCTGTTTACTTTTTCCGCCTGCAGGAGCGTCAACAGCGGTGTTACCGCATCAACGGCCCAAACCGGCTCGACTGCCGCGGCAACTACGGCCGCAACCACGGCTGCTGCCGAGACCACTGCGGCCGAAACGGAGACATTGGCGCCTGCCACCGAAGAGCCAACCACCGTTTATTATGAACCGGTGCATATCAACCCGGAAGTGATTACCGGCGCGCCGGGCAGCGCGGCAAAAACCTACACGGGCTATGAGCCGTTACCGGAGGTCAGTTTCACGGTCATTGACCCCGAGAACACCAGAGGCCTCTCAACCAAAGCCAACGGCTTCGGTTTCGGCCTTGGCAAAAACGGTTCTCAGCCTGCCGAGTCCATCAGCAATCAAAATCTTTTTGATCAATACGACGCTCTTGCCCTTGACAGGACCTCTCCCGGTAAAATCCTGCACCTGACCTTTGACTGCGGATATGAAAACGGCTATACCGGCAAGATTTTGGATGTACTCAAAGAAAAGCATGTGCAAGCCGCTTTTTTCTGCACGCTTTCCTTTATTAAGTCTGAACCGGAACTTGTCGCGCGCATGATTGCAGAAGGCCATATCGTCGGGAACCATTCGACCACCCATCCGGTCTTCCCGAATATCAGCAGAACAAAAATGGCTATGGAAATTCAAAATTGCGACAATTATTTGAGAACCAATTTCGGTTACTCCGCGCCGTTTTTCCGGTTCCCGGAGGGCAGCTATTCAAAAGACTCGCTTGATTTGGTGCAGTCGATCGGATATAAATCTGTTTTTTGGTCCGTCGCCTATGCCGACTGGGATCCGGCAAACCAAAAAGGCACCCGGTTCGCCGTGGAAACTGTTCTGTCAAGGCTGCACCCCGGCGCGGTTATTCTGCTGCATGCCGTCTCAAAGGACAACGCGGCGGCACTCGGAGAAATTATCGACCGGGCGAGAGAACTGGGATATATTTTCAAATCATTGTAAAAAAAACGGACCGGCTCACTTGAAAGCGAGCCGGTCCGTTTTTTTGTTTTTATAATATTCTGGCTTTTACTACGCCATTCACTTTTTCGATTTTTTCAATATCAGCGGTACCGATGATATCGGCAACCGTATAAGCCCATCCTTTTTTCGCGCTGCTTGTCAGCGAAGTGATCTGGCAGCCCGCAAGCGCTGCCGCTATATTGGCCTGCGCCCCTTCGATATCCCTGTGAATAACGCAAACCCTTTTCGCAAAGGTCATGGGCAGCTGCATATAAGGAAGATTGACGGAATTCACTATCTCGCCCCTTTCCAGATATGCGATAAGCTGGTTGGCTGCCATAACAGCGCAGTTGTCCTCGCTCTCGGGTGTTGAAGCCCCCAAATGGGGAATGGCGATTACTCCCTTGCTGCAGATTTGCTCGTCAGTCGGGAAATCAGTGGCATACGCAGCTGCCTTGTCACTTTCAAGGGCCTCTATAATATCCGCAGAATTTACAAGTTCACCGCGCGCAAAGTTAAGAATACGCACACCGTTTTTCATCAAAGCAATGCTTTTGGCGTTGATAAGGTCCCTTGTCGAATCATTCAGCGGAGTATGCAGCGTGATGTAGTCCGAAACCGCGAAAACTTCGTCAATGTTCCCCACTACCTTGACTTTCGGGTCAACGCTCAAAGCGTTGTTCACGGAAAGAAACGGGTCATAGCTGATAACATCCATTCCAAGCGCAAGCGCCGTATTGGCAACCAGTATTCCGATAGCGCCGAGGCCGATTACGCCGAGGGTTTTTCCGCTGACTTCCTGGCCGGTAAAAGCAGACTTGCCTTTTTCAACCAGTTTGCCGACCTGCGCGCCTTCACCCTTAAGGGTCTTGCACCAGTCAAGTGCTTCAGGGACCTTGCGCGATGAAACAAGAAGAGCGCAAAGGACCAGTTCTTTAACAGCATTGGCATTGGCGCCCGGCGTGTTGAAAACGCAGATGCCTTTCTCCGTGCAAATGTCAATCGGGATATTGTTGGTGCCCGCGCCGGCTCTGGCTATCGCAAGAACGCTGGCCGGAATTTCCGTGTCAAACATGGATGCGGAACGAACCATAACAGCGGCGGGATCAGCCACCGCTTCACCGCAAGTATATTTTTCTTTGTCAAATTTTTCCAGCCCGAACGGGGAAATTTTATTGAGTGTTAAAATGTTAAACATTAATATCAGTCCTTTCTTGGTTGGAATCCCCCTCCGGCTTACACCGGGTTCCCCTTTAGCAAGGGGGACAAGCCTTGCCTCCCTTGTCAAAGGGAGGGGGACCGCCGCGGCGGTGGTGGGATTCACCGGTCAATCAGTTATTCGCCTCAAATTCCTTCATAAACTCAACCAATTTTTCAACGCCCTCAATAG
>CAYOAW010000054.1:0-2406 GCA_964402095.1 uncultured Eubacteriales bacterium | reverse complement strand
TTATTCGCCTCAAATTCCTTCATAAACTCAACCAATTTTTCAACGCCCTCAATAGGCATGGCATTGTAGATTGACGCCCTCATACCGCCGACGGAACGGTGGCCTTTCAGGTTGACAAAACCGGCCGCAGCGGCAGCCTTGACAAATTTGTCGTTCAACTCGTCACTGGAGGCGACAAAGGTCACATTCATCATGGAACGGTCTTTCGGGACAACGGGATTGCTGAACATTTTACTTTGGTCAAGGAAGTTGTAAAGGATGTCGGCTTTCTTTTGATTATGAATTTTCATAGCCTCAAGGCCGCCAATGCTTTTAATCCATTCAAGCATCAGTTTGCAGATATAAATAGACCAGCACGGTGGAGTGTTGTACATTGAATCGTTTTCGGCCATGGTCTTATAATCCATCACCGTCGGTGTATAATCTCTCGCGTGTCCCATCAAATCCTCGCGCACTATGACAACTGTCAAGCCCGCGGGAGCGACATTCTTTTGCGCGCCGCCGTATATAAGACCGAATTTCGAGACATCCAGCGGTTCCGACAGGAAGCAGGATGAAACATCGGCAACCAGCGGAATGTCGCCTGTATCCGGAAATTCCTTGTAGCATGTGCCGAAAATGGTGTTGTTCATGCAAATATAAACATAGTCGGCATCCGGTCTGAAATCTTCTTTCTTAAGTTCCGGAATATAGGAAAATGTTTTGTCCTTTGAAGACGCCGCTGCTTTGATATCGCCGTATTTTTTTGCTTCTTCATATGCTTTTGTCGCGAACTGGCCGGTTAAAACATAATCCGCCTTGCCCGAACCGTTCATCAGGTTCATCGGAATAGCGGCGAACTGAAGTGAAGCGCCGCCCTGCAGGAAAAGGATTTTGTAATTTTCGGGGACGTTCAGGACTTCACGGAAAAGAGCCTCGGCGCCGAAAATGATCTCTTCATAGACCTTTGAACGGTGCGACATCTCCATAACCGATTGACCGCTTCCTTTGTAATCAAGCATCTCAGCGGCGGCTCTGTTAAGCACGCTTTCGGGCAGCATGGACGGACCTGCAGAAAAATTGAATACTCTTGCCATTGTTTTTACCTCCAATAATAATTTTGGGGCTGCCGAACCGCTCCGTCTTTCAGGAGCAATAATTGTTTTTATTATAAAGCAGTTTTAAAATGCAGTCAATAGAAAAAGTTGAATCGGATTCCCGGTGTTTTTCCGTTTACTCAGGACGGTAAAAAGCGCTTTTTGTTTTCAATTTGTTCTATCCGCCTATTGAAAATAATCCTGCCGCAAAGTATAATGGGTTTCATCAATTCATAAAAAAGCCGAGGTTGATCCTATGCCGAAAATACACAATATAAACAAGTCTTCAAAAAAAAGAACAGCGGCTTTAGCCGCAGCCTTTATGATGTTTACCGCGTTTTTCACATGCTCGCTCTCCGGCTGCAAGCCATCGGAAAATTCAGCAAGCACCGGCCTTGATTCCTCTGCAATCAAACAAACTTCGGCAGAAACCGAACCGGCCGCCATGGCAAATCCGCTTACCGGACTCGCGGGTTTCAGCAAAACCGCGGCGGGCAAGCGTCCAATCGCTGTTGTTATCAACAATGCCCCTCCCGCGAGACCGCAATGGGGGCTCTGTTCCCCCGATATTGTTGTGGAAGGTGTTGTCGAGGGCGGAGTGACGCGCATGCTTTGGCTGTATTCGGACATAAATACCATTCCAAAAGTCGGCTCCATGCGCAGCGCAAGGCATGATTTTGTTGAAATAGCCGAGGGATTTAACGCTGTTTTTATACATTGGGGCCACAGCATCTACGCCCAGGAAGCCATGGACGAGCGAAACGTTGACGATATCGAAGGCAAGGATTATGTCGGCACCTACTTTTTCCGTGACAAATCCCGGAATGTCGCAATCGAGCACACAGGTTATACAACTGGCGAAAGCCTGTCAAAAGCCATTGCGAATCTGAATATCAACACTGATATTAACACTGCCTACACCTCACCGTTCCAATTTACCGCCGAAGGCAAACCGGAAACACCCGCCGGAGGCGTAAGCGGCAGTATTTCGTTTGTTTTTTCGCAAGGCTACAAGCATGAGTTTAAGTTTAATGCTTCGGACAAGCTCTATTACAACTATTTAAACTCAAATCCAATGGTTCAGGACGGCGGGGAACAGATGGCTGTCACCAATGTAATCGTCCTTTACTGCGGTGTCCGTTCAATGAATGACCGGGCCGGATGCATTGACATGGATTTAACCGGCGGTACCGGAGTTTTCGCCTCAAACGGCGGTTACGAAAATATCACCTGGAAAAAAGGCGGGCCAGGCAATATGCTGAAGCTTTATGCCCCGGACGGAAGTGAGGTCCGGCTGAACGCAGGCAAATCTTATATAGGTTTTGTGCCG
>CAYOAW010000053.1:0-14958 GCA_964402095.1 uncultured Eubacteriales bacterium | reverse complement strand
AATCTTCATTAATTATATATTGAATTTTTTTTGTATAATGGGTATGATAGAGATGCTAACATACTAATATTTTCTCAAGACAGTTTATAATAGTATCAAATCGAAAGGTTAAATTTAAATGAATATTGGATTGATAATTGTTGTACTGCTTGTATGCGCGTCGATATTCGTAAACGGATGGACTGATTCTCCGAATGCTATTGCTACGGTAGTTTCAACTCGCGTTTTAAGGCCCAAAATTGCAATTGCGATTGCAGCGGTTTTTAATTTACTTGGGGTTTTTTTAATGGGCAGCGCCGTTGCAAAAACAACGGGAAGTATTGTAACAATCGGGACAGGAAATGAAGCACTGATAACTTTAGGAGCGGCGCAATTATCAATAGTATTATGGTCTGTGTCTGCATGGAAGTTTGGTATTCCGACAAGTGAAAGCCACGCGCTTATTGCAGGGCTTATGGGAGCCGGTATTTCACTTAATGGGATGAAGGCGTTTAATTGGGATTCGGTAATTAAAGTTCTTTATGGGCTTGTTATATCAACAATATTTGGATTTGTTCTTGGATATATTGCTACAAAAGCTGTTGAATTATTATTTATAAATGTAAACCGAAGAAAAGCTAATAAATTCTTTTCCTTTGGCCAAATATTGAGTGCCTCTCTTATGGCTTTCAGCCATGGTGCACAAGATGGGCAGAAATTTGTTGGAGTTCTGTTTCTTGCACTTGTTGTTGGTGGGAAATATTCTCCAAGTGCCGCAATACCATTTTGGCAAATGCTTTTGTGCTCTTTAATAATGGCATTTGGCACCTCAATCGGCGGGTATCGTATTATAAAAACGATGGGTATTGATATGGTTAAACTGGAAAAATATCAGGGCTTTTCTGCTGAAATAGTTGCTTCACTGAGTATGCTTATAGCAACAAAATTCGGCATCCCATTAAGTACAACAAATACAAAAGCAACGGCGATGATGGGTGCGGGCGCTACAAAAGGAATCGGAGCGGTTAATTGGGGTATTGCAAAAGAAATGATAATGGCTTGGGTTTTAACATTTCCCGCTTGTCTCTTGTTGGGATATCTGTTTGCCACATTCTTCAGATTTATATTTTAGCATTTAGGGAGGATAAATTATGGGTAAAATGATTAGCAGAAAAACAATTGATTATTTTGAGATGTTTGTAAAAAGCGCGACAATATCAAGGGATGCTTCTGTTAAGCTTAAAGAAGCTTTTTCGGATGGGGTTATAAATGTTGAAGAGCTTAAGTTGATTAAGACTTTGGAGCATGAAGGGGACTTGCATTTCCATGAATGCTTGAAAATTATTGATGTTGCTTTCATTACGCCTATTGACCGAAGTGATTTAGTCGCTATTCTTAGCGGCATTGAGGATGTAACTGATAGTATTGATTCAATATCGAGCAGTTTCTATATGATGTGTATTACCGGCAGTAGTGATTACTTCAGTAAATTTGTTGACCTTTTAGCGGAATCATGCGAAAAATTGCTGGAATTAACTGTTGAACTTAAGCAATTTAAAAAGAATCATATAAATATTAACAAACTCATTATCGAGATTAACAGGCTTGAAGAGGAAGGCGATAAATATTACGGCGAAAGTATGAGGAAATTATTTGAACAAGAATCAAATGCAATTACTGTTATAAAAAATAAAGAATTATATCAACTTTTTGAATGTGCAATTGACTGTTGCGAAGATGTAGCTGATATGATTGAGAATATTATTGTTACAAAAACATAATTATGTTTATATAAAAAACCTCATTTCAGTTTGTCTATAACAGAAATGAGGTTTTTTATAATTAAAGTTTAATCATTTATTGATGATAACTGATTTGAAATGTTGATAATGTGATTCCAAGTTGTTATAATAAAATTAATATTAAAATTTCAATGTTCCAAAATTATTTATTGTGCAATCGAAATTAATTTTGGAGGAATAATAATGAAGCTAAAAGAAACCAAAATTATTTTTTCTGCGAATACTGATGGCTATAATTATTACAGGATACCTGTTATAACTGTTGCAAAAAACGGTTATATTCTTGCGTTTTCTGAGGCAAGAAAAAATTCTCTTGCAGATAATGGCAGAATTGATATCGTAGTAAAAAGAAGCAAAGACGGGGGACGGTCTTGGGGAAAAATACATGTTGTTGCCACGGATGGTGAAAATACTTTAGGAAATCCCTGCCCCATTGTTGATACGGATACCGGAAATATCTGTATGGTATTTTCCAAGAATTTTGCAGAAGACAAAGAAATTCAAATACTTTCAGGCGAACGTTACCCAAGAAGTGTTTGGAAAACATTCAGTTATGAAAATGGTATTTACTGGACGAAACCTGAAAGAATAAGTCATCAAGTCCGCCAAGACAATTGGACTTGGTATGCTACCGGGCCATGTCACGGAATTCAAACTAAGAGCGGGCGATATATTGTCCCATGTAATCATGCCGAAATCAATAATGAGCCACGCAATGTTACGCGATCACATATTATATACAGCGATGACAAAGGATTAAATTGGCATATTGGCGGTATGTGTGACTGGCGTACAAATGAGGCATGCATAGCCGAAACCGTTAACGGATTATATATTAATATGAGAAGTAATAAATTCGGCTCAAGAAGAGCATATTCTATCAGTAAAGATAATGGTTTGACTTTCAGCGAATGTAAGTATTCAGATATACTTATTGATCCTTATTGCCAAGGAAGTGTTAAGGAATATAAAAACGGTTTACTTTTCTGCAATGCTTCATCTGAAAACAAAAGAGAAAATTTGACATTAAGATATAGTTCGGATACATGGAAAAACTGGCGGGAATATATCACAATAAACAAAGAATTCGGAGCATACAGTGATATCGGAATTAATCATAAAGGTGAAATCCTAGTACTTCATGAAGGTTTTCAAAATAATCGATATGATTGTATTTTATTGTCTATAATTGATTTTGAATAGGGGAGTGTATTTTGAAAGATTTAAAAGGTGTTTTTCCGGCTTTGCTTACGCCTTTCACATTTGATGATAAAATCAATGAAAAAGCATTAAAAGCATTGATAAAATTTAACCTTGAAAAGGGTGTTAATGGATTTTATGTTTGCGGAAGCACTGCAGAGGCTTTTTTGCTTACGCTTGAAGAAAGAAAACAAATTCTAGAAATTGTTAAAGAAACAGTTAATGAAAAAGCAGCGATTATAGCACATATAGGCTGTATTTCAACATCTCAAGCTGTTGATTTGGCAAAACATGCCGAGAAATTAAAAATCGATGCTATTTCTTCAGTAGCTCCGTTTTATTTTAAGTTTAGTTTCGAAGAAATAATGGGTTATTATGACACAATTACCAAACAGGTTGATCTTCCAATGCTAATTTATAATTTCCCCGGTATGTCGGGCGTTTGTTTTACAGAAGAAAATATTGAAGAATTTATGAAGAATGAACGAATCATTGGAATAAAACATACTTCGAATGATTTTTTTATGCTTGAAAGAATCAAAAATAATTTTAAAAATAAAATTATTTATAATGGATTTGATGAAATGTTTTTAGCCGGTCTTGCTATGGGTGCAGATGGAGGTATCGGAAGTACCTATAATTTTATGGCGGAAAAATTTTTGTTAATCAAAAATTATTTTGACAATGGGGAGATCAAAAGCGCCCAATCAATTCAAAATGATGCAAATACAATTATAAAAGAATTGATTAAAATGGGTGTGATACCCGGTATCAAAGAAATATTAAACTTATTAGGTTTCGACTTTGGTTATTGCAGGAAACCCTTTAAAAAAGTAACCGCTGAAGAAAGCCTTGTTTTAAAAAGAATAGTCTTACCGCTATTAAATCAATAAATTATTTAGGGAGTTAAATATCAATGACTGGATTCAATACTTATTTTATAGATAAAACCGGTATAATAGATGAAATCACTTTTGAAAGCGGGATTGAGCAATTAGAGCAAAATGAAAATGGATATTTGTGGTTGGATTATTATGCCCCAACTGAAGATAATCTTGCGGCCTTGATAGAACCGTTTAAAATTCACTTTCTTTCTCTGGAAGACTGTCTGGATGATGATCAAATTCCAAAAATTAACGAATATGAGGAATATGCCCAAGTACTGTTTAATACATTTTCATTTACCGAAAAAAACGTGACTATTGGTGAAATTAATCTTTTTATCGGTAAAAGATTTTTTATTTCTGTTTCAAGAGATGGACTGAACAAACCCGGGGTTAAAACAGAATACAAAAATATTATTGAACAAGAAATTCACAATGCAAAAATGGGGCCATCATATGCACTTCATGTTATACTGGATTATATTGTTGATAATAAGTTTACTGCAATTGATGCGGTTGGAGATAATCTTGAATTTCTGGAAAATGTTATGACTGAAAGCCACAATACCTTTGACCAAAACCTACTGCAAACTACCCGAAAAACTCTTATGTCGCTTAGAAAAAGTCTTTTTCATGAAAGAGAAATTATGGTTAAAATATGCCGAAACGATATAAATATTATTCCGGATAAAGCTTTGGTTCACTACAATGATATTTATGACCATATAACTAAGTTCTTTGAACTTACAGAAATATACCGTGAAATGGTCACAAATTTAATTCAGACTAACCTGGCAATGATTAATAATGATATTGCTGAAGCTGCAAACGCAACAAATATATCTGTAAAAAGACTTACATTAATAACAACTATATTTATGCCGTTGACATTATTAACCGGAATCGGAGGAATGTCAGAGTATTCAATGATGACAGGCACCGGAAATTGGAAAATTGCATATCCAATCATGCTTTGCGGAATGATGATATTGGCAATAGCAGATTATTATATTTTGAAATGGATAGAAAGAAAGGATAAATAATTTTAATCACGAAAGGTTTGATGAACATATCAGCCTAAATTAAACATAATTCATGCGTAATCTCTTAGATTAACTTAGCTAGCAGCTTTTTTATAAGTATGTATTCATTTATGCATACAATTCAGACTTATAAATATATAAAATATTGAAAGTGTGATAAATATGAAATTAACTTTTTTCGGAGCTGCGCATGAAGTTACAGGAAGCTGTTATTACTTAGAAGCGTGCAATAAGAAAATTCTAATTGACTGCGGGATGAAACAAGGCGCTGACGAATTCATTGATCAAGATGTTCCTGTCAATCCGTCTGAAATAGATTATATTTTTCTAACACATGCACACATAGACCATTCCGGCAGGCTTCCAATGTTAACCAAGCTCGGATTTAACGGTAAAATATTTTCAACTTTGGCCACAAAAAGATTATGTGATATTATGCTCCGCGACAGCGCACATATTCAGGAATTTGAGGCTGAATGGAATAACAGAAAAAGGGAACGTTCCGGTGAAGAGCTTTATGAACCTTTGTATTCAATGATTGATGCTGAAAACACTCTTAATTATTTCAAAACATATAATTACAATCAAAAAATCGGAATTTGTGAAGGGATAAATATAAATTTTATTGATGCCGGTCATCTGCTTGGATCCGCAAGTATTGAAATATGGATAAATGAGAATAATATTAATAAAAAAATCGTCTTTTCCGGAGATATAGGCAATATTAATCAACCATTAATAAAAGATCCAACATATATTTCACAAGCGGATTATGTTATTATGGAATGTACATATGGAGACAGAAACCATAACATTTCAACTGATTACGGTACAAGACTTGCTGCTGTAATAAAGAAGACATTTGATAAAGGCGGGAACGTTGTTATTCCGTCATTTGCTGTAGGCAGAACACAAGAACTTCTTTATTTTTTGAGAGATATTGTTAATAATAAATTAATTGAAGGATATGATGGTTTTTCAGTATATGTGGACAGTCCGCTTGCTGTTGAAGCAACAAATATTTACAGCAAGAGTGTTGAGGATTATTATGATGAAGAAGCAATGGGCTTAATAAATAAAGGAATAAACCCGCTTAATTTTCCCGGTTTAAAATTATCAATTACTTCAGATGAATCGAAAGCTATAAATTCTGATGACAGCAGAAAAGTAATTATTTCGGCTAGCGGCATGTGCGATGCCGGCCGAATCCGTCATCATTTAAAGCATAATTTGTGGCGAAAGGAAAGTACTGTAATTTTTGTCGGATATCAGGCTGAAGGTACATTGGGAAGAGCTTTACTTAACGGAGTAAAAAGCATTAAATTATTTGGCGAATCAATAATTGTTAGAGCGAATATCGTTAATCTGGAAGGAATCAGCGGACATGCTGATCAATCAGGATTAATAAAATGGATTAATGCGTTTTCATCTAAGCCTGAACATATATTTATTACCCACGGTGAAGCATCTGTATGCGAATATTTTTCTGAGTATTTAAAAGGTCAATATAATTGTAATACTACAGCTCCAAATTATAAAAGCTGTTATGATTTGGCGGAAGATAAAATAATTGACGAAGGTACATTAACTTCACATTTAACAATAAATAAAAGATTGGACATCAAACCGTCACACTCATATAACAGATTGGTCGCTGCCGGAGAACGATTATTGTCAATAATAAGCAAAAATAAATCTAAATCAAATAAGGATCATGCAAAGTTTGCCGATCAGATTAACAGCCTGTCTGATCGGTGGGAATAATAAGTGATTGACAATATGTTGTAATTATATACAAAATATATACAATATCTTGATTTATGTACATATATTTGTAGAAAACTTTTATTAAATGACTAATCTATTGAAATTATTTAAAGATTGCAATAGAATATAAGTATTAATTTTATAAGGAGGATATTTCATGAAGAAAGTAGCAATTATTATGGGCAGTGACAGTGACTTTGAAATAGTATCAGAAGCTATTTTGATGCTTAAAAAGCTTAATATTGAATATGAAGCTCATATAATATCTGCGCACAGAACTCCTTCAATTGCTACAGAATTTGCGTCAAATGCGGAAAATAACGGTTTTGGTGTAATAATTGCCGCCGCCGGTAAAGCAGCTCATTTAGCCGGGGCAATAGCGGCAAATACAAATTTGCCGGTCATTGGTATTCCTATCAAATCATCAACACTTGACGGGCTGGATGCTTTGTTATCCACTGTTCAAATGCCTTCAGGAATTCCTGTTGCGACTGTTGCGATCGACGGCGCTCAGAATGCGGCAATATTAGCTGCTCAAATACTAGCTGTATCTGATAAAATACTGTCATGTGAACTGACAGAAATGAAATCCAAAATGTCAGAAGCTGTCATTAAGAAAGATATAACGCTTCAAACTAAAATAGCAAGTATTTAATAATATATTTTATGGGGGTTTTTATGGAGAGCAGCAGTAAAAGCTACAAAGATGCAGGTGTTGATGTCACAGCAGGTTACCGCGCTGTTGAACTAATGAGAAGTCATGTCGAGCGGACAAGGACTAAAGGTGTTATATCGGGAATTGGCGGCTTCGGCGGTCTTTTTGAACCTGATTTAAGCGGAATTTCTTCGCCCGTTCTTGTTTCTGGAACTGATGGGGTTGGAACAAAATTAAAAATCGCTTTTCTGATGGACAAACATAATACAATTGGTATTGATTGTGTAGCTATGTGTGCTAACGATGTTGTTTGTTCAGGCGCAAAACCATTATTTTTTCTTGATTATCTTGCTGTTGGTAAAAATAAACCTGAACGTGTCGCAGAAATAGTTTCCGGCGTTTCAGAGGGATGTGTACAGGCTGGATGTGCTTTAATTGGTGGAGAAACTGCTGAAATGCCCGGTTTTTACCCAATTGATGAATACGACCTTGCAGGATTCTGCGTAGGAATTGCAGATAAAATAAAACTTATCGATAGTGATGCGGTTTGCGAAGGGGATGCGTTGATAGGCGTTGCATCGTCGGGAGTACACTCTAACGGATTTTCTTTAATAAGAAAGGTTTTTAACGTAACTGAAGAAAGACTCAATTTCTATGTGAATGACTTTGGAAAAACATTGGGTGAAGAATTACTTACTCCAACCAAAATATATGTAAAATCTATACTTAATCTTTTGGAAAAAGTTAAAATACATGGAATATCTCATATTACCGGTGGAGGCTTTTATGAGAATATACCTCGAATGATGCCTGACAATTTAAACGCTATTGTTGAAAAGGCTGCAATACCAAAGAAGCCTGTGTTCAATCTTATTCAAAATGAAGGTATTTCTGAAAGAGATATGTTCAATACGTTCAATATGGGGTTAGGGCTTTGTATTGCTGTCAGCAAAGACTTAGCTGATGAAGCAGTACGTATTTTAAAAGCTAATGGTGAAGAAGCAATGGTTATCGGCGAAGTGAAACAGGGAGAGAAAGGCGTGACCATATGCTAAACGAAAAAGATATTGTCAGGATAGCTGTTCTTGTTTCCGGAAATGGGACAAACCTGCAGGCTTTAATTGATGTTGCTGCTAAAGAAAATCTCGGTAAGGGAAAAATTATTAAAGTAATTTCCAGCAATGCTGACGCTTATGCTGTTATCCGTGCGAAAAAGGCCGGTATTGATACAGAAATTATACCCAAGACCGACTTTGATAATCAGAATAAATATGATCAAGCTCTTTTATCAGCTCTGCAGCAATGCGGAGCTGAACTTGTTGTTTTAGCAGGATTTATGTCAATCTTAGATAATGATATTATTGATTTTTATAAAAACAGAATAATTAACGTACATCCTTCACTCATTCCTTCATTTTGCGGAAAAGGATATTATGGGTTGAAGGTTCATACAGAAGCTTTAAAAAAAGGAGTTAAGGTAACCGGAGCTACTGTACATTATGTAAATGAAATACCAGACGGCGGAGAGATAATACTTCAGAAAGCAGTTGACGTTTTGGACGGCGACACCCCTCAAACACTTCAAAGAAGAGTTATGGAACAAGCCGAGTGGGAAATTTTACCTAAAGCAGTGCTAATGTTATGTAACCAATATAAAAAATAAGATTCATGATATTAATTATTATTGGAGGATTAATTCTATGAAAAAACGAGCCATAATCAGTGTATCAAATAAAAATGGATTAGTTGAATTCGCAAAGGATCTTTTGGAAGTTGGTTACGAAATTCTTTCGACAGGAGGAACTGCAAAAGCATTAACCGATGCAGGTATAAAATGCACCGGTGTTTCTGATATTACCGGTTTTCCGGAATGTCTTGACGGAAGAGTAAAAACATTGCACCCTTCCATTCATGCAGGAATTCTTGCGATGAGAAATAATCCTGAACACATGAAACAGCTTGCCGAACTGAATATTACACCAATAGATATAGTTTGTATCAACCTGTATCCTTTTAAACAAACAATATTGAAAAAAGATGTTTCACTTGAAGAAGCAATAGAAAATATTGATATTGGCGGTCCTACAATGCTGAGGGCAGCCGCAAAAAATTGGCAGGACGTCACGGTAGTTGTTAATCCTGCGGATTATAATATCGTTATATCGGAATTAAAAAGCAATGGTGAAATCAGCCTCAAGACAAAATTCCGTCTAGCCGGTGTTGTTTTTGAACATACTGCACAATATGATGCATTAATAAGTAATTATTTGCGTATTCAGCGCGGAGAAAATGTTTTTCCGGATAATCTAACACTCACATATGAAAAGGTCCAGGAAATGCGTTATGGTGAAAATCCTCACCAACAAGCCGCATTCTATCGTGAAATTGGAGCAGATTCAAATTCACTTGCTGGCTCTAAACAAATACACGGGAAAGAACTTTCTTATAATAATATTAATGACGCTAACGGTGCTCTTGATATCATTAAAGAATTTGGTTATGAAACGCCTGTCGCGGTAGCAGTAAAACATGCAAATCCATGTGGAGTCGGTACTGGCAAAAGTATATATGAAGCATATATGAATGCTTATTCAGCGGACAGTGTTTCTATTTTTGGCGGGATAGTTGCCCTTAATCGTGAAGTGGATGAAAAAACAGCAGTTGAATTGGGGAAAATATTCCTTGAAATAATTATTGCACCATCTTTTGCTTCGGAGGCAATTAATATTTTAAGTGCTAAAAAAAATATCAGACTTATTGAATTGCCTGATCTGGCAAAACCAAATTCATCAGCGTGCCTGGATATGAAAAAAGTTGCAGGAGGGCTTCTGGTTCAACAGCTGGACACAAAACTCATCAACGAATCTGATCTAAAGTGCGTTTCTAACCGTCAGCCAACTGAGGATGAACTGAAACAACTTATATTTGCCTGGAAAGTAGTTAAACATGTAAAATCAAATGGGATTTGTCTTGTAAAAGACAATATGACAGTTGGTATTGGTCCCGGGCAAACGAATAGAATAACGGCATTAGAGCTTGCAATTAAGTATGCAGGTAAAAATACTGTTGGCTCAGTAATGGGGAGCGATGCATTTTTTCCGTTTTCTGATTGTGTGGAGACTGCTCAAAAAGCCGGTATAACAGCAATCATTCAACCTGGTGGCTCCATTCATGATGAGGACAGTATCAAAGCGGCTAATGATGCCGGTATTGCAATGCTGTTTACCGGAATGAGACATTTTAAACATTAAAAAACGGAGGGCAGACTTAATAACATAGGTCTGATTATATTAAAATGAAAATATTAATGGTTGGTTCCGGCGGCCGTGAACATGCGCTGATCCGTAAATTAAAAGAAAGTTCAAAAGTAACTGATATATATTGCGCTCCTGGAAATGGGGGTATTTCTTGTGATGCTGAATGTTTTCCTGTTTCTGTTACAGATATTGAAGGAATGATCTTACTGGCCAAAAAACTTGCTGTTGACATAGTTTTTGTTGCTCCGGATGATCCGCTTGCGGCTGGTATGGTTGATGCTTTTGAATCTGCCGGTTTTAAAGTATATGGGCCAAAAGCTAATGCGGCAATTATTGAAAGCAGCAAAGTGTTTTCTAAAAACCTAATGAAAAAATATGGTATCCCAACTGCGAATTATGATGTTTTTTATAGCCCTGAAAAGTCACTTGAATATATTAAAAACAAAAATGATTATCCTGTTGTAATTAAAGCTGATGGGCTTGCTTTGGGTAAAGGCGTTGTAATAGCAGAAAATTATAATGAGGCTAGTCACGCGATAACTTCTATTATGGAAGATAAAATATTCGGTGAATCTGGAAACAGGGTAATAATTGAAGAATTTTTGTCAGGGCCGGAGGTTTCGATTCTTGCCTTTACTGATGGTAAAACAATTATACCGATGGTTTCCTCAATGGACCATAAACGGGTAAATGATGGAGATTTAGGGCCTAATACTGGTGGTATGGGTACAATTAGTCCAAATCCATATTACGATGAAACGATAAATAAATACTGCATGGAAAATATATTTTTACCAACAATAAAGGCTATGAATAATGAGCAGCGGCCTTTTAAAGGATGTTTGTATTTTGGGCTAATGTTGACAAAAAACGGGCCAAAGGTGATTGAATACAATGCCAGATTTGGTGATCCTGAAACGCAGGTAATATTGCCAAGGCTTAAAACTCCTCTTATCGATATAATTGAAGCAACCATTGAAGAAAAACTTGATTCAATAGAGATAAAATGGGATAATAATGCTTGCGCTTGTGTAATATTGGCTTCCGGGGGTTATCCGGGAACATATAGAAAGGGGCTGCCGATAACAGGTCTGGATCAAAACGGACAAGCCCCAAATATAACAGTATACCATTCCGGTACTTCATATGTTAATAATGAATTTCAAACAAATGGAGGACGTGTCCTGGGAATTACAGCGACAGGCAAAACAATAGAAGAGGCAATAAGGAATGCATATTCAGGCATCAGTAAAATATACTTTGAGGGCTGTCATTATCGTAAAGATATAGGTAATAAATAATAAATTATTCACAATTTGTTTACACATACGCACTTATAAGAGCATCGGTAAATGTATATTATCAATATGTATTAAAATATTTAGGAAGTGAAATAAGTGCTGAAAAAATATAGCAAAAAGAAAATAATAATTTCATCAGCTTGTTTGCTGATTGTTTGTGCTATTGCAGCAGGAATTCTTTATTATATGTTTAAACCCGAACCGGGAGAAGATGTAATTCTTACAAAAGTTTTCAGTGGTGATATTATACAAACGCTTGATGCAACTGGTACAGTAGAGTCAGCTAATCAAGGTGTTTTTACCATTCTTGACGGTACTAAGGTCGTCAATGTTAATGTTAGGGTTGGCGACAGAATAAAAAAAGGGGATATCCTTGCTAATTTTGATATAAAATCTTTGGATTCGCTTATTACCAGCAAACAAAAAGCATATGATTCCGCATACAATACATATCAAAGTTACAAAAATTCTGCAAATAATTCTAAGATCAATCTTGCCCAGGTTGAAAATAATATTTCAAAATTAGAGACTGAAATCAGTGCTCTCGAAGCAAAAATTGCTAAAGCTGAAGAAGAAACAACAATAAAAGAAAATACGACTACCACAACAAAAACTTCGATTTTCCCATCCTTAAATGATGTTTTATCTTCATTATTCGGCGACTCTGTTTTATCAAAATTACTAAACGGTGACATGACTCAAAGCTTTGACTTGTCGTCATTAACAGGAATGTCTGCCGATCAAACAAAACTTACTTCTCTGCAACTTGAATTATTACAGCTTAAAGCAAAACAAACGCTTTCAAAAGCTCAGGAAAATGGTACACTTGACAGTACTTTAAAAAAATATTACGAATCTGCACTTGCCGATCTCAACTCAACAAAAATTGCTGTTCAGCAGCTAAAAAATGGCTGGGTAGCAAAAGATGACGGAATAATACGTGAAGTAAATATAAAAGCAGGAGAAATATATAAGAATACTTCTGCAGTAGAAACGAAAATTGATTTGTCTACACTTATATCACTTGCTTCTACAAATTCAGAAAGCAGTGATTTATTGGCTATGTTAAAGTCATATCTTCAACCAGTTTCTAAAGGGATGATTGTCGAATATTATCCATTTGCCGCAAGTTTTATTCTTGGAAAATATGATGTATTGAAGGTCTCAATGGATCAGGCGGCAAAAATAACTGCATCAAATGGCTCTGTTTTTAACGGTAAAATAACATATATAAGTCCTGTTGCTTCATCAAGCAGCAGTATAAATATAAGTTCTATATTAGGCTCAAGCGGTGGTGCTTCAAGCGGTGTTGAAGCGAAGGTATCTATTCCACATCCGGATGCAGGTGTAATTATCGGGTTTGATGTTGATATATCAATTGATGTAGATAAAGCTGATAATACCACTCTTGTTCCGGCTGAGGCTATTAAATTTGACAGCGACGGTTCTTATGTTTTCCTTTATAATTCAGATACAAAAACAGTAACAAGGCAAAAGGTTGAAACCGGCATATTTTCCGGTTCGCTATATCAAATAGTATCAGGGTGTAAGGTAGGGGATACCATAGTAAAAGCACCTTCACTTACTCTTGCTGACGGGAATAAAGTTACTGTTAAATCAACAGAAGATCCGGAGGTTACCAATACAAACCAAACGACAGCAGTCAATACATCGACAACCGTTCATTCACTTCAAAATACAATAACAAAATAAGAAATACTCAAATTTATTTTGTTTTGGAGGAAGTTGTTTGAATATTAAAGAAAACATCAGAATTGCAATTTTTAGTATTCGCACCAATATGATGCGGTCTTTGTTGACAATGCTTGGTATAATAATCGGCGTTGCCTCTGTTATTTCAATAATAACTGTCGGTGATGGCGGAAGAGACTACATAGTTGGTATGATTCGCGATATGGGATCAAGTACAGTCAGCCTAAATGTTAACACTTCAACTGCATCAGCAAGTGAATATATATCTGAAGAAGATATAGAAAATATTAAAAGCCTTGATACTGTCGAGTATATATCTCCGGTTGTTATGTCAATAGGAAATGCAGAAACGCAGAAAACGAGCAGTCTGGCAATAGCTATGTCAGGTACAGTTGATTATGCGAAAGTTATGAATATAGAAGCTAAATATGGCAGATTTTTTAATCAAGATGAATATGATGCTGCAAGACCGGTAACTTTAATTTCCGCAATAAGCGCCTATACTATGTTTGGATATGAAAACTGTGTTGGAAAATATATTGATTTCACACTAAATAATAAAACTGTTCATTTGAAGATTATCGGTGTAGTTGATATAAGCAAGCTTTTAGGGACTGATGCAACATCTTTAATGTCTTCTGGCAATATGCTGGGCGGATCAGCCGAAGAAACCAGTATTCTGGTAATGCCTTCATCTATTACTAATGAAATGACAGGCAGCCAAGGATTCTATCAAATGTGTTATCTTACAGCAACATCAGATGATAATTTAGAAAGTGCGGGAAATGCTGCTCTTAATGTTTTGTATTCAAGACACAACAATGCCGGAAGTGAGAAGTATACTGCCGTTAATATGGCAACGTTTATCGATTTGCTTGATACTGTCATAAGATTATTTACTGCCTTTATTGCTGCTGTAAGTGCAATTTCTCTTGTTGTAGGCGGAATAGGTGTTATGAACATTATGTTAGTATCTGTAACTGAAAGAACACGCGAAATTGGGATCAGAAAAGCGCTTGGCGCAAAAACTTCAACAATACTGTTTCAATTTCTTACAGAATCAATCATTCTATGTATTATTGGCGGTGCTGTCGGTTTTGCAATCGGCGTTGGCGGTGCAACGGCTGTTTCCGCATATATGGGTATACCGATGGAAATGAAGATAACAACAGTCGCTATTGCAATAGGTTTTTCAAGCGCAATCGGAATATTTTTCGGTATATATCCTGCTCGTCGTGCAGCAATGATGCCGCCTATTGAGGCATTGCGCAGAGACTAGAAACTAACTATTAAATCAATAAAAAAGGGCTCTTTGTCAATAGTTGGGGTAAACCCGAAATAATGGAAAAGGAACAAG
>CAYOAW010000052.1:0-15019 GCA_964402095.1 uncultured Eubacteriales bacterium | reverse complement strand
TGACGACAGATTTACAGTCTGTTCCCTTTGGCCGCTCGGGAACTCTCCCATATTAATTTTTGCTGCATAAAAGCGTGGAGCTGGTGGACGGACTCGAACCCCCGACCTGCTGATTACAAATCAGCTGCTCTACCAACTGAGCTACACCAGCGTTGGACGCTCGAATAATATATCATAATCAACCGCCGCTCGTCAATAGTTTATTTAAACTTTTCTTTGATTTTTCTTTTGATATTTATACAACGGAATCTTTTTCGGTTTTTTGCCCGTTTTGTGCCGCGGAAGATTCACCTGCGGCATCGGCCGGAGCCTGTGGCGGGCTTGATATCTTAATATTTTTCCAAAGGTTGACAATACCTTCATCGTTAAGGATTTTCACAAATATAATTGTCAGCGGAACGAGGAAAAGCCCGAATACGCCGAAAAGTTTGGCACCGAGGTACATCCCCATAATGGTTATGACCGGCAGCAGGCCAAGGTTTGACGCGACAAGCTTCGGTTCAATATACTGCCGGATGACATACATGATGGCGTACATAATCAGTATGCCGATCCCGAGTCCGGTGCTTCCCATAATCAGCGAATAAACAGCCCACGGGATCAGGATTGTTCCGGTGCCGAGGAACGGAACTATATCGACAACGGCAACCAGCAGTGCGGTCGCAGCCAGATAATTTCCCTCAAAAACTCCTATCAGCCTGAAAATATTCAAACCGAGCAAAATCTCGCAGAAAGTGATAAACATAAGCAATAGGTAAGCCCTGGCCAGTTTGCCCAGGGATGAAACCATGATTTTTTTTGATGTGGAGAGCGCCTCGCTCTTTTGGGGCGGCATTTGGCGTTTGATAAATTTGGAAATCCTGTCATAATCCGCAGTCATGAAAAAGCAGGAAACAATCGAAATTATGATTGAAACGATAACCGACGGCACTTGCTTGGCAGTGGACCAGACTCCGCCCAAATGAGAGAAGATGGAGGAAATGTCAAAGCCAATAGTTTTATCCGAGTTGAGTTTGTCAAAAAATGCGGAGATAGATGCGCCCGCGGATTTTTCAAGAGAGGCGGGCAAAAACCGGATGACATCCAGAAGGGCTGCCTCCGCTTTGCTGTAGAGCGAGGGCAAGTCCTTTGCCCAGCCGGAAAGATAGATGAAAAGCCCGCGGATTTCAGACACGATTTTAACACCGAGCAGCGAAAAGAGGCCGGCCACCACGACCAATACTCCGAATACGCACAACCCCGAGGCCAGGCCCTTTTTCATCCGCGTTTTCTTTACAATAAAGTTTATCGGCTTTTGCATGGCCATGGCAAAAACAATTGCGAATATGAAAGGGAACAACATCCCGAAGGCATACTTCATAAACAGGTAGTACAGCCCGAGAAGGACAGCGATATAAATTATATTGATCAAAAAGCGCTTTCTGTTTTCCGTTTCCGTCATGTGATCCACCTTTTTAGCTGTGATATTCTTAATCAAGTGATTTTATTATACCAAAAACTATCAAAAACGCAATATCGTTGAAAAATTAAAAAAATTTGCATTTGTACTTTAATATGCCGTTTCTTTATGTTAAAATGTTTTAACTGTTTAACTGGGAGGCGTAAAGATGGATGTTGCGATAATGGGTTACGGAGTGGTCGGCTCCGGTGTTGCCGAGCTTTTTGCAAAGAACCATGACAATATTGTCAAGCGGAGCACACAGGCAAACCTTGATCTTAAATATATTCTTGACCTCAGGGATTTTCCCGGAGACGCGAACGAGAAACTTTTTATAAAAAACTTTGATACCATTTTGAATGATGCCGGGGTTCGGATTGTTGTCGAAACCATGGGGGGGCTCCACCCCGCGTTCGAATATGTTATGGCTTGCCTGAAAGCGGGCAAAAGCGTTGTCACCTCCAACAAAGAACTGGTCGCGTCAAAGGGTTATGAGCTGCTTAAATTGGCGGACAGCATGAATGTCAACTTTCTTTTTGAGGCAAGCGTTGGCGGCGGTATTCCGATTATACGCCCGATCAGCCAATGCCTTGCGGCCAATGAAATAAACGAAATAGCCGGGATTTTAAACGGCACAACTAATTTTATCCTTACCAAAATGATTAACGAGGGTATGGATTTTAAAACGGCCCTTAAATTAGCGCAGGATAACGGCTATGCGGAAAAGGACCCCACAGCTGATGTGGAAGGCATTGACGCCTGCAGGAAAATCTGTATTTTGGCATCGCTTTGTTTCGGGAAGCATGTGTATCCGGCCGGGATCCACACGGAGGGAATCAGCAAAATCACACTTGAAGATGTTGAATATGCCCGCTCTTGGGGCGGAGTTATCAAGCTGATCGGCAAAGCAGCAAGATTTGATAAAAATCGTATTTCCGCGATTGTCAGCCCCTCCTTTGTGCAAAAACACAGCCAGCTTGCCAGTGTCGAGGATGTATTTAACGCGATTCTTGTGCGCGGGGACGCTATCGGCGATGTTGTTTTTTACGGCAGGGGCGCCGGGAAAATGCCGACCGCAAGCGCGGTTGTCGCCGATGTTATCGACTGCGCAAAGCATTTCGAAAAGAAAAAACTGTTCGGCTGGGAAGACAGCGGCGAGGATTATGTGGTTGATTATCTCGATGTCGAAACCGCTCTTTATATCAGGGCAAAAGCCGAAGACACAGACGAGGCTGTTGAAGCGGCGGTTAAAACCTTCGGCAATATAAAAATCCTCGGCAGGGACAACGCGCCCGGGGATGAGATCGCTTTTGCAACCCCGCGCGCGGCAGAAAGCGAGCTGCGCGGTAAACTGGGGACCATCGCAGGCATAGAACTCCTTTCCGTTATCAGGGTAACGGATTATTAAACAACAATCACGGAGGGTTATTTATGGCACTTATAGTTCAGAAATTCGGAGGCAGTTCCGTTGCTGATGCCGCGCGGGTCATGAATGTCGCGCGCATTGTTACGGAAACCTACAAGGCGGGGAATGATGTGGTTGTTGTCGTTTCCGCGCAGGGTGACACAACGGACGACCTTATCGAAAAAGCGAAGGAGATTAATCCGAAGCCTTCCCGCAGGGAAATGGACGTACTTCTTTCTTCCGGCGAGCAGATTTCGATTGCTTTGCTTGCCATGGCGATTGAAACGCTGGATATTCCGGTTTGCTCCCTTTTAGGCTGGCAGGCAGGGTTCCAGACAACTTCCGCCTACGGCATCGCGAGGATAAAAACCATCAACACCGAACGGATGCTGATGGAACTTGACAAAAGGAATATTGTTATTGTTGCCGGTTTCCAGGGAATCTGCAAATACGGCGATGTCACAACCCTTGGGCGCGGAGGCTCGGACACAAGCGCCGTGGCTATTGCCGCCGCGCTGAACGCGGACCGCTGCCAGATCTTCACGGATGTGGAAGGTGTGTATACCGCGGACCCGCGCAAAGTAAAAGGAGCGAAAAAACTCGCCGCGATTACCTATGACGAGATGCTTGAGCTCGCGACACTGGGCGCGCAGGTATTAAACAACCGGTCGGTTGAAATGGCAAAAAAATACAATGTCGAACTTGAGGTTCTTTCAAGTCTTACAAAAAAACCCGGAACAATAGTTAAGGAGGTTGTCACTGTGGAAAAAATGCTGGTCAGGGGAGTTACCAAGGATGCGAATGTTGCAAGGATATCGATAATAGGGGTGCCGGATATTCCCGGGGTCGCCTTTAAACTGTTTGGCAAGCTTGCGGCTAAAAACATTAATGTGGATATTATTTTGCAGTCTGTCGGCCGTGAGAATACAAAGGATATCGCTTTTACGGTCAGCCGCGGCGATGCTCCGGTTGCGCTTGATGTGATTGAAAATTCCGTTGATATTTTGAGCGGGCTTAAAGTTGTATGTGACACGGATGTGGCAAAAATTTCCGTTGTCGGCGCCGGTATGGAAACACACCCCGGCACGGCCTCAAAAATGTTTGGCGCGCTTTATGAGGAAGATATAAACATCCAGATGATCGCGACAAGCGAAATTAAAATTTCCGTATTAATTGATGCGAAAGATGCGGACAGGGCTGTCGAAGCGGTACACAAAGCCTTTATTCCAGAAGAATAATCAGCCGGAATAAACTGTTGCCGCAAAATGATCGAAGGATCGTTTTGCGGCAAATTTTTTCCGGTTATTCTGTTTTAATAGGTGATTGAAAGCGCAGAGGTAAAGCAGATAAAGGTATTATTTTCGGCAGCCGGCTCCAGCCCTTGGAAGGTGTTGTCGGAGGATTGGGTTCCGCCCGCGACAAAAATCCCGGATCCGTCAAGGGTGCTGCTTACGGCTCTCGGCACATCGTCCCGGGCCCCGGAAAGTGACAATGTGCTTTTTGTGTTGCCGAGTTCATCCAGGAGCAAAACAAAGCCGTCTCTCTTGCCCTTGTTGCCCAAACCGGAAAAATCCCTGTTGTTCGATTCGGAGGTCCCGACGGCGGCGTAGCCGCCGTTTACCGCTGCGATGCCGGTGATTTCATCATTGAGAAAGCCTGCAAAAGGTTTTGCCCATCCGATGGTGCCGTCGCTGTTGTATTTCACTAAAAAAGCATCATAGCTTCCGGCGTTATGGTAAGGCTCAAAACTGCCGTCTGTCGCCGCATAAATGGCATATTTCCCCGCGATGACACATCCGCCGTCCGGTGAGCAGGTAATGGCGGAAAGCTCGTCAATCCCGCTGCCGGAAAAGGTTTTTGTCCATTTGAAAGTGCCGTTTTTATCATATTTTAAAACAACCGTGTCCTTATCACCGCGCCCGGCAATCCCTTTGAAATCGCCGTCGCTTGAAACGGTAATGCATACAGTGAAGATATCTCCGCTGCCGGTTACGGCAATATTTTCGAAACAGTTGTACATGGTGCCGGCCATGGATCTTTTCCAGCGCGGAGCGCCGGTACTGTCAAATTTTATCAAAACCGCTTTTCTGGAATTCTCTTTTAGCCCTGCGAAATCTCCGTTGGAGGATTCGGTGTATCCCCCGGCGATATAGCCGCCGTCGCGTGTCGCCGCAACGGAATACAGATCATCATTCAGCGAGCCGCCCAGGAGTTTTGTCCATTCGCGCTTGCCTTGCGCGGAATACTTAACCATCAAGGCGTCTAAGGCGGAATCCGCCTTTACGCCAAGGTTCGATGAGTTTGTGTTCCCCACAACGATGATACTCTGGTCGGACAGCTCAGCCAAACCGTTGAAAATCACGCCGGCATTGTCTCCGCCGAGGAATTCTTTCCATTGAATCTTGCTGTCTTTGTCATATTTGACAAGTACGCTTTTTGTACCTGCCCAGCCGGAATCCGCGTCTTTGCAGTCACCGTCAGCCGCTCCGAAAAAACCGATTGCGGCAAACCCGCCGTCGGAAGTTGCTATGATTCGCTCAAACATATCATTCCCGGAGCTGCCGAAGGTTGTTGTTTGCGTTGAAGTGATTCCTGCAGGTGTTTTATCCGATACTTGCGTTTGGGTTTCATAAACATCGGTCCCGGCGGTATTATCTCCGGAAGGAACAGCGTCGCGCCAGGTATTGTCTGCGGGCGCCATAGATTCCAGCGCAGTTCCCTTTGTGGTGCCGGTTGTTTTGTCATTCCCGCCGCCGCGGCATCCGGCGGTGCCGGCAAGCAGGCAAACCGCGCAAACAGCAGCCATTATTTTTTTGAAACTAAAGTTCATATAAGACTTCTCCTTTGCAAATAGTAAAATAATTATATCACGGTTCCCGGCCAGTTTCAATTGCGGTGACCCTGTCAGCCGGTGTAAAATCAATATGTGATTTTCGTGCCTGAGAACTCTGATATTTGCGTTCAATTTTATATAACTTTCCGTCTTTTTTAAATCGTGCACCTGTCTGTTTGAAGTGAAAAGGGACGCCGGATTCCATACATTGCCTGCGGATGTCCAGCACCCAGTCGTAGTCGCAAATTCTTGCGGAATTACCTGATTCGCCTCCGACAACAACCTGCGATATGGAAGGGTTGAGGTAAGGGGAGAGGTCGATTTTTTCAAGCAGGGGCTCGCATATGATGGAGCGGTTTTTGATCGGTTCTTTTAAAAAAATCGGCAGGCGGAAATCAGCACGGTCCCGGTTTTCCACAGTACAGCAAAGGGTAACATTGTCGTATCCGCCGTCCCAATCCTCCGGAAGGCTGACATGAAAACGGTCGATTCTTTTTGTGATGATTAAAAAATGAAGATCGCGCCGTTCGTTTATTATTTGCCAAGCCTCGCTCCGCCAACCGTCGGCTTCCGGGACAAAGAAATCCGATGTAAAACAGGTATAAACAATATCTGAAGACATCAGTTTATATTCACCGTTTCGTGCGCGCTTTACCGGTAAATCGAAGTCTTTTGTTTTGGATACAACGGTGCTGTCTTTTTCATAGCGGGCATCGGTACGGTATACATAGCAGTTCAAGCAGCCCGGGCTTATTTTATGGCAGCCGTGCCATGGATTCCATAACGCCATATATTTATCCGTCCTTCAAATATTCAAGCAGGATGCCGTATGCTCTCAATAAGGCCTCATATGAGTAATATCGGCAGTTTGCAGGGCTTGTTGAGGGCAAGGGTTTCGCCTCTAATCCCGTTTTCGGCAAGCATAATTTTTTATAGAGTTGCGCCGCTTTGCCGCCCGTTGTGAAAACCGCCTTTATATCGGCAACCTTTAAGATGACACCAAAATCGTTGGCGGAGGGCGACTTTATGCTGCCGTCATCGGCACCGTTGATTTCACAACTTTCCAGCACATCCCATAAAGCAATATGACGGCGCAAAAGCAGTGCGCGTTTTTCATCATTTGTTTGGGGCAGGGGTTCCCCGAGCAATTCGCTGATTACCCGCCAAAACCTGTTTTGCGGATGCATATAGTAAAAACCGTTTTCACGCGATTTTGGGGACGGCATGGTGCCTAAGATCAGTATTTGCGAGTCTTTGTCAAAAACCGGGTCAAGCGGATGAGTAACTTTCATTAACTTCTTCTCAAACTTTCTTTGGCTTTTACATTGAATTTTATTATAGCACAACATCCGTTTTTTTAAAATCATGCCGTACCGGGATAGCCTGAGCGCATTGCTTTTATTGCTTGCGTATTATATAATGCAGCGAACGGATTGTATCGAACACTTTTTGTTGGATGTTTACCGTGATTATTTTTGGGGGATTTATGTTCAAAAGTTTAAACCGGGGCAAAGAATTTTATAGGCTGCTGTTCAAGCTTTCTTTGCCTGTTATGCTTCAAAATTTATTAAACAGCTCGCTTGTTATGGTGGGTACATTCATGCTCGGGCAGCTCGGGGAAACGGAGATTGCCGCGGCCACGCTTGCAAACACACCGTTTTTTGTGATTCAGCTTCTTATTTTCGGTTTTCAAAGCGGCTCGAGTGTTCTGCTTTCCCAATACTGGGGAAAGAAAGATTTAAAGTCCATCAACAAAATACTGGGAATCTGTGTTTATTCGTGCTTCGGGATAACCCTCGTTTTTTCTGTGCTGTGCTTTTCTTTTGCGGACAATATTATGGCGGCGATCAGCCGTGATCCTGATATTGTCCGGCTTGCCGCGCAATTTATGCGGATAACGGCTTTCTCATATGTTCTCAACGCGATATCGGTTGTTTATATCAGCGCTCAGCGCAGTTTGGGAAGCCCGCGCCTTGGGCTGGTCATTCTGACGAACACCGTTATTATTGACACTTCACTCAGTTTTATTCTGATTTTCGGCAAGCTTGGTTTGCCGGCAATGGGCATTAAGGGGGCAGCTTATGCTGTGCTCATTGCCAGGGTGATAGAATTTATTCTGACCATGTTCTATGCTTTTTTTATCCAGGGAAAGCTGAAACTCGACATAAAAAACCTTTTACGCCCGGGCAAGACATTTTTGCGCGATTTTATGCATTATTCCGGCCCGGTTGTGCTGAATGAAACAATATGGGGGATCGGTTTTTCGCTGTACGGTGTCATTTACAGTTTGATGGATAAGAGCTATCTTGCCGCATATACCGTTGCGGGCAATATTGATAAAATTATAAGCTCGGCCATCTTCGGCTTCGCGATAGCCGGAGGGATAACCATCGGGCAGCTGATTGGAGCCGGCAAGGAAAAAGAAGCCCGTGAAACAGGTAAAACATTCAACATCCTTTCCGGGTTAATCGGCATAATCCTCAGTGCGGCCCTTTTGGCGGTTGCTCCGCTGATTATCGGTCAATTCAATCTGCCGCCTTCAACGACAGTTGTCGTGAAGCAGTTTATTTTGGTGATGGCCGGCGTTATTATAGTGCGCTGCAACCTTGTGGTCAATATCATCGGAACACTTCGCGCCGGGGGCGATACCAGGTTTGTTTTCGCGATTGATACCGGTTATATGTGGCTGCTTTGCCTGCCTCTTGCCGCTGTTTTCGGCCTTGTGCTGCATTTGCCGGTCATATGGGTTATGCTGATGCCGGCGCTGGAGGATTTACTGAAATGGTTAAGCGGATTGCTTCGGTTTCTTTCCGGGAAATGGATCAATAATGTGACCCGTGCCGAAACAGAGCTGTATGAAGGCGGCGAGGTTCTTGACAGCCAAATCATAACACATGTTGTTGAAAGTTGATACGAATCCCATTCTTGAAACCAACTTGGCGATCAGGCGAAAAATTTAATCAAATTTTTCGCCTGAGTTATAGTGAATCGGGATTTTTATGAACGATATCGTTTAAACATACAAAAAAACAGGCGCTGGCAGCCGTTTTATACTGCCCGCAGCCTGTTTTTGTTTTATTGATAAAAAATAAAAATCAACCGGTGTAAGTGCCGACTTCGGGATAACGGCTGAATATATCCTCAAAGAAACTGCCTGGATGGAAAAAACAGTTGTTAATCTGGTCGGTCAGGTCTTTTCCGGCAGAAAGGCCGTGATGCTGCCCGTTTTTCCAATTGCCGCCGGTTACATTATAAACCACACCGTTATAAGCGATATAAGAATCGGCTCCGTTTTGGCCGTTGAATGCGGAAAGCTGCTCCGGGGTAAAGGTTTTGGCGGCCGCTGTTGTTGTGGAAACCGCGGCAGTCGAAGCCTTTGTGGACGGCGCTTTTGTGGTGGGAACTGCTGTTGTCTTCGCGTCGGTTGTTTCCGCTCCCGTTCGGGCATCGGACTGGTCGGGCACGGACGAAACGGCCGGAGCGGCAGATGTAGTTTCGGCAGCGGTCTGCGTTTGTGTTGTACCGGGCGCTGTTTCACCGGGCGAAGCGGTTTGCGCAGCGGTTGTTGCCGGTGCAGTAGTGGTTCCCGCCGCTGCAGTTGTACGGTCCTCACCGGTCTTGCCGCAAGCCGCAAAACTGAAAAGCATAACAGATACAGCTAAGGCTGCCAATAATTTTCTTTTCATCAAGAACTCCCCCTTTTCAGTTTTATCGTTAAAACATGTCCTTTTTCCACAGCCATAAAAACGCTACCCCGGTTGCTGCCAGGGATATTGCGATGACAAAGACAAAACCCATGCCGCTTCCCTGCCACGGCACACCGACATTCATGCCCCAAAAGGCGGCAATAAGGGTGGGGATGGACAGGACGATGGTGACGGACGCAAGGAACTTCATAACCATGTTCAGGTTGTTTGAAATAACCGATGCGTACGCATCCATCATACCGCTTAAAATGGAGCTGTATATGTTGGCCATTTCGATAGCCTGTTTGTTTTCGATGATGACATCCTCCAGCAAATCCTGGTCTTCTTCGTATTTTTTGAGACCTTTGCAGCGAAGCAGCCGCTCCATGACCAATTCATTTGATTTGAGCGAGGTTGTAAAAAATACAAGCGATTTTTCCAGCTGAAGCAGCATAAAAAGCTCTTTATTCCGCATGGATTTGCGCAGTGTGCGCTCGGCATCGTAACTCTTTTTGTCAATCAGGCGCAGGTAACGCAAAAATTCTTTGGATGCTACAAAAAGAAGCTGATAAGCGAAACGGGTACGTTTGTATGTGGAAAAGTCTTTTATGCGGTTCCTTTTGATAATTTCGACAACTTCGTTTTTTCGGAAACTGACCGTAACGATATTGTCCTCTGTCACAATTATACCCATAGGCATGGTTTCGTATATTTGAGCGCCGTCCTCCTCGTAAACATAAGGGATATCAACGACTATCAGTGTTTGATCGTCTTCCACATCAATATGCGGTTTTTCTTCGTCATCAAGAGGGTCACGGATAAAGTTGGGCAAAATGCCGAGCGCTTTTTCGGTTCTGTCAAGTTCTTCGAGTGTAGGCGAAAAGAGGTTTATCCAACAGCCCTTTTCAAACTCATCATTTTTTTTAAGCTCTCCGTTTTCAAAAGTTTTAAATATTTCGAGCATGGAGGTCCCTCCCCGTACATTTATTTGGATCACATATAATATAACCGATCAGGCCTTGCTTTGTTACGCAAAAAAGATTCGGCCGGCGGACCGGCTATGTGTTTTTGACAATGGTTTTATGCGCTTTATATTTTTTAACGGTTTTATTCCGGTAATTGTTGGAAAGAACGCTGATATTCCCGTCAACTTCCAATACGGCTAAATTGACAGCCGCTATATCGGAAACTCCGTGTTCCCGAATGGCTTCATTGAGTTCATTGATGCTTATTTTCGCCCGCCGAAGATTTTTCTTATTGATGACTCCTTCATAAATCAGCATGATTTCCTGCCCCTGTATTAACTTGCTTACCTTGGTGAAACGGTAGATAAGCTCTTTTAAAATGAAGTTTGCGGCAAAAAGAGTGGCTGCCGCCACAAGGCCGCCGGATAGGGAGGTGTTTGGCCCGACCATGGCGTTCTGCACGGCGTTGCTTATCAGGAGGATAAACACAAGGTCGGTGACCGAAAGCTGAGTCAGTTCTTTGCGCCCGGAAATCCGTATGGCAATGATAATAAAAATATAGATGGCTAACGAACTGACAGCGATATTGAGATATTGATTGGAAAACATAAAAACCCTCCAAACAACTATTTTGAATGTTTGTCGAGCAAATTCAGCTGTTCGGTCAGTGCCTGCTGTTTCTCTATAATAGCATCAAGTTTCTGGTGGATATCCTCAACGATGATTTCGGCTTTCAGATTTACTTTGTAATCATTTTTTGATCGTTCCCTGTCTTTTTCCTCCTGCCGGTTTTGGCTCATCATAATGATAGGCGCCTGAATTGCCGCGATGCAGGAAAGAATCAAATTCATAAGGATAAACGGATACGGGTCAAAGGGTTTTGAGAGGAAAACTGCATTTGCGCCAATCCAAAAAAGCAGAATAATGAAAAAAACGATGATAAAGCCCCAGCTGCCGGCGAACCTTGCAACACCGTCCGCCGCTTTTTGTCCAAGGGATAATTTTGTTTCGCTTTCTGCGGCGGAATTTCTTGAAATCTGCTCTTTTAAGAGCATGTGCAATACCTCATCCTCTTCGGCAGCAATAGTTTCATCGTCAAGAATACTTTTTATCAACGATATCCGCTCATCATAAATAGACATTATCCCACTCCTTCACAACAGTATTTTTAATGTAAAAGTTATAAAAAGATTGCAGCTATTCGCCCGCTGCTTTTACGGTTTCCATCATTTCGGCAAATACTTCTGCGATTCTTGGCCCGGTCTGCGGGCCCATTGAGTTTGTTTCCTCATAATGGTTCCTGTCGAGCCTGTCCACAACTCTGTCAAGGTAGGGAATTCCCGGCGCCAAAAGAAAATCATTGGGCGGAATGACATATCCGAGCTCATCGTTTGCCAGCCCGACAATCAGCAGTTTTTCCTCGCCGGCGATTTGCGTCAGCGGAATGGGATTGACTTCAGGACCTTTGCCTTCGGCGGATTGCTCGCTGTTCAGATAACCGCCGAACACCAGCTCGGGAAATATTTCGCAGGGCAGCAGCAGCATTTTAAGGCTGTCTATTTCGATATAGGTCATTTCCGTCTTTAAAGCATAGCCGTATGCCGAGTTTTTGGAGGGATACCTGTCCGCCTGCAGGATGCCGACCTTCGTCGCGAGCATCAGCACATAGTTGTCAACCTCGGCATAAAATTCCTGTTTTAAAATGTTGATTACGGGCGAAAGCTTTTTCTCCTCTTTGATTGAAAGGGCAAATTCGGCAAGATTTTTTCCGATTTTCTTGGTTGACTCAATTCTGTCATCGCCAATTCTGTCCATGCTGATCATGCCGCCGATAGCGCCGACACAATAAACGGTTTCCGCGCCGGTGCGGTTTAAAATCTCTTCCCGCAAGTAACAGGGGAAGTCGGCGCTTACCAGGGAATTGTCTCCGCCGAGAGATTCGGAATGTGCGGCGAAGTTAATCAAATAAATTTCTCTGGCCGCGTCGTTGGGTACAAATCGCAGGCGTGTCAGGGTCTTGGAATAAACCTCGGGCAGCCGGTGGTCGTTTTGCATGCCTTCGACTTCAACACGGCCAAGATAGAGCGAACCTTCACGCCTGTCCTCATAAGCTTTCATGGCGGCGGTGCGGATACCCTCATAGACGATTTCCATATATTTCGGATCTCTGCCGGTACGCGGGAGCGGGCCCCAAAGCCCCATCGTGTCTATGCCCGCATGATTATGTGTACAGACAATGTTGATGCTGCGGCAGCCGCTCTCTTTGGTGAAAACCGCAAGAGAGGCCTTTGCTGCGTTGACATCCCGGTTCAGCATGCCGACTGTGTCAATCGAGATGAACAGCATACCTCCGCGTCCTGAATTATCATCAAGCCAAAGTGCATGCGCGTGCGGAATATCCAAAAGCCCTTTTGCGGGGTTGTATGCGTTATAACCTGCAATATAATATTTTTTGCGCAGAAGGTCGGGAGGAACAATCCTTGCCTTGCCGAAGCCGGCTGTAAAAAACTCAGCTTTTGCTGTTTTGAGTTTGTCAAACTCCGCTTTTGGCAGCGGCTTCAGTTCCGGCATTTTTTTTCGTTTAACGCCGGATACGCCTACAAATTTTTTTGCGGATTTTGATAAAATCACTTTTGGGTCCATAATTGGATATTCCTCCTTATATTATTTGTGATGAAATTATGCGGTGTCTTTTAAGTTGCAAAAACAGGTCGGCGGAAAAGCCTTTATTGTTGTTCTCCGCTTAGATTAAAGGGTTTTTGCGAGTTCTTTAATATATGCTTTGAATCCTTCGCTAATTTCGGGATGTTTGAGCGCCACTTCGCAGTTTGCCTGCATAATGCCAAGCTTGTTGCCCATATCATAACGGGTTCCGTCAAAATCGTAGGCAAGCAATTTGCCGGCTTTTGCAAGGTCACTCATCGCGTCGGTAAGGTAGAACTCACCGCTTTTCAGCGCTGCGAGGCCTTCTTCCAGAAGGGTAAAAGCCTCCGGGGGCAGGACGACTCTGCCGAGGATGGCATAAAGGCTCATAATCTGGTCATCCGAAGGTTTTTCAATAATGCCATGGCAATTCATCGCTCTGCCTTTCAGCGGTGTGACATCAAGCGTGCAGTAAAGCTTGATTTGCTCCCTCGTCACCTCTTTAACGCCGACAACGCCTTTGCCGAATTCCTCATAAGTGCGGCAAAGCTGAGCCGTCACAGGGTCATCCGATATAATAACATCGTCCCCGTAAAGCACAGCGAAAGGTTCGTTGCCGACAAAAGATTTGGCGCAGAGGATTGCATGACCGAGTCCTTTTGTTACCTTTTGGCGAAGAAAGTAAATGTTGGCAAGTTCCGCCACATCCCGGACCTGTTGCAGAATTTTGGCTTTTGCGGGGTTGCCGGCCAAAGCCGCTTCCAGTTCGAAGGCATAGTCGAAATGGTCTTCAATAATGCCCTTGCCGCGGTTGGTGATAATAAGGATATCTTCTATGCCCGCCGCCGCGGCTTCCTCAACGATATATTGTATGGCCGGTTTGTCAACGATGTTGAGCATTTCCTTTGGAACCGCCTTGGAAGCCGGAAGAACACGCGTTCCGAGGCCTGCCGCAGGGATAATTGCTTTTTTAACTTTCATAATTTTTTCTCCTTTTATTTTACAATCGGCTGACTGCGTAATTTAAGAGGTACAATAACAGGTCATGGAACAGCACGCTTCCCATAAGAGCGATAAAAGAGGTGCCGCCCCGCCTGATAGTCAGCATCCGGAAGGTTGTCTCGTCCTTTGAAAAGCGCCGTATGGACCGGATATCCGCCATTGCCTTTTTTTTGTATGCCGGGTTGGCAACAAAAGCGGCGGCGAAATGCGTAAGATAAAAAATTCCCGCGACTATATTCAGTTTCAAATAATTTGATTTGTCCTTGGACAAAAGATTGAGCGCGCCGGTGATACTTTGAGCTGTTGCCGTATCGCCGGAAATATAATCTGAAACCTTATTGTAATACCGGTTTCCCGCAAAAAGCGCCGACATAAGAAGGGTTGCGGCGATGGTAATTCCGAGAAAAATTCCGCCGAGCCAGTAAAGTTTGCGGTAAAAAAACCAGTAAGGCGAAAAGATAAATGCTCCCCAGCTCCAACTGAGTTTATTCCCGCGGGATTCCATTCTCCGGAACTTATCAACATACCTTTTTGCACCGAACTGGGTATAAAGCGCGATATCATATGCTTTTACACCGCCAATTACTTCTTCGGGAGATATTTCTCCCAAAAAAGGCAATTCCCTGATGCCGGGAACCGCATCAGGATTTTTCCGCGGTTCGCCAACCTGCTCCGTGCCGATCTTACCGCCGCAGTTTGAGCAGACTTCCGTGCCGGACGGGTTGTTTGTCCCGCAAACCTGACAGATGATGCCAAGGTCATTGGAAGGGTTAAAGTCCTTATCCTGACCGCCGGATTCAACACCGGCGCCTGCCCAAATAAACCCCTCGGCATGCAGCGAGCTGTTGACACAGGCATTATGTTCAAGCCAGCAGGCCCGGTGCTGAGGCGTCCCGCATACGGGGCAGACAACAACATCATCTTCCCGCGTTAATATTTGTCCGCATCCGTCGCACAATTTGTTTTCGTAAAGCAATTTATTACACCGGTCCTAAAATTATTTGCCGAAGCTTCAAAAAATCCGAACGCAGCCCGCAAGCCGCGTAT
>CAYOAW010000051.1:0-15050 GCA_964402095.1 uncultured Eubacteriales bacterium | reverse complement strand
AACACTGAATTTTTGAATTTGCAAGGCCAATTGAGCGAAATGGAGGCTGATATCGCGAATTCAAGAAAGTATTACAATGCAGTTGTTAAAGAGTTTAATACAAAAATTGAAGTTTTTCCAAGTAATATAATTGCCGGGATATTCAAATTTACAAGAAAAACGATGTTTGAGGTTGAAGAAGCAGAACAGCGCCAAAATGTTAAAGTTCAGTTTTAATAAAACAATATAATGAGAAGCCGCTATCAATTAATGAAAGCGGCTTCTAAATCAATAAAGGAGAAGCTAAATGAAAAAAATAATTACTTCAGCGCTTACAATCCTTTTTTTCATAATGATTGCTTGTTCAAGCACTTGCATTGCTTCAGCATATAATTATGATATGGATACTAAAGCTTTTGATGTTGATATAGATGTTAATGATAACAATGTATACAATGTAACAACCACAATTAAAGTGTTTTTTAATACATCAAAGCATGGTATTTATTACTATTTGCCCTATACCGGCGAAGTCGTTCGCAGAATTAACGGCAAAGAGGTTAGAAATACATATCATAATAGGATATCGAATATAAGTGTTGCCGGCTACAATTATACAACATCAAGCGAAAATGGCAATGTTGTAATCCAAGTCGGCGATGCAAATACTTATATTACGGGTGAACATACTTATGTTATCAAGTATACCTGTACGATAGGTAAAGATAATATAACGGAATTTGATGATGTTTATTGGAATATTTTTCCTTTAAATTGGGAGTCTCCGATTGAGAGTTCCACCGTTACTTTGAATATGCCGAAAGCTTTTGATTCCTCAAAACTTGAATTTATCGGGGGAACTTACGGCGGGACAAAAACAGATATTATGAATTATAATGTAGTTGGTAATAAAATTACAGCTACATTAAATCAACCATTATCGTATGGTGAAGGTGTTACGGTACGATTGGTTTTACCTGACGGCTATTTTGTTGTAAATAATACAATTTTTATAATTGCAGCTGTTATTATGCTTGCCGCTTTTGGAATTATTCTATTGCTATGGTTACTTTTTGGCAGAGATGAAAAAATAATTCCGATTGTCAGTTTTTATCCGCCAAAAGGTATGACGAGCGCCGAAACGGGGTATATTATTGACGGGACGGTGGATAACAGGGATTTGATTTCACTGCTGCTTTTTTGGGCATCAAAGGGATATCTCTCGATCAGCCAAACCGGGAAAAAAGATTTTGACATTATTAAAAAAAGAGACCTCCCTGCAAACGCGAAAATCTATGAAAAAACTATGTTTGACGGCCTTTTTAAAGACAGAAATTCTGTATCAACGGATGATTTAAAATTTACTTTTTATACAACTCTCGACGCAACAAAAATTATGTTGAAACAACACTTTGCTGCAGTCCCGGAAAATAATATTTATACAAAAAAATCTGTTGTGGCAAGGGGACTGTCTGCTTTGCTTTTAGTTGCTCCCGCGGCCGCGTTTCTGCTTCTCGGTCTTTATAAGATAATTGCTGCGGCACCGTGGTATTTTGCGGCTGCAATTATTTTGTTTGTAATATTTTCTTGTTCTGGCAGTATATTATCGTTGTTTGACAGACGCAAGGCAATGTCAACTGCGAAGTTTGCTTCTGCTATAACTGCGTTGTCATTTATTATATGTCTTGCTTGCGCAGGTATACTCGCTATAGGCCTGTTTGTCATTGAGCAATTCGCTTTGGCTGCATTGGCTGTTGCGCTTACGGTTTTATCCATATTCTTTGCAATGCGGATGAAAACAAGAACAGCACAAAGCAATTTATGGATGCAGGAAATATTAGGGTTGAAAAACTTCATTGAAACAGCTGAATTGGATCGAATCAAACAACTTGTTGACGAATCACCTGAATATTTTTACAATGTTCTGCCGTTTGCTTATGTCTTTGGTTTAACCGATAAATGGGCGGAGAATTTTGAGGGTATTGCACTAAGGCAGCCGGATTGGTACACTTCAACCTATGCGGGCATGAATATGGGTTATTTCAACGCCATGATGTTTACCTCTGCGCTCAACAGAAGTATGGCAACTGTTCAAAACAATATGGAAATTCGGCCGGCTCCGAAGGGCGGAGGCGGTTTCAGCGGCGGAGGCGGCTTCAGCGGTGGAGGCGGCTTCAGCGGCGGAGGCATGGGCGGTGGCGGAGGCGGCAGTTGGTAAACTGATGTAAATTTTAAATAGATCTGCAAAATGGAAGGATGGAAATATTTTGACTAAAATACAACCTCTGAAAACCTGGTACAAAGAAATGGTTGTCTATCAAATCTGGCCGCGAAGTTTTTGCGATGGAAATGGTGACGGAATTGGTGATTTAAAAGGGATAGCAACTAAACTGGACTATATCAAGAGTCTTGGAGCGACTGCAATCTGGTTTTCACCGCTTTATAAATCACCGCAGGATGACTATGGCTATGATATTGCCGATTACAGAGATATAGCGACTGAATATGGGACTTTAGATGAATTTAAAGAGCTCTTAAGTATAGCCCATAGCAAAGGCCTCAGAGTTATTATGGATTTGGTTATCAATCATACATCTGATCAGCACAAATGGTTTTTAGAAAGTAAAAATAGCAAAGATAATCCTTACCATGATTATTATTTTTGGCGTAACGGCAAAAGGGGAGGCAAAAAGCCGCCGAATAACTGGCTTTCAAGTTTTCCCGGCCCGGGTTGGGAATACAATAAGAATTTAGATCAGTATTATTTGCATCTTTTTGCTGTCGGTCAGCCTGATCTTAATCATGATAACCCTAAGGTTAGGAAGGAAATAAAGGATATTATGCGCTTCTGGCTTGATTTAGGTGTTGACGGATTCAGAGAAGATGTCATTACTTATATCTCAAAAAAAGAAGGGCTGCCAAACGGTATCCCGATTCCCGCCGCCAGAGGGTTTGAAAATTATATTAACGGGCCGCACATACACGAATATTTAAGTGAATATAAAAATGTACTGGCTGATTACGATTGCATGACAGTCGGGGAAGCACCAATGATGACTCCGAAAGTCGCACTTAGGTATATCAGTGAGGGGAAAGAACAGGAACTGAATATGATGTTCCACTTCCAGCATATGGAAGCGGACTGCATGTTTATTGAATGGATAAGGCGGCCTTTCAATTTGAAAAAGTTGAAGAGAGTATACACAAACTGGCAAGAAAAGCTTTATGGCAAAGCTTGGAATGCGCTTTATCTTGAAAACCATGATCACTCTCGAATTATTAACCGTTACGGTAACATCAATTACAGGGTCGAGAGCGGAAAAATGCTTGCAGCTATGTATATTTGTCAAAGCGGAACACCGTTTATCTATCAGGGGCAGGAAATCGGTATGACTAACATTGATCTGCCTGATTTGGATATGTATCCGGACATTGCGACACAAAACACTTATAAACTTTTTAGAAAATTACATTTCAAACATGAAACAATTATGAAAATTGTCAAAGTTGCGGCAAGGGATAATGCGCGTACACCCGTTCAGTGGAGTGCGGAAAAGAATGCCGGCTTTACAACAGCAGAGAAACCTTGGTTTTATATCAACCCCAACTACACCGAGGTTAATGTGGAAGCGGCCGAAAAAGACGAAAACTCGTTGCTGAACTTCTACCGCAAGCTGCTTAAACTCCGGAGCGAAAACCCTGTGATTATTTATGGCAATTACAAAGAGCATTACAAAAACAGCAAGGAACTATTTGTATATGAGAGGAACTATGAGGGCAAGCGCCTTTTAATCGTGAACTCTTTTACCGAAAAACCCGTCAGTTTCAAAGCACCGGAAGGATTTGATTTAAGCAAGGGCACAATGACACTGTCAAATTATCCTGTCGAGAATCCTTCTGTGAGCAGCTTTATGACCAAACCCTATGAAACAAGAATTTACCTTTTCTGAAATATATAAAGTTAAGCCGCCGGATGAATGCGTGATGCATTTATCCGGCGGTATTTAATTATGCATTATTTAACGTATTTCGCTAAAAGTTTTTCAAAATTCAAATGAAATATTTTCTCTTTTTCAAGAGCTGTCAGAATATTGTGAAGCATATCAAGTTCGTTGGCAGCATCCCACATCGGGTAATCGGAACCGAAAATGACCTTATCAGTGCCAAAAATATCAATCAGTTCGCGTACCTTTGAAGGCTCTATAAAACCCTGGCTGCTGCAGGTGTCCACATAAACATCGGCTTCGGCGAGTTCTTTGGCATTGCTGCCCCATTCTGACCACCCGCCTAAATGCGCCGCAATCACATCGAGTTTCGGGAAGGCTTTTTTAATATTTACTATTCTGTATGGTTTTGAGTATTCTGTCCGGTAATCTCCTGCGTGAATCAGCAGGGGAAGCCGGCCTTCAATCGCTTCATAAATCATCATCGCTTTTGAACTGTCCGCATTGAACTTTTGAAAATCAGGGTGCAGTTTAATACCGGAGAGACCGTTATTGATCGCGTTTTCTATATCATTATTGATATTCTTGCTGTCCGGATGCAAGGTAGCAAAACCAATGAAACGATCTGCATGAGCTGCTACGGAACGTGTGATAAATCTGTTAATTGAATTGACTTGATCCGGGCTGGTGGCGACAGAGTGAACAACAAATTTATCAATACATGCTGAGTTGCCGACCTCAAGCAGTTTGCCTATAGTACCGTCAAACAGTACTCTAAGCTTATAAAAATCGGAGATGCCTTGCGAAGCTTTCCGGGCAATTTTATCCGGATAGATGTGCGTGTGCGCGTCGATAATCATTTTTTTCAAATCCTGTTAATATGTATTTCTTTTATCTTACCTTTTTTTGCCAGAAATGCCCGTTCACCGAGTTCTAATATTGGCTTGTCGTGTTTTAAAGAATCAGAATAAGCGCAATAAAAACTGTAGTCAGGCAGTTCTTTGGAAATTCGCGCAGCCTTTTCCGCGTTTTTGCAGTTTTTACCTTTAATATAGCCTGTTTTCGGATCCATTTGCGTCCCGATTACTTTATCGACACAAAGTTTTTCACAAACGGGTTTTAATAAAAATTCAGGTGAGGCAGAGCAAACAACGGCAGGCAAATCTCTGTTTTCCGGCAAAAAAAACGGATAGATATTTTTAAGGTTTTTATCCCAATAATCTTTTGCAAGCTTTTCACTGTCAATGCTCTGAAGAAAGCAAAATGAATTTGCCTTCATTTTATCTTTGTCTCCCAATTTTAGAGCATACCTTACCAGGCTTATGGCTTGAAAGGGGAGATAACGCAAAAGCAGGGGATTCTTTTTAACGCAAAAAAACCAAAATTTTGGACCTGTATCATGAGGTGAAACTGTTTTGTCGAAATCATATAGATTAGCTTTCAGTTAAATTTCACTCCCTTCCGAAAGAATAAAATAGAATATATTCAAGAATTTAACCGGAGAGCATGATATGATATTTTATTTATCCTATCCTTTCAGGTTAACAGATGTACTTAGCCTAGGTATACAGTTACCTTCTCACCGTTTAGAATCTGCTCGGTTAGTAATCCGTTGTAAACAACATTATATTTACCTTTACCGGTAAGCTCATAACTGATTAATTTCTTGTTTTTCCACTCAAGGCTGACCGTCACATTGCCTTTGGCGGTCAGACCTTTTATGTGCCCTTCCGGCCATTTATCAGGCAAAGCAGGCAGAAGATAGATGGTGTTATCAATTGACTGCATCAGCATTTCAGTAATACCGCTTACCGCGCCGAAATTACCGTCTATTTGGAACGGGGGATGGGCATCAAAAAGGTTTGCATATGTACCGCCGCCGTTTTTATAATTAAATCCGACTGATTTGACATATCTTAGCTGTTTTTCCAATAATATAAGAGCATGGTTCCCGTCGCGCAGCCGTGCCCAAAAATTAATTTTCCATCCAAGACTCCATCCAGTTCCGTCATCGCCTCTTATCTCAAGTGTTTTTTTGCAGGCTTCAGCGAGTTCAGGCGTGTTTTCTATTGTGATTAGGTTTGATGGATGCAGCGAATAAAGGTGTGAAACATGGCGATGATGGGGCTCTTTTTCTTCAACTTCCTCATACCATTCAAGTAATTGTCCCTTTTTGCCGATTTTGAAGTCAAGCATTTTTGACAGAGTGCTTTTTAGAAGAGCTGAATATTCGTTGTCGCATTCTAATATAGTTGCGGCTTTTATACAGTTACCAAACAGGTCTTTAATAATGCTCATAGTCATTGTACTTGTTTGTGAAACAGAACAACTCTTGCCCTCATAATTAAAACTGTTTTCGGGTGATGTTGAAGGCGCAGCGATCAGATAACCGTCTTTGTCTTCAACAAGGTATGTGAGGTAGAATTCCGCAGCTGATTTCATGATTGGATATGCTGTGTTTTTCAGAAATAGTCTGTCGTTTGTATATTCATAATGCTCAAATAAATGTCTGCAGAACCAGCCGGAAGCCATCGGCCAAAATGCCCAGCATGCACTGCCGGAGACGGGGATTGTATGGCGCCAAAGGTCCACATTATGGTGGCAAACAAATCCCGGTGAATTATAATGTTCCTTGGCTGAAATCTTACCCGATATTGAAATATCTTTAATCATTTCAATGAGAGGTAAATTCAATTCCGGCATGCTGCACATCAGTATAGGCCAGTAATTCATTTCTGTATTAATGTTAACTGTATAATTTGAATGCCAAGGAGGGACAAGTTTATCATTCCAAATTCCTTGCAGGTTAGAAGGCTGTGAACCTTCGCGTGAGCATGAAATTGATAGGTACCTTCCATAATTATAAAGCAAGGTATAGAGCCCTAAATCTTTTCGAGTCTTCTCAAAAGAAATAAGCCGCTTGTCGGTAGGTATGTTTTCTTTTTGGCTGCTCCCCAGGTCAAACTCCACTCTGTCATAATAGCCTTTATAATCGGCAATATGCTCTGTTTTCAGTTCTTCATAAGCACCCAAAGCGGATATGCGGTTAATGCAGCTGCCCATAAACTCTTTACCCTGGATTACAGGTAGATTTTGCCAGCCATTGAAACTTGTTTCACATGTAAAATACAATATAGCTTCATTTGCGTCAACTACAGCAATGCTTTTTGAATTGTACTCAATATGGCCATCGGAAACAGCGCGTACTGCGCCACGGAATTGAATGCCGCGTATATCATCCGCTTCATTGTAAACAATGTCATGATCGTTCCCGTTACGGTTAAATTCTGAAGGACATTCGCCATCAATCAGCAATAAACAGTTTTTTACATATATTTTTGACTTTAGTTCGCTGCTGAGCTTAAGCTTAAAGTTTAATTTATCGGTGCCCTCAGCTGAATATTTGACAACGATTGCTTTAGCCGGGAAAGAAGCAAACACTTCCTGTTTATATTTTGTGCAGCCAACTGAATATTCGGTTTTACAGATAGCATTTGTCAAATCGAGGCTTCTGACATAATCAGTCACATTCCGCTTTTTATCAAATTCAATAATCAGATTGCCAAGCGGCATATAAGCTTGTGTCCAGGTTCCTAACCATTTCTTTTCAATAATTTCTTGTGCTTCGTTGAGCTTGCCTTCCAAAGCAAGTTCTCTTGCTTTAATAAAGTGAACCCAGCTTCCTTTGTTGCTTTTATCCTGTGGAAAGCCGCTCCAAAGCTCATCATGATTCAGAGCGAGCACTTCTTTGTTTGTCTTCCCGAAAATCATCGCGCCTAAAGTGCCGTTGCCTACCGGAAGAGCTTGTGTCCAAGCTCTTGCCGGCTTATTATACCAGAGTAATGTGCTGTCTGAATTCATTGAAAATCCTCCCAATATTCAAATATAATTCATACTCCCATTTTTGCTTTTCGGATTTGTTCGATTATAGTGCAGTTCGTAGTGGCTGTATGCCCGGCCAACGGTAAAATCTTTTCATTAATCGCATCAAGAATCCATGAAGATTGCGGGAAAAAGAATTCATCAAATTCAAAGGGCGGTGTGATCCAATTCTGCGCTCCAACGACGACTGGAGGAGCATCCAGATAATCAAAGCAAAGTTCGCTGATGTTACGCGCGACATCATTTAGGAAAGAGCCCCTGGCGCAAGCATCGGATGCGAGGACTATTTTTCCTGTTTTCTTGACAGATTCAATAATCTTTGTGTAGTCAAGCGGGACAAGGCTGTGAAGGTTAATTATTTCAGTTGAAAGGCCATGTTTTTCATCTAGAATTTTAGATGCCTCAACTGCTTTATAAAGTGTAGCGCCGATGGTGAGAATTGTTATGTCATTCCCTTGTTTAATTAAGTTCGTGTCGCCGAAAGTGATTTCGTATGGTTCTGAGGGAACACCGCCTTCATGGAATTGTTCTCCCATGTCATACAGCCGTTGACTTTCAAAGAAAACAACAGGATCTGTACCGTTTAATGCAGCAGACATCAACCCTTTAGCTTCATATGGCGTTGCCGGGAAACATACTTTGAGCCCGGGAATATGGGCACAAAGCGCTGACCAGTCCTGAGAATGCTGCGCTCCGTATTTGGCGCCGACTGAAATACGCAGAACAACAGGCATTTTCAATATTCCTGCACTCATTGCCTGCCATTTGGATAACTGATTAAATATTTCATCTCCTGCTCTGCCTATAAAATCAGCATACATTAATTCAACAATAGCTCTTCCGCCGCAAAGACCGTATCCTACAGCCGAACCAACTATTGCTGCTTCGGAAATAGGCGAGTTAAACAATCTTGAATAGGGGATTGCATCAGAAAAACCGCGATAAATAGCAAAAGCGCCGCCCCAGTCACGAACATCTTCGCCATAGGAAATCAATGTAGGATCTTCATAATATTTATCCAATATTGTTTCGGATATGGCATCTCGAATATTAAAAAGTTTAAGTTTTGATGTCGGCTTTCCATCTATGGAAGAGGTGCGTATTTTTTCTTTAATTTTTGTATAGCTCGCGCATTCGTTTTTAGGGACAAGAACTTCCGGTTCTCTTTCGTCCAGTTTTTCTGCTCTGCTGTTTGAGAACATAAGATTCTCAACTGCATAGAAATTCTTTTTTAAATCGAGATAAGGTGATGCGGCGGGATCGGAAGCATATTTGCATATCATGGTCATTCGTTCTTTTGTTTCATTCCAAATCTCATCAATTTTGCTGTATGAAGCAATTTTTGCTTTGATGATTGTGTCCCGATAAGTTATGCAAGGGTCAATTTCATACCACGCATCGATTTCTTCTTTTGAACGATATGCATTTTGATCGGATGTTGAGTGCCCGCTGAAACGGTAGGTTATAACATCAAGAAGAACAGGACCTTCTCCGTTTTCAAGCAATGTCTTTTTACGGCGTACCGCATCAATAACAGCAAGGGGATTGAAACCATCGACACGTTCAGCGTGAAGCTGAGTCGGGCTGATCCCGGCACCGATTCTTGCGAGCATATCATATGCCATTGTTTCGCCTCTCGTCTGCCCGCCCATGCCATAGCTGTTGTCAAATATGTTGAATAGTACAGGCATACCGCCATTTTTATCTTTTTCCCAAAGGGTTTTAAATTGGTCCATTGCTGCAAAGTTAAAAGCTTCCCAAACGGGCCCGCATCCCAGTGAGCCGTCTCCGATATTGCAGACTACGATGCCATCTTTTTTGTTGCATTTTTTATATAGTGCCGCACCTGTTGCAATTGTTGCAGATCCTCCAACGATTGCATTATTAGGATAAACACCGAACGGAAGAAAAAAAGCATGCATGGAGCCGCCCAGACCCTTGTGAAATCCGTTTTCACGGGCAAAAATCTCGGAAAGTGCACCATAAATGATAAATTCAATCGCAAGTTCCTTTATATTAGAAGTTTTATTCATTTTTTCAACAGCACGAAGCGTTTTTCCGCCAAGAAATTCTTCCATAATTGTTATCAGCACATCATCGTTTAGCTTTTCAATGCATGAAAGCGATTTTGCAAGAATTTCACCATGGCTTCTGTGGCTTCCGAAAATAAAATCGTTCTGCCCCAGTAAATATGCTTCGCCGACTGCGGATGCTTCCTGACCGACAGAAAGATGAGCAGGGCCGGGATATGTTGTTTCAATACCGTTGTAAACGCCTTGTGTTTTTATAAGATTAAGCATAGATTCAAATTCGCGAAGTATGATAATATCACGGTAAATCCTTAATAAATCTTCATTTGAAAAATTTTTCTTTTCCTGTTCTATAGATTTATTATATGTATTAACCGGTATATCGCTGAATGTTATTTTTCCGGCTGCTCTTGTCGTCTTCGGATCAATAAAAATAGATTTTGGCATGGTGAATTACTCCTTGTTTTGTAAATTTTAATTAATTAAATTTCAAATAACGCTTCACGGATAACTTCGCTGACGGTTGGGTGCGGGAAGATAACTTCTTTGATATCATCAATACGCATTTCGGTTTCAAGCATTATGGCAGCTCCGTAAATGATTTCAGACGCATAACTGCCGATAAGATGAACTCCGATTAATCGTTTATATTTTTCGTCAACAATGAGCTTGGCGATACCGTTTCCGCCTTCAACCTCAGCCATGTAGCGGCCGCTCATTCTCATTGAAACAGTGACAGCCTTAAAATTTAATCCTTTTGCTTTTGCACTTTCTTCTGTTTCTCCGATGCAGGCTACTTCAGGGTTTGTATATATTACAGAAGGTACTGCGTTATATCGCATGATGTCGCGCTTCCCAAGCATATGGTTAACCGCAACTTCACTTTCGCGATATGCCGTATGCGCAAGCATAGACTTGCCGTTAACATCACCTGCGGCATAAACACCGGTTACATTTGTCCGCATATTATCGTCTGTTACTATTGCACCGCGCTCAGTATAAACACCGATACTTTCGAGCCCTATGTTTTCTGTAAAAGGTTTTCTGCCGATAGATATCAGTACTTTTGATGTTTGCAATGAGCTGCTTGCTCCATTTTCTTCATAGGTAACAGAGTCTTTTCCGATTGATGTAACTTTACAGGATAGTTTAAAATCCACACCGTTTTTCTTTAAGTTTTTTTGCAATATGTCAGATATTTCGGCATCGGTCGGTCCTGCTATTTTATTCAGCATTTCAATAATGGTAACTTTTACACCTGCCGAATTGAAATAAGAGGCCATTTCAAGCCCAATTACTCCGCCTCCGATTATAACAAGGCTTTCCGGCAAAACGTCAAGATCAAGAATTTCGCGGTTGGTTAAAATGAATCCGTTTTTAAGCCCTTCAAATAAACCTGGAATTGGCGGCAATATAGGAACGGAACCTGTCGCTATAAGCAGTTTGCTTGTTTTATATTCAATCCCGTCGGATACAACTGTGATGCAATCCGCGTTTTTACCGGTTATAACAGCAGGTTTGTCGACAATTGTTACCTTTAACTTTTTCATTGTCATTCCGATTCCGGACACAAGTTGTTTTACAATTTTATTTTTGCGTGTGATGACAGCCTTATGATTAATTGCAACGCCTGTTGCAGTAACACCGTATTTCTCGCCATGCGCGGCATATTCATATATTTTTGCTGAGTTTAAAAGAGCCTTTGATGGAATGCAGCCTTCATTTAAGCAAACCCCGCCAATTGCCCGTTTTTCGAATAGGATAACGTTCATATCGGCTTGTGCAGCTCTTTCCGCCGCAAGATAACCTGCAGGTCCTCCGCCAAGAATAATTAAATCAAATTTTTCCATATTTCCTCCTATTTAACAAGCAAAGCAGCGAAGTTTTCTAAATTACTTATGAGCTCTTGAGCGAATCTCGCTTCGGGAGCACCGTCAACAGCGCGGTGGTCATATGTTACAGAAAGGCCAATTGAAGGGTATGGTTTATATTCGCCGCCGGCTTCTTTCAAACGGTTGATAATATTGCATACACCAAGAATGCCTGTTTGAGGAGGGTTGAGAACCGGGGTAAACATTTCAACACCTAATGCACCAAGGTTTGAAACAGTAAATGTTCCGCCCTGAAGAAGGTCAGGGTTTATGGTGCCTGCCTGTGCCTGCTTGGCAATTTCCTTTGCTTCAACAGCAATTTCTGAGAGAGATTTGCGGTTCGCAAAGAAAATAGTAGGGACCATTAAACCTCGCGGCGTGTCAATAGCGACACCTAAATGAACATCTTTAAAGCGCCGCAAAACATTGCCGTCAATGATATGGGCATTTAGATCAGGATGGTTGAGAAGTGTGCGTGAAACCGCAAACAGAATAATATCGTTAAGAGTGATGTTCGGCAAGTGAAGTCTGTCCGAGTTTTCTTTTAAACTTTTTCGAAGGGCTAAAATATTGGTTGCATCGAAAGAATGGTGATGGGTGAGCTGGGCAGCGGTTGCCAGCGATAAACTCATAGATTGGGCGATTACACTCCTTATTTTGCTGAATTTAATATCCGTGTATTCTATGATAGCAGAGTCTGATTTAACCGGCTCTGCAGAAGAAGTGAGACCGGCATATTTATCCAAATCTTCTATACGGACTTTCCCGCCGATGCCTGTTCCTTTTTCGTTGCTTGTATTATTTGAAATTGCTCTTGTAGCTCCGATGCCATTTTGAATTGCTGCACGGATATCTTGTTCGATAACTCTGCCGTGGGGGCCGGTAGGCGTTGCCAAAAGGGGATTTATAGCGGCCTTTTCAGCAAGATGTTTGGCTCTCGGTGATATTTTAAGTTCTGTATTATCTGTGTTGTCAGCAGCAATTGATATGGGCGGATTGGTTTCCGGTATGTCGGATGCAACTGATTTCTCTTCAATAATGTCTGTTTTGTCGGATGCGCACGGCCGAAGATCTGTAATATTATCACCGGCAATTCCAACTGCGCAGACATTAACCAAAACCGGCACTTCAGCGCCGTCATCAAAAAAAATCTCGAGAATTTCGCCATCTGCCGTGCTTTCACATTCAAAAGCAGCTTTGTCTGTTTCGTAAGAAAAAAGAATATCACCGACTTTTACATGATCACCGACCTTTTTCTCCCAACGTGTAATAACACATTCTTCAACAGTTATTCCGGCTTTTGGCATTACAACTCCGACTGCCATTTTTGCACCTCCATTTATTTTTTATTTAAATTTTTGTTGCGTTTGCAAGTAAGTATTCTTCAGCTTCAACATTCCATAATCCTTTTGTTTTATCTGTCAGTTTACTCAGTTCTAAAAAAAGCGGATCGCTCTTTCCGAGTTCTTTAAAATCCGAAATAGCGCAAAGCGGGAGCGAGATGCCGGTGTAAATCAGTTTTTTACCGCCGGGAATTTTTGGTAAGTTCAGTGTTGTGTCAATAACAGCATCAAGCCCGCCAATATGAGTGACGAGTATAGAAGGGTTCAGCAAGCCGTTTTTCATCATATTAAGGCTTTCGATCATATCTTCATAATTGCCTCCCGATGTGCCGACAATGTGGGTAGAGGCATAATGAACATTATAAAAATTCAGATTTGCGCAGAAATCTGTTTTACTGGGACCGGCAAAAAAATTGAGACAACCGTCGGCAGCCAATATGCTGTCACCAAGTTCAATTACAGATGTCACCGGAGCAAAAACAAGAACATCATCAAATCCTCCGCCGGCAAGCTTGGTTAAATAGCTTTTTGGATCGGATATTTCAGAAGTATTGACATATTTAAGCTCAACGCCGTTTTTCTCGGCCTCAAGAGGGCTAAGCAGATCCTGTGCTCTCGCGAGGCGGGCTGAGTCAATGTCTGTTACAACAAGTAAAGATGGCCGGCGATTGCAATGTATAATATAATCCAAAGCAGCAAGCCCCATAGGACCGACACCGGCGAGAACTGCCATTTTGCCGCCTTCGACAATGCCCATGTTGTGGTCGTATTTTCCTCTTTCTGTATGATACATAGCATGAAACGTGCCTACAACACATGAAAGAGGTTCTGTAAGTGAACCGGTATACCACCCGCATCCGTCAAAAGGTAAAAGGCAATTCATAAGCATTACTTCGTTTGGGATAATAATGTATGTTGCATCTCCGCCTATATAATGGTAAGAATAACCTGGCGCGTCAAGGCTGCCTTTATAATTCAGAGCAGGCTGAATAACGAATTTTTCCCCGGCCTTATATTTATCAGCCCATTTTGCTCCGACAGCAATCAATTCACCGCAAAATTCATGACCGATAATAACAGGATTGTTTGCAATATCATTCGGAACACGTTTATGGGATATACCCTGTTCAGCCGCCTTATATGAGGACATACAAATGCTGTCAGAGATAACTTTGGCTAAAATTTCATCTTCGCCTATTTGGGGTAATTCGAATTTTTCAAGTCTTAAGTCTCTAGTGCCGTAAAGTCTTACTGCTGTTGTTTCCATTTTTTTCTCCTTGATTAAATTTTATAGTACTGTAACATGAAGTCTTTTTGCTTCGGATATAAGTTCTTCACTCATTAGCCCGTCATTAATAATATAATTGAAATCAGAGAGTTTTGCAAAAGAAAAGGGGAGAACTCTGCCGAATTTTGAATTGTCCGTTAAAGCTATGACAGTTCGGGCTTTTTTAATAACAAGCGCTTTTGTTCTTGCTTCGCTTTCTCTGCCCCCGGTAAAACCGTTTTCAGATGTGTAACCTCCGGTTCCTATAAATGCGGTGTCGATATTGATTTCAGATATCATATCAATCGTACTTTGCCCGGAAATAGCAAGATTGGCCCGGTTTAAGTTACCGCCGCAGATATTTATGGAAGGATTATTCAATTTCATTAATTCAATTGCAATGTTTGGCCCTGTGGTGAAAATATTGACATTAATGTCAGGCATTAACCGTGCTAACGCAAAACAAGATGTTCCGGAGTCTATGAAGATGGAGGTTCCCGGAGTAATCAGCGCAATAGCTTTTTGAGCTATAATTCTTTTTAGAACGCTGTTTTCCTGTTCGCGGTCTTCGAATATTGGTTCGAAATTGGTACCCTTTGCCTGTGCGCCTCCTCTTACTCTTAAAATCAGCCCTTTTTCATCTAAAAATTCAAGATCCCTGTGTATAGTCATTACACTTACATTAGGTATAAGGGCGCACAACTCTTTTATTGTTGCCGCACCCTTTTCTTCAA
>CAYOAW010000050.1:0-15205 GCA_964402095.1 uncultured Eubacteriales bacterium | reverse complement strand
GATCTGTTTTTTCGGTTGTATGGATATTTTTATCTTCAGGGTTGTTTCCCATTGCCTGCACACCTTTCGGTTTTTAAATAAATTTCGCGCTTGCAGTAACAGTATATTGCATTTTGCGGTTCTTTGCAATTATATCAATATTTATCGCAGCGTGCCGGTTTATTATTTTCTGCTGATTAAAAAAGCCGGCAGGGGAATTATTTGCCGAACTGACTTTATTCATTTTTTGATTGGCTTTTTGCGTTAACCTTTATTATTTCTTTACGTATGAAGATAAGCGGAATGATAATGAGCAAGCCTAAAACAGCGGCCGCCGCAAAAATTTCCGGTACAGGAACATTGACGGTTTCTTTATAGTCGTTTATGAAAGTTCCCGCTTTGTGGGCGGAAGCAAAAGCTTCAATGACTGAATTACCGATAGTTGGCCCCGCCACCATAGGAATCAGCACAAAGAAAATCATTCTGACCCCCTGAAAAAGCCCAACTTTATCAACCGGTGTAAAGTCACGGACAGTCGCGTTGAGGATAATCATCAGAAGGCCATAACCTGCAATAATAACCAAAGCAAGCAGCCCGAATACTGAAAGTTTATCTGTCAGCGCGGCAAAGAATAAGCCTGCGACAAATAAAATGACCGACGGAAAGATGAATTTTGATTTACCGACTTTATCCACCAAAATACCAAGGCTTACAGCACCTGCGATAACACAAATCAAAACACAGCAAGCAATAATGCCCGTTTTCGGCGTGATATTCATATCGGTAAAATCAAAACCGAGATAGTGCTGGAGATAAATAAAAACATAGGGCATAAATATTTGAACCGATGTGGAAAAAATGCAGATTGCTGTCAATGCAAGGTACAGCCTGCGGTTTGTTTTTATAACATCCGCACGGAAACCGTAAAATAAATCTTTGAAATAGTTCCCTTCGGTTTTTATGCCGCTGCGTGAATCCTTGACAGAGAAAAGTCCGATAAATCCGCAGGCGGAAACAATCAAACCGAGTGCGAAAAAACAGACCGGATACCCTGCAACAGAAACACCTGCGCCGAAACCTATTGTTACAATCAAGGTTGAAAGAATCGGCATAATGGATAAAACACCTTCGGCAGTGCCTCTGTTTTCCGGAACTGTGACATCCGTTACCCAGGAATTGAACGCAGCGTCATTGCTTGTCGAACCCATAAAAGTCATAACGCAATCCATTATAATAACCACACTGACTGTTGCTGCGACTATTGCCGTTTCTTTGGTCAATCCGAAAAGACCCGCGACATTATCGCGGGATATTACGGCGAAAACCGCAACGGTACCTCCCCACAAAATATATCCGGGCGCAATAAACATTTTTCTTTTATTTAATTTATCGCTTAATGTCCCGATCAGAAAGGTTGTTATGACCGCCGTCGCTGCACTTAATGCAACCATCCTGGAAATATCCCTTGTGGTGCCGCCAATGTAATTGAAAAGAAAAGTATTGAAATAGACATTTTCCATTGACCAGGCAACTTGCCCCATAAATCCGAATAAAATGAGATTAAACCAGATATTTTTGCTCAGTTTGACTTTGCGCAAATTTTCACCTTCTTATGTTTCTTTTACTTATATTAGCAAAATAAAGCGAAACAGTCAACAGGAATTGCGCAGGGCAATAAAACTTGGCTGTAAAGCTAAAATACTTTTCACTTATTCGGCCGTAAGCAAAAGACTCCCGTGCTGCCGGAAGTCTGAATTTGATCTGTTTAACTTTTCTGCTCAATGAAGACAATAGGGATTTTGCCGTATCCGGATAAACTGTTTGCGTATATTTCAGCTGATATGCATTTTATCCGGCTAATGACTATGGTGCTTGTGGGCATGCATGCCTTCCGGCATCTCTGACTGTTTCGTTTGGCAGCAGTCATCCGTACAGTCGTCCTCGGTGTCTATCTGAAGTGTCAGGTGATAAATATGATATTCCTCGCTTTTTTCTTTTATATCATGCTTTACCCGGTTATAAAGTGTTATGTCTGCATTTGCGGGGACAACAGCATGGACCGTTGCTAAAAGATCTTCACCGTCCATTGACCATACATGCACATGATGAATTCCGATTACGTTTTTAATATCTGAAAGATCGGTTTTATATGCGTTTAAGTCGAAATCACGTGGTTTTTTTTCAAGCAGTATTGATACGACGGCAAAAATGTTTTTAACAGCCTCATAAAGCAGAAACAAAGCAACAGCGATGGACAAAATCGGATCGATTATTTTTATGTTGAATATTGAGATGAATATACTGCCTATAAGAATCGCAGCCCAGCCCAAAACATCTTCAAGCATATGGAGGCTGATTACTTTTTCGTTGACATTATGTCCTCTGGACATTCTAAACGCCGCAAATCCGTTAATGATTATTCCGAATACCGCTATGATCAGCATTCCTTTGCCGTTGATTTCTTCCGGATTCTTAATCCTGTTGACGGAAGAAATAATAACTATTATACTGCCTGCGACGAGGATGGATGCGGTTAATACCGCTGATATCAGCGAGTATCTCCTGTATCCGTAAGTGTATGTGTCGTTGTGGCCTTTATTTGATATTTTTTCAAAAACGAAAGCGCCGCCTATGGCAAGGCAGTCGCCAAGATCGTGAATTGAATCCGACAGGATGGCAATACTGTTGGTAAACAATCCGCCTGCGACCTCGATAAAGACAAAAATCAAATTCAAGGCAAAAGCTGTTAAAATATTTTTGCTTGCTTTGTTATTTTTGCTCATCTAAATGTTCAACTGCCTTTTCAATTATTTCTTTTACATGGCTGTCGGCAAGTGAATAATATACAACCTTGCCTTCCCGCCTTATTTTAACCAACCTTTTTTCTCTCAGAATACCAAGCTGATGGGAAACCGCAGACTTTGTCATATTAATCAGGACAGCAATATCACATACACACAACTCGGCATTATCGAGCGCCCAAAGAATTTTTACTCTTGTGCTGTCACCAAACACCTTGAAAAAATCCGATAATTCAGAAAAATCCTTATCTTTTAACATGGCATTCAGGACTTGTTTTATTGCTTCGCCGTGAATACTCTCACAGTCGCACAGCATTTTGTTCTTACCCATGCAGAACACCTCAATGCAAAACAATTGAACGTATATTCAACTGTATTATAATTGAATATATGTTCAATTGTCAAGAGCTTTTATAATAATATTAAGATTATTTTTTTGTTTTCAATAGAAATAAATAATCTGAAATGCGATAAAGAAGCCCTTGAAATCATCATGAAATCAAGGGCTCTTTTATATTAAGTTTAACCGCTAATCGGTTACCAACTCTTGACCGTTAAAATCAACCGTAATCTCGGTGCCCGGTGCCGGGTCTTCCCTGATGATTTTTCGTGCTATAAGCGTTTCGACTTTTGATTGTATGAATCTTTTCAGCGGCCTTGCGCCGAAAACAGGGTCATAACCGACATCAACCAGATAGTCTTTTGCTTTCTCTGTGACACTGATTTTCAGCTGTTTATCGGCAAGCCGTTTCCCGAGGTCTGCGATAAGCAGATCCGCAATTTTAAAAATATTTTCTTTTGTCAAAGGCTTATAGAAAACAATTTCGTCAAGCCTGTTCAAAAATTCAGGACGGAAACTGTGCCTGAGCATAGCGGAGACCTGCTCTTTTGCTTCTTCCCGTATTTCTCCGTCGTCTTGAATGCCCTCAAGTATAATATCGGAACCGAGATTGGATGTCAGTACGATAATGGTGTTTTTAAAATCAACTGTTCTGCCCTGGCTGTCTGTTATGCGCCCGTCATCAAGCACCTGCAGTAAAACATTAAAGACATCCGGATGAGCTTTCTCGACTTCATCAAACAGAATAACAGCATAGGGCTTGCGCCTGACCGCTTCCGTTAATTGGCCGCCTTCCTCATAACCCACATAACCCGGAGGGGCGCCGATAAGCCTGGAAACAGAATACTTTTCCATATATTCGCTCATATCAATTCTTATGATGTTATGTTCATTATCAAAGAGCGCTTCCGCAAGCGCTTTGGCAAGCTCGGTTTTTCCGACACCTGTTGGACCGAGAAACAGGAAAGACCCTATAGGCCTTTTGGGGTCCTGGATGCCGGCACGTGATCGAAGAATGGCGTCACAAACTTTAAGAACCGCTTCGTCCTGGCCGATAACCCGTTTGTGCAGGATGACATCAAGATTGAGAAGCTTGTTTCGCTCGCTTTCCATAAGTTTTGAGACAGGTATGTTTGTCCAGCGGGCAACAATTTTTGCAATTTCTTCTTCTGTAACCCTGTCGCGCAGCAAAGTATTTTTTTCGGAGGTTTCCGCTTTTTCTTCCTCGGCCGCGAGGTCTTTCTGAAGCTGAGGAAGTTTGCCGTGCTTAAGCTCGGCAAGGAGATTCAAATCATACTCATTTTGCGCTTTTTCGATTTGTGAATTTACTTTCTCGATTTCTTCGCGGATTTTCTGAACTTTGCCGATTGAGTTTTTCTCGTTGTCCCATTTTGCTTTTAACTGCGCAAAACTGTCGCGAAGGTTTGAAAGCTCAATCTGAATTTGGGCTAAATGATCTTGCGAAAGCTTGTCTGTTTCTTTCTTCAGCGCGGCTTCTTCAATTTCAAGCTGCATTATTTTATGGGATATCTCATCAAGCTCAACCGGCATGGAATCTATCTCGTTTTTTATCGAAGCGCAAGCCTCATCAACCAGATCTATCGCTTTATCCGGCAGAAAACGGTCGGAAATATATCTTTCGGAGAGCGTTGCGGCAGCAATCAGCGCGCTGTCCTGAATTTTTACTCCGTGAAACACCTCATACCGTTCCTTAAGCCCGCGAAGTATTGAAATTGTGTCCTCAACAGACGGCTCGGTGACAAGAACCGGCTGAAAACGTCTTTCAAGAGCCGCATCTTTTTCGATATATTGGCGGTATTCATTGAGTGTAGTTGCCCCGATGCAGTGCAGTTCTCCGCGCGCAAGCATCGGTTTGAGAATGTTGCCGGCGTCCATTGAGCCTTCGGCTTTGCCTGCGCCTACAATGGTGTGCAGCTCATCAATAAAAAGGATTATTTTTCCGCTGCTTGACTGGACTTCATTAAGCACAGCTTTCAGTCTTTCCTCAAATTCACCTCTGAATTTTGCGCCTGCTATGACCGCGCCCATATCGAGCGAAAAAATAATTTTGTTCTTTAGTTTATCCGGCACGTCATTCTTGACAATCCGTATAGCGAGACCTTCCGCAATAGCTGTTTTGCCTACACCGGGTTCGCCGATCAGGCACGGATTGTTTTTTGTTTTTCTTGAGAGGATGCGGATTACATTTCTGATTTCCTCGTCTCTCCCGATGACAGGGTCAAGCTTTTGCTGTTTTGCCAGCTCAGTGAGATCTTTTCCGTATTTCTTTAAAACATCATAAGTGTCTTCCGGATTGTCGGTCGTAACATTGCGGTTTCCCCTGACGCTTTTCAGTGCGGCAAGAAAAATTTCCTTGGTTATGCGGTATTGTGAAAGAATTTCCTTCACGGAAGCGTCCGGCTTTGAAATTAAGCCCAGCATGATATGCTCGACTGAAATAAATTCATCCCTCATCTTCTCGGCTTGTTTTTCGGCATCTTCGAGGGCGCTTTCGACATCCCGTGAAATATATATTTTTTCCGCTTGGGTACTGCTTTGAACTTTTGGGATGCGGTTTACGGATTTTTCCAGCGCATAGGCCAGTTCATCAACAGAAAGGCCTATGTTCTTAACAAGTTCTCCGATCAAACCGTTTTCCTGCTTAATAAGCGCAAGGAACAAATGGGATTGTTCAAGCTGCTGATTGCCGTATTCGATGACAAGACTTTGCGCAGCTTGAATTGCGTCAATGCTTTTTTGTGTAAATTTTTGCAGGTTCATAACCTTTCACCTCATTTTTTAAATAATTGCGATGGCCGGACCCGGAAAGCAATAAAAGTTATAACCAGATTTTGAATTTTTGACGGCTGCGGCATTTAGGGCAGGTTATTTCTCTGGGGCCTCTTTTTTTGCTCAGGCGTAAAAGTTCCCCGCAGTTGCGGCATCTGCGAAAACGGTGTGTGCCGGCAAACCTGACTCTCAGGTTCAGTTCTTTTGTTTTGTTCTTTATTTTATAAAAAGTTCCGTTAATATTCATTGTTTTCAGCAGCCGGCTGAATCCGCTGTTTTCGTTTTGGCGTTTGACAATATTTTTTGACAGTATCCGGAATACGGCATATATGAAAAACAATGCGGAAACAGCATAGAGAACAATAGAGGGTATTTTTGCCCAAATTAAAGAATTTGCGCCGTTTGCAAGCAGGCTTATTAGAATCAGAAATCCCGAGTACTTGTCAAAACCGTTTCTCCCATACATAAACTGAGATATTTTTGCAATATAGCTGCTGAATCTGTTTGGCATTGAAAATATGCTCCTTTTACAAAAAAACCGAATATTATATCCGTATACTGCATTATACCGCAGCTGAATAAGCTTCCCAGCTGCTTTTATTAAACAAGTCGTTTTCGGGTGAGCAAATATCGATTGCCTGCGAAAGCACGGAAAAACGAACTTCTTTATGACCACCGCCAAATTCACCGTCAAGGGTCCAGGGAACGGCAATTTCGGATGTGATTTTTGCCCTTTCTGTTCTGAGAAAGAGCAGGCGTTCCCCGTCATAGGCTCTTTTCTGAATTTTTTTAACCATTTCGAAAGCTTCTGCGCTGTTTCTGAGCCCCCGCACAAGTATCATTTCGAATTTTCCGTCGTCAAGCTTTACATCGTGCTTGTCATATTTGAACAGCCCGGCAACCGATGTGGAGTTTGATATTGCACCGAAAAAGAAGTCATCTTCTATTATCCCCTCATCATATTCTATTTTCATATGAGTCGGCTTAAGATTAATCAGCAGGGGTATTAAATGAATAACAAACCCGTTAATCAGGTAAGCGGAATGCCCAAGAACATTTTTCATTTTTTGCGGTGTCCTGTATGACATTTCGGTACCCGCTCCGAAAGATGCAACATAGCAAAAATGGCGGTTGTTAAAAAGCCCGATATCGTAACTGTGTATTCTGCCCCCGACAATCAGCTCCGTTGCTTTTTTGATGTCGGAGGGGATGCCGATTGTAGACGCAAGGTCATTTGTTGAGCCTGTCGGAATATATCCCAAAGGTATGCGTGCCGGCAGGCTCATAATCCCGTTGATAGTCTCGTTTAAAGTGCCGTCTCCGCCGCAGCAAACAACCATATTGTGGCCTTGGTAATTGTCCCTGACAATTTTAGTCGCATCGCCGATACCTGTTGTTGTTTTTACCGTGAAGTCAAGTCCCCGGTTTGAAAGCATATCAACAATATCATAGGTTCCGGGTTTCGATTTTTTTCTGCCGGCGCAAGGATTGATAATAAGCAGAACTTTTCTTGTATTTTCCATTCGGTCCATCTCGTCTTTCGGATTTTGCGTAACCGGACATCGTTATCATCGGGTTGCACATTATAATTTTGATCTCTTATTATAGCAAAATTTTAAATATTCATCAAGATATCATTAAGAATATTACGCAGTTCCTGTATTTTGCCGTTCAAAGGAAAATCACTTGAATAATCCAAACATTGATATTATAATAAAAATACTTTGCGAAGCTGAGGAGCGATATTATGAAAAAAGCAGTAAAAAAGATTGTTGCGGTTTTTTTGGCACTAAGTTTATTTTTTGCGTTATTTTTACCGGCATCGGCTGAATCTGCAGGCATAAAAGAAAAAAAGGCACTTCAATTCAACAGTAACGGATCTTTTAAAATTATGATGCTGAGCGATACACAGGATACTGATTTTACAAGAAAGAAATTGCTTAATTTTATCAACAAGGCTCTTGATACCGAAAAACCCGATTTGGTTGTTTTTACAGGTGACAATGTTGCCGATAATTTTATTGGTGCGACAACGAAAAGGGTGAACAAGGCTATTGACAATATTATCCTTCCTTTAGCAAAGCGCAATATACCGTTTGCTGTTGTTTTTGGGAATCATGACGAAGAAACCGGTATTGCAAAGGAAGCTCAAATGTCTATGTATATGTCCTATTCAAATTGCCGCGCGGTGGATGAGGGAAATGCCCTTTCCGGTGTCGGAACATACAATCTTCCGGTTCTCAGCAGCGACGGCACAAAAACGGCATTTAATATATTTATGATGGATACACATAATAAAGCGGCTGCCGGGGGATATGACGGAGTCCATGCAGATCAGATCGCCTGGTATGAAGCTGTGAGTGATGCACTGAAAGAATCAAACGGGGGCAAAGCAGTCCCGTCATTATTATTCCAGCATATACCCGTTCCGGAAATTTATCAGCTGCTGAAAAAAGTGCCGCTTGGGACTGAAAATGCTGTCCTGAAAGATTCTGTATGGTATCAGGTGGACGAGAGTCTGGCTGCCGGCACATGCCATGAGCCGCCCTGCAGTTCCGCGGTCAATTACGGCCAGTATAACAGCTGGCTGAAAGAGGGCAACATCATCGGCGCGTTTTTCGGCCATGATCATGTGAACAATTTTGTCGGGACGACAAAAGACGGCATCAAAATGGGCTACAACGGGGGAACCGGCTTTAGGGCGTACGGGGACGGCGAAAAACGAAGCATCCGCATTTTTAATATCAATGAAAATGATCCGGCTAACTATGAAACCTATTCTGTTTATTACGGCGATTTGATGAATGACCATCAAAAGTTTTATATTTCGGACCTTACATCGGTCGCGTGGATTGATCAAATGATCATCAAAGCATATAACATTTTTGAAACCCTGACATTCGGAATATTCAAGTTTAATTAACCTTGCACTTTAAGCGCAATCGATGGCAAAGCCCCCTGCCGGCCGGCAGGGGGCTTTGCTTTAACTTGACAAAACTCAGTTCTTGTTAAGCTGTTTGATGATTTCATCAACAATAACATACAATCTGTTGCTCTTGAGCGCAAAAATCAATTTATCCAAAAGGCGGGTTAAGAAAGGATCTTTTTGCTCGGGAGCTGGTGTGCTGCCGTCATTAACCGCAAAGGCTTGCGTAAAGCAAATACCGCCCGGACCTTTCAGCTGTGCCCGGACATAACAGCCGATTTGGCTTTCATAAGCGTTCAAATCAATTGTGTTTCCCGTTGCGATAATCTCGCCTTTTGCGACCCACTGTATCGTGTCATAATCTGCGCCGAGAACAGTGATTTGATCGGTTCCCTCGTCAACTGCGATATTTGTAACTGTCGGATAAACGCCGGTCCCGTTGAAGCTGTCGCCCAGCTCATTGCGGGCAGTTCGTCCGCAGGCAAAGAAAGTGCCGTTTTCCATTGCGGTGCGCACATTGGCAACAGTGTTTGCCGGCATCATAAATACTTCAAATTCCGAATCGACGTTGCTCATTTTATGGGAATCTGTGTTTGCGAAGCCCCAAACATTTCTTCCGGTCGGAATAACACTTTCAAGCAAACCGTCCCATAGAACACGGTCATTTCTTGTCGGGCTGTCGCGCTCGTTGAGAACTTCAATGCCAAGGCAGGAATCATACTTTTTCAGGATATCCGCAAAGAATTTTATGTTTTTGGGATCTTTTGCAATACTGACATCTTTTGCGGAATCAAGCCAGTCGCCCGGGTGGTTTATAAATGTGACGCCGCCGAGTTTGTCAACCGCTTTAATAGGGCCTTCGAAATCGTTTTCTTTCCCCCATAAACCCTGGCCGTAACCGCAGAAAAACCCGTTCACATGGCTCTTAGTAAGCACTGCAGTATTCATTTCGATTCCTTGCGGGACATCGGTCATCCCTCTGCCGCCGCGATCTGCCCCGGTGGTAATTTCCTGATACCTTTCCTTGGTCAGCGGAACCGGTTTCTGGAGGGGATTTAAAAAGTGAAAGCTGAGCAGGGGAACAGGATTCGGTGTTTTATCCCAGCCCTTGTTCACAACGCCATGGTCTGTCATAGCCAGAATATCAAATCCTGCCGCGTAATAGGCCTCGATAACATCCGTAAAAGAGTCTTCGCCGTCGCTGACGGTGGAATGCGCATGCAGATTCGCCCTGTAATGCTTCCATGTGTTCCAATCAACTGTTGCGTAGGGGTTTGTAATGGTGTAGCTTTTTGTTCCGGTTATATCCTGAACCGCGGACGCACCTATTCCGAAAGGCACCAGCATTGCCCCTGCAAGCGTGAAAACTGTGATTTGCCGAAAAAACTTCTTGCTGTTCATCTTTTTACTCCTTTATATTAAAATATTTAAAATTCCGGGATTAATGACAGGCTGCTGTTTTGCAAACAAGGGGTGAGGAGTTACAGTGCCCTGAAAAGCAGCTCGAAAATCACATAAAGCCTTGTGCTTGTAATTTTAAAAATAAAATTGTTCCAAAGTTTGGTCAAGGCGGAATCTTCTGTATCAACGGCAGGTGTGCTTGTGCCGTTTAAGGCAAAGGCTTGCGTGTAGCAAATTCCTCCGGGCCCGAGAAGTTGGGCACGCACATAACATCCGATCTGGTTCTCATAAGCATTCAAGTCAATAGTTGAGCCGGTTGCTATAATCTCTCCCTTTGCAATCCATTGGATTTCGGTATAATCTGCGCCTTGCACGGTGATTTGGTCTGTGCTGTCGTCAACGGTGATGCTTGTGACGCACGGGCAGCTGCCTGACGCAACAAAGTTTTCGCCGAGTTCATTGTGGGCATAAAGCGCGCAGGCGAATAATGTGCCGTTTTCCATTGCGGTGCGAACATTTGCAACGGTGTTTTCCGGCATGACAAAATCATCATAAGCGACTCCGATACTTTCGATATTATGAGCGTCGCTGTTTGCAAATCCCCAGACATTTCTGCCGTACGGGATTACTTTTTCAAGCAGACAGTCCCAAAACACACGGTCGTTTCTTGTCGCTCCGTCTTTTTCGACAGCCACCTCAATGCCAAGGCAGGAATCATACTTTTTAAATAAATTGCCGAAGAATTTGATGTTTTTCGGATCTTTTGCCCTGCCGGCATCTTTGCCCGAACCGAGCCAATAACCCGGATGGTTAATAACCGTTAAACCGCCCAGCGCGTCAACTCCGGCAATCGGTGTTTCATAGTCGTTTTCCCGGCCCCACAAGCCTTGTCCGTAATCGGCAAAAAAACCGTTTACATGCGTCAGTTTCATCGAAACAGCGTTCAATTCAACACCGCACGGAACATCGGTCATGCCTTTGCCCGAGCGGCCGATGCCTGCTTTAATCTCGGCATAGCGTTCATCGGTCAAAGGCTTGGGGTCATTCAAATAGGATGAATAACTGATGAGCGGCACTATTTTCGGATCGATGTTCCAACCCTTGTTGACAACAGCATGGTCCGTCATCGCCAAAATGTCATAACCTTTTTCATAATGAGCCTCAATCATTTTGTCGAAGTTGACAGAACCGTCGCTGGCGGTGGAATGAGTATGAAGGTTCGCCTTGTAATGCTTCCAGACCGACCAATCGACAGTTTTGTAGGGGTCGGTTATAGTAAAGTCTTTGTTCCCTGTTATATTTTGGGCAGCAGATGCTTTGACGCCGTACGGCATGAGAAGAGATACGGTGAGCGCAACGGCAAGCGCGTGCGTTGAAAGAGCTTTTATTTTCATTTTTAACACCCTGCAAATTAGATTTTAATAAATTCACGAATAAACAAAGTATATGCCGCTTGAACTTTTATGTCAACCGGACAATCGAATGAATTTAATTGAAAGTTGCTAAAAAAGCGCATATAATGAAAAACAAATATGCTGCTTATACACTGTATTCTGTTGTATGGATTAATCCGGCAGATTGTGACATAATGTGCGATGGGGGCTACCTGATGGAGAACGGAAAATGCAATTTCGGCGTTATCGGTATCAGCGGCAGAGGCCGCGAAATGCTGAAAGAATTAATTTCGATTGAAGGGGTTGCGGTAACCGCTGTATGCGATATTTTGGAAGACCGGGCATTTGACGGTGTTGAAATAGTAAAGAAGAACGCCGGGAATATGCCTGATATGTATCTTGATTACAGAGAATTGCTGTGCAGAAAGGATATTACCGCCGTTTTGTGCTGTACAACATGGATTACGCACGTCCGCATTGCTGTCGATTCAATGCGGGCCGGAAAAAATGTGGCGATAGAAGTGGGAGGAGCTTCTTCTGCGGAAGAATGCTGGCAATTGGTCCGAACCTCCGAAGAAACCGGGAAATTTTGTATGCTCCTTGAGAATTGCTGCTATGACAGGAACGAACTGGCATTATTCAATATGGCAAGAAAAAATCTGTTCGGCGAGATTATTCATGCGCAGGGCGGATATCAGCACGATTTATGCGATGAAATCGCTTTGGGGAATTTGCTTCGCCACGGAAGGCTGCCGAATTTTATCAACCGTAACGGAGATCTGTATCCGACTCATCAGTTGGGCCCCATATCAAAGCTGCTGAATATTAACAGGGGCAACCGCTTTTTGTCTTTAACCGCAACTGCAAGCAAATCAAGAGGACTGCATAATTGGGTAAACGGCGACAGATTTGACCATGATATCTCAAAATTTGATTTTACGATGGATGATGTGAACAGGGAAAAAAACATGCTGTTATCAACAAATTTCGAGCAGGGCGATATTGTGACAACCGTCATAAAATGCGCTCACGGCGAAACGATTCTTCTTTCGAACGAATGCACGCTGCCGCGGCCGTATTCACGGAACTATAAAATTCAAGGGACAAAAGGTATTTGGATGGAAGACGGCGAACAGATTTATCTTCAGGAAAGCAGCCCGGAACACAAATGGGAGCCTTTCACGCCTTACAGGGAAAAATACGAACATCCCTTGTGGAGGCAATATGCGAAAGACGGAATTCATGCCGGCGGACACGGTGGGATGGATTATTTGGTGCTTTGCGCATTTGTTGAAAGCGCGGTTAAACATGTTCAGCCGCCGATAGATGTTTATGATGCTGCAGCGTGGATGTCTGTAACCTATCTTTCGGAACAGTCGGTTGCCATGGGAAGTATGCCTGTGCCGGTACCGGATTTCACAAACGGAATGTGGATAGACAGAGAACCTTTCCGCCGGGGCAAGTATTGCCTTGATGAGGTTTGCGATGATTGCTTTAAATAATCATTATAAAGGGGAGACTTGATATGAAACGTCATGATAACGGTAATGTAACGGAGATAAGCATAGCATATATCGGCGGAGGTTCAAGAGGCTGGGCATGGGGGCTGATGGGCGACCTTGCAGGCGAACCGAAACTTAACGGAACAGTCCGATTGTATGATATTGATTTTGAGGCTGCGCAGCACAATGAAATTATCGGCAATAAATACGCGGATGCCGAGAATGTTAAAAGCATTTGGAAATACAAAGCTGTCAAAACGCTTGAGGAAGCTGTAACCGGTGCCGATTTTATTGTTATTTCAATATTGCCCGGCACATTTGACGAAATGGAAAGCGATGTTCATGCCCCCGAAAAATACGGTATCTATCAGCCGGTCGGCGATTCTACCGGCCCCGGCGGGCAAATCAGAGCCTATCGCGCCATTCCGATGTTTGCGGAGTTTGCCGAAGCAATAAAAAAATATGCGCCCGAAGCGTGGGTAATCAATTACACAAATCCGATGACTCTTTGCACAAGGGCAATGTATGAGGTGTTTCCGGGAATCAAAGCGTTTGGCTGCTGCCATGAGGTAGCCGGCATTAAGGCGTTGCTCTGTCTGGCGGTTACAACGGTTCTTGATGAAGATTTTCCTGCGGAGGGGGATATTGAAATCAATGTTCAGGGAATCAATCACTTTACCTGGGTGGACAAAGCGTCTTACAAAGGCAGGGACTTGCTGCCCGTTTATGCGGAATTAATTGAGAAATTTGACTTTACCGACAAGGAGAATAATTGGGTTGCGCAAAAATACGGTTCACATTCGGTCAAATTTGATCTGTTTAAACGCTACGGGGTTATTGCCGCCGCCGGTGACAGGCATCTTGTTGAATTCCTGCCGCCTTGGTATTTAAAAAATCCGGATGTTGCCGCGCGATGGAATTACAGGCTTACATCCGTATCCGGCCGCAAGAAGGGGCTTATTGACCGTCTTGAAAAAAGCAAAGCAAAAATGGAACAGACAGAGCCTTATAAGCTGAAATTCTCCGGGGAGCAGGGCGTTAAACAAATGAAGGCGCTGCTCGGTATTGAATCGGCTGTATTCAATGTTAATATACCGAACATAGGGCAGTTAAAAAATCTTCCGCTCGGCGCTGTTGTTGAAACAAACGCATATTTTTCCAACAACAGTGTTTTGCCCCTTCAGGCCGGTGCGATGAAATGGGACATTCAAATCCTTGTCGACCGTATTATTCATAACCAGGAAACAATTATCAAAGCTGTTTTTACGAAGGACAAAGAGCTTGGCTTTAACGCTTTCCTGAATGACCCTCAGATGGTTATAAGTTATGACGACGCCCGCAAGCTTTATGAGGAAATGATTGACAACACGAAAAAATTTATTCCATGGATTGATTAAGGGACGGTTTCATTGTTTTCTTCGAGATTTTATCAAGCTGTAATTTGCGTTAAGGGTGGATATGTTTGGAACAGAAATATGAAGACTTAAGGGCAAAGAGAACAAAAAAACTGCTGCGTCAAGGTCTAACCGAATTAATGCTTGTAAAACATGCTGACGAAATAACCGTTAAGGAGCTGACGGCGCATGTCAATGTCAGCAGAGGGTCATTTTATAAGTATTATAATAATATACCGGACATGGTGCGGCAAACAGAGGAAAAGTTTAAAAATGATTTCCGAGCAATCGTCGATAAACCGATCAATGATGACTCGGATATCTATCCTCGCCCTATGCTTATCTATCTCTTTGTTTTTTTTCGTGAGAACGCAGATTTATGTCTGGTCTTTCTCGGGCACAACAAGAATTCGGCATTTTTAGACGATCTTATTGATATTGTCCGGACTAATTTTTTGAAGACCTTTGAAGGCTTGATTAAAAAAGAGAATCAAACCAACCTGGAATATTTTTGTTCGTTTGTCAGCGGCGGAAGCATAAGTTTATTTGAAAGATGGATTATAATGGGGATGAAAGAAACACCGGGCGAAATGGCGGAACTGACAATAAACCTTCTTCTTCATGCTTATAAGGTGCTGCTGTAGGCACAGAAATTTTATATTCCCGGCCGCGGTAAAG
>CAYOAW010000049.1:0-15238 GCA_964402095.1 uncultured Eubacteriales bacterium | reverse complement strand
ATCTGATCCATTTGATCCTCTTCCAAATATACATGATAAAGGTCCGCAAGCGTTTTAATATTGTCACAACCGGTTGCTTTTGCAACAGCCACGCCCTCAACAACGGAGTTTAAGCAATTGCACTCTTTTTTATTGAGCGGTTCAATGGCAATTCTGATACCATACTTTTCCGCTTCCGGGCTGACAATTTCCTTGAGAAAATAAATTAACTGCTTGTGTGCTTCTTCTTTTGATATGCCGTCCGGAATCTTTCTTGCGGCGCCGCTGCCGAAAACCGCCGATTGGATACCGGCTCTTGATGCTCTTCCGAGCGCTTTGCTGACATAGGCCGATATTTTTCTGTAATCCACATCTTTGCCAACGAGCTTATATTCGCCCGGAATGAAACAATTCGATGCCTCGCACGGAATATCATTTTCATTTAAAACTGCTAAAAACGCCTCAAAATCCTCATCACTCATGGCAGTAATTTCGGTCAGATTGGTTTCGACATAGTCAAATCCGGCATCCTTCATTACTTTAATTTTCTCCCCGCTTGTTCCAACACACGCGCCAAATTTCATCATATATATCTCCTTTATAATTTATTAGCCTCTTCCAGCATTTCCTGAGCGCTTTTCAGCTGAAGTTCTGTTATATTCAAACCGCCGATAATCCGCGCCAGTTCACTTTTCCTGCCGTTATTGTCCAGAATATCAACTTGTGTATATGTTTTGCCGCCGCTGACAGATTTTTTGATAAGCAGATGATTATCAGCCTTAGCGGCTATTTGAGCTAAATGTGTCACGCATATTACCTGTCGCCCCTTGGATACTTGCACAAGTTTCATCGCAACTTTTTGAGCGGCCCTGCCGCTGACCCCTGCGTCAACCTCATCAAAAATCAACGTGCCTACATCGTCTTTTGCCGAAAGAACATTTTTAACAGCCAGCATTATTCTGGAAAGTTCGCCGCCTGACGCGATTTTTGCCAGCGGTTTTGGCATTTCTCCTTCATTTGCGGATATCAGAAATTCAATATTATCCGCGCCGTTGGCATTCGGAGGCACAGCAGTCCTCTCAACAACAAAATTTACACCCGGCATATCGAGGAAATTGAGTTCCGCCTTAATATTTTCAGCAAATACCGCCCCTGCATGGCGGCGGCTTTCACTTAAATCTGCCGCAAGTGTTTTGACAAGGTTTCCGGCTGTATCTGCTTCAATTTGAAGTTCAAGACATCTTTTTTCGGAAAATACAATTTTTTCTCTTTCGCTTATTGCCCGGTCAAGGAAAGCAAGCATCGTCTCCTCATCGGGGCCGTACTTTCGGGAAAGCCGGTAAATCATGTCAAGCCGTTCTTCTATTTGCGAGAGTTCTGCCGGATCATAGTCCAACATATCAAGTGCGTTTCTTATTTCAATCGCGTATTCTTCAAGATCATAACTCATAGCGCGAATATTTTCACTTGCCTTCTCCAATTCGCCGTAATAAGAGGCAGCTGAACCAAGGAGATTTGCAGACATTTCCAACTGCTGCTGTGCGCCTGTGTTTTCTTCGGATCCGTTTATCGCGGCATATGCCTCGCGCAGGCCTGCAATCACTTTCCCGGAATTCAGATAAAGACTGCGGCGGGCGGTCAGTTCATCACGCTCGCCGGGATGAAGGCAAGCTGCCTCCAGCTCATCTATTTGATAATTAAGAAGATCCAGCTTTCGTGATTTTTCCGTTTCATCGATATTCAGGCTGTCAAGCTCCTTTTCGAGGGCGCGCATTTTTGAATAAGCCGCCCTGTACGAACTCAGCAAATCCGAATTTTCCGCCAGCTTGTCAATAAAGTCATAGTGCCCTTCCTGAGAAAGCAAGGCTTGGTTATCATGCTGCCCGTGAATATTGACAAGATTTACGCCGATATTCTTCAGCATGGAAACAGTAACGGGACAGCCGTTGATTTTGCAAAGATTGCGTCCGTCAAGGCTGATGGAACGCTGAATTAAAACGCTTCCGTCGTCTTGGGTTTCAATATCATATTCAAGAAGTTTTTCATTAACAGCAATGCCGGAGTCAGAAAAAACAGCAGTAACCCTCGCCGTTTCAGCTCCGGTGCGAATCAGCTCGCGCGATGTTCTCTCGCCGAGAACCGCGTTAATAGCATCGATAATAATGGATTTGCCTGCACCGGTTTCTCCCGTCAGCACATTCAAGCCGGAACCGAAGTCGATTTCAGCAGTCTCAATAATAGCAATGTTTTCAATTTTAAGCTTAAGCAGCATAAAATCACTTACCCAGCAATTTTTGAATAGAATCTTTCATCTGTGAAGCATAACCTTCCGTGCGGCAAAGCGCGAAGATTGTGTCGTCCCCCGCAAGGGTTCCGACAAGCCCGTCCCAAAGCATAGAGTCAAAGGCCGCACAGGCAGCGTTGGCCATGCCGGTAAAGCACTTGATAACCAGCGTATTGCCTGCATAATCAGCCGAAAGGACAGACTGCGTAAAAATTGTCCTGAATTTTGCTATCAGTTCATCAGAATCGGTTTTATTCTGAACGTAACGGTATTGCCCTTTCGTATTCATCGCCTTGACGAGCCGCAGTTCTTTAATATCTCTTGACACAGTCGCTTGGGTTGCTTCAAATCCATTGTCCTTTAGCCTGCCGAGCAAATCCTCCTGTGTGGAAATACCATACTTGTCGATTAATTTTAAAATCAAATCCTGCCTTTTAGTTTTCATGAATATCCATCCTTTCGGAATTTTTATAAAACAAACGGTTTCATCCCAAGTCCTGCCATTGCGCTAATTTCCGGTTTAACACATCAATAAAGGTATCCGGTTTTATCCTGATAAACTCAGCGGAAATCTCGGCTTTGCCAACAACAACGCTGCAGTCATCGGGAACGGCAACGGGCTCTTCGCCGTCACAGGAAACCGAAAATTCGCTGCCCGGCACTGCCCTGACCGTAAAAGTCGAATCCGCTTTTAAAATAAGAGAACGGATAAAAAGTGAATGCGTACAGACAGGTGTCAGTAAAATACTGTCGAGCAGAGGATCTACAACAGGGCCTCCGGCCGAAAGTGAATACGCGGTGGAACCGGTAGGGGTAGCAATAATGATACCGTCGCCGGTATAATTATTGATATGTTTGCCGTTGCAGTCGACACTCAGCTCAACGATCTTCATTTTTCCCGACTTGGAGATCACCGTGTCATTCACACAGCAATTGGAGGCAAGCAATTCTTCCCCCCGCATAATTTGTGCCCGCAGCAGCATCCTCTTGTCAACAGTATAGCTGCCGCTGACAAGGCAGTTCAGAAGCTTGAGCTCGCTGCGTTCAAGCCCGGCCATAAACGCAAGCCTGCCGGCGTTTATTCCTAAAACCGGTTTCCCGAATTCAGCCGCCTTTTTTGCGGCGTGAATAATCGTTCCGTCGCCCCCGATTGTTATGAGAGCGTCACAGCATTCAAGCATTTTTTCAAAGGGCAAAAACTCCGCTCGGGTAGCCTTAAAAATCTCTTCATCGTCAAGGCTGAAAATATAGGGAGTATTGAGATTGTCCAGTTCCCTGCAGACTTCAAGAGATATTTCCAGGGCGTTTTCTCTTGTCAGGTTGGGCAGCAGCGCCAGTTTCAAATGGATTCACCTCCGTTTAAGTCCGCATGCGAGCGTTCAACAAGTTCGGCCACATTACGGCTGAAAAAAGTTTCGGCTGTTTCTGCTTTTTTTATCAGCATTAAATATTCGATATTTCCCTCGGGGCCTTTTACGGGTGAATAATCCAGGCCAATAACAGAAAATCCGTTTTCCGAAGCAAAGCCGCATATATTTTCCACAACCTCTATATGCACATTTATATCCTTAACAACACCTTTTTTCCCTATTTTTTCCCTTCCGGCTTCAAATTGAGGTTTTATCAAACATACTGCCTGACCGTTTTCTTTGAGCAAACGCAGAAGCACCGGAAGAATCAGATGGAGAGAAATAAAAGAAACATCGACACTGGCAAAATCAACCGGGTCAGGTATCAGTTCATTTGTCACATAACGGAAATTGGTGCGTTCAAGATTCACAACACGCGAATCCGTTCTCAGTTTCCATGCAAGCTGGCCGTACCCGACATCCACAGCAAATACTTTTTTTGCACCGTGAGTTAACATACAGTCGGTAAATCCGCCGGTTGAAGCGCCGATATCAAGGCAAACACAGCCGTCTAACTCAAGACCAAAGCTTTCAACTGCCTTTTGCAGTTTTAAGCCTCCCCTGCTTACAAAAGGATTCAGGCTGCCTCTGATTTCAATCACATCATCATTTTTAACCTGAATTCCCGCCTTCGAAGCCTTGTTACCGTTGAGATATACCTGGCCGGCCATAATCAGCGCATGCGCCTTTTCACGCGATGAGACAAGTCCTCTTTCAAAAGCGGCCGCATCAAGCCTTGTTTTCTCATTCACTTCGGATACTCCCATAAACTGTATTCACAATACCCGCCTCATCAAGGCAATATTTTTTAAGCTGTTCTTTTACCGTCGCGTGTTTGACAAAGCAGTCATCAACAGCTGTCAGCAGATAGCTGCCTTCATATCCATTTTCCAAAAGCAGGAGAGCAAATTTTTCGCCGGTGCCCGCAGAACGAACGCCTTCTTCAAAAAAGAAAATTCTCGTTGCGCCGACAACCGAATTAACCGCTTCCGGGTCAATAGGCTTAATACGGTTCAGCTTGAGTACTTTTGCCGGAATACCTTCTAAAGCAAGTTTCTCAAGCGCCGCACAGGCAAAAGAAAAGCATCTTCCGTAGGTAACAATAACCGTTTTTGCATTTTCATCGCCGTATATATCATAATTGCCGAAAGACGGCTTAAAATCATGCGGCAGGCTTTGCGCCTCACCTCTCGGGTAGCGGACTGCCACAACATTCCTGTCATGATACAAGGCGCTGTTCATGCTGTTTTTCAGCTCCGCATAGCAGGAGGGGGAATAAACGGTGATATTCGGGATACTGTTCATAAAAGCAACATCATAAATGCCCTGATGTGTTTCGCCGTCTTCGCCAACAAAGCCTGCGCGGTCGACGGCAAGGACGATCTTTTGTTCCTGCAGCGCGGCATCATGCATAAGCTGGTCATAACTTCTTTGCAGAAACGAAGAATAAACCGCAAACACAGGCACCATATTGAGTTTTGCCAGCCCGGAGGCAAAAGTAACGGCATGCTCTTCGGCAATGCCGACATCGAAAAAGCGGCTGCCGAACTTGTTTTTAAATTCTTCAAGGCCTGTCCCGACGGACATTGCCGCCGTTATAGCGCAAATCCGTTTGTCTTTCTCAGCGACTTCGCAAAGGAACTTGCCCAGCTCACCGGAAAAATTCTTTCCGCTGTGAATCGGGTCCCCCGAATTGATATCAAATTTCGGGACACCATGGAACTGGACAGGTGACTGTTCAGCCGGATCATAGCCCTTCCCTTTAATTGTATTGATATGCAGGAGTACGGGATGGCTTACGACTTTTGCGCTGTCAAGCGCCTCACAAAGCTGCTGGATATTATGCCCGTCAATCGGGCCAATATACCGGAAGCCCAATTCTTCAAACCACGTGCTTCTGTAGATCGCATTTTTCAAGAAAGTCTTTAATTTAAAAATCGCCATCGAAAGGTGTTTCCCGATCAATGGGATACGGTTCAGCACACTTTCTGTCTTCGCTTTTATACGGTAATATCTCGGTTTGGTGCGGATAGCCGTCAAGTAACGTGCCATCGCGCCGACATTTTTCGAAATTGACATTTCGTTGTCATTCAGAATAACAATAAGTCGGCTGTCCGACCGGCCGGCATTGTTTAAAGCTTCATATACAAGCCCGCCCGTAAAAGAACCGTCCCCGACAACAGCCACGACAAAGCTGTTGTCTTTTTTTATTTTTTTGGCTTCGGCAATACCAAGCGCCGCTGATATGGCTGTGCCGGAATGCCCGCTGTAAAAAAAGTCATGTTCGCTTTCATCCGGCCGCGAATAACCTGAAATACCGTCTTCGGTTCTCAATGTATGAAATTGTTTATATCGGCCCGTCAAAAGTTTGTGGGTATAACTTTGATGGCCCACATCCCAAATAATATGGTCATAGGGTGAATTAAAAATTCTGTGCAGGGCAATTGAAAGTTCTACCACACCCAGATTGGAAGCAAGATGGCCGCCGTTGCGGGTAACCGTTTTAATCAGCGTTTCTCTTATTTCCTGTGCAAGAATTTCCAGTTCCTTTATATTTAATTTTTTTACATCTTTCGGCGATGTAATATTTTCGAGATATTTGCTTTCGCTCATCACGCGGCTCCTTATTTGTTCCGTTTGGCAAGAATATCCGCAAGGTATAAAAGAAAACCGGATTCCCCGCCGAATATTCCAAGTGCCGACTTTGCTTCCATGTTCAGTTCCTCAACTTTGGTTTGCGATGCTTTCAATCCAACTGAAGATGCATAGGTAGCCTTATTGTTCTCATTATCGCTGCCCGCCGGTTTGCCCAGCACAGCAGTATCCCCTGTAATATCAAGAATATCATCAACAAGCTGAAACGCAAGCCCGATATTGCGCGCATATAAAGCAGCCGCGTCTTTTTTATCTTTGCTTGCCCCCGCGGCAATACAGCCCAAAACAGCCGCGGCCATGATAAGCCTGCCGGTTTTTTTATGATCAGTTGCCAGCATTTTTTCCGGAGAAACCGGTGTACCCTCATTTTCAAGATCCATCACCTGGCCGCCTATCATGCCGTCCCAGCCTGCCGCGTCAGCCAACTCGGTTCCGGCTTCAACAATTCCGGCAGGTTCGAGGCCCGATCTGAAAATAATTTCAAATGCGAGCGTTAAAAGAGCGTCACCGGCTAAAAGCGCATTTGCCTCTCCGAACTCAATGTGGCATGAAGGCTTTCCCCTTCGAAGATCGTCATCGTCCATACAGGGCAAATCATCGTGAATCAGCGAATACGCATGAATCATTTCCACAGCGCAGGCAAGCGGAACCGCATCCTCAGTTTTTCCGCCGCATAAACGGCAAAATTCCAACGTCAGGACCGGGCGGATCCTTTTCCCCCCGTTTTCAACACTGTACCGCATAGCGCGGCATACAATGCTTTTATCGCTTTCAGGCAGCAGATCATCAAGCGCGGTATTGATTGTTTCCACATACTTATTCATTTTTTCGGCATTATTCGGCATCGGAGTTCTCCCCGCTTTCCAAGGATGAAAGCTCGATTATTCTTTGCTCGGCATTATCCAGGCAAGAACTGCAGAAAACGGCAAGTTTTGTTCCCTCTTCAAAGAGTTTCAGTGTTTCCTCTAATGGTTTGCTGCCTTCTTCAAGAGTTTTTACAATATCTTCAAGTTTTTTTATGGATTCTTCATAGGTTTGTTTTTTCACTGTCAAGCACCGCTTTCAATCATTATTCAGTTCTGTTTTTCAACACTCTTGACACTGCAGAAAAGTTTTCCTTTTTCGAGTTTCACCTCAATATCACTTCCGGGCTCGACAGCCGCGGCATCATGAAGCAATGTGCCGGAGCAGTATGCAAGCGCATAGCCTCTGCCAAGAACCTTAAGCGGGCTGAGTGTATCAAGTTTGCTGCTCAATATGGCAAGCGTGTTTCTGCCGCCGGAAATTTTCATATCCAAACAAGCCTGCATGGAAGAAAGATAGCCGTCCAGCCTTTGCCTGTAAGATTCTATCACCATTACGGGGCTTGTCAAACCCGGTGACGCCTGCAAACGGCTCAGCCGTTCACGCTGATGCCGAATTTCATCTTGAACAGATTTGCCGCACCTGTACCGCATAGCCGTGATATAAGATTTTTGCTCAAAAATTTCCGGTGTTGCCAATTCCGCCGCGGCAGAAGGTGTCGGCGCGCGGAGATCAGCAACGAAATCGCATATCGTAAAATCAGTTTCATGCCCGACGGCGGAAATAACCGGTATTTTGCTGCCAGAAACCGCCCTCGCAACCGATTCCTCGTTAAATGCCCAAAGCTCTTCAAGCGATCCTCCGCCCCTGCCGACAATCAAAACATCCGCATAAGAACCCGCATTAAATCTTTGAATCGCATCAACAATCTGGGGGGCTGCGGAAGTGCCCTGCACCTGTACAGGGCATCGGATTATCCGCGCCAACGGAAAACGGCGGGAAAGAACATTGATAATATCCTGTATGGCGGCACCGGTCGGGGAAGTTATAACCCCTATCCTTTCGGGATATTTCGGTATTGCTTTTTTTCGGTTTTGGTCAAAAAGACCTTCCGCGGCAAGTTTATTTTTCAGTTGTTCAAACGCAAAATTAAGCGCGCCCAAACCGTCCGGCTGCATATCATCAATATACAGCTGATATTGCCCGTCGCGTTCAAAAACAGAAATCCTGCCGCGGGCGATAACATTCATGCCATTTTCGGGTTTAAATTTAAGCCGCTGGTTTGCCGTACGGAACATAACCGCTCTTACAGAAGAATCTTTATCTTTAAGTGTAAAATAGAAATGCCCGGTGCGGTAATGATCGGTAAAATTCGATATCTCCCCGCAGACAAATATATTAGCCAGGTTCATATCCCCGTCGATGATTGATTTAATATAAGTGTTTAATTGGCTGACAGACAAAACGGAAGGAGCAGTCATCTGTTCATCTCCTTTGGCCGGTTAATCCCGCGAGGATCGCAATCCCGGCCGCATTGTCGGATGAAAACCCGGGATCAGCAAAGACAGCACCGAATTCTTCCGAAAATTTATTTCTGATGATACTGTTGGACATCACTCCGCCGCAAAAAACAAGCGGAACATTTCCACAAGTATCCAAAGCGTAAAATACCATCTTTTCAAGAATAGCTGAAATATAATCCAGGCAGTATTTTGCAATATCCTCCCGGTTTTCACCGCCGTCGAACATCGTTTTGCATTTGTTTTCAAGCCCGGATAAATTGCAGTCACCCCCTGAAACCGCCGGTTTTACACCAAAACTTATTTGGCTGTTTTGAGCAAGCAGATCAAGCTGAGGTCCGCAAGGGAAATCAAGGCCAAGCATTATCCCAACCCTGTCAACAGCCTGCCCTGCATTTAAATCAAGTGTTCTGCCAATAATATCCATATGGATAATCTTTTTTTCGTCCGGCGTGACAAGCAGCATTTCCGTCGTGCCGCCCGATATATGAAAAGCGATAAACCTGTCATGAATAAGGTCAAGCCTGCCTGCGGAATAAATTGCCGCGGCAATATGCCCGGCCTGATGCGAAAAACAGTAAAGCGGTAATTTTGCCGCGGCCGCAATACTTCGCGCCGCATTAAGCCCCGCGAGAAAACACGGCATATAAGAGCCTTCGGCTTCGCGCGGATATGCGGATACTCCCACAGCGGAAATGCCGGCCTCCGAGCCGGCAAGCAATTCTTCTATCAGCTGAGGAAGAATCACTGTATGATGAAAAACAGCATCGCTTTGCCGAAGACCTTTTTCGCCCTTGCTTACCGGCAAAAGCTTTTTGTTTTGTAAAACAACCTCTTCCACACTTTTATAAACAGCGGCAGAGGTTGTATAATTACTGGTATCAATACCGAGATAAGCACCCATTATTCAGACTCTGCCTCGCCGTCGCCGCTGCCTTTCGGCGCACGGGATATTGAACCGAGAATTCCGTTGACAAACGGGGCATCCTCCTCCGCGCCGTACTTTTTGCAAAGCTCGACAGCTTCGTTGATAGAAACGCTTACAGGGACCTCCGGTATATAAAGAATCTCACAAATGGCAAGCCTTAGAATTGCCAGGGCAACCTTGGAAATCCTGTTGATACGCCAACCGATCGAATTTTTTTCGATCAGTTCATCAATATCAAACAGCTTAGCCCATGCAGTCTTCGCAAGATTGACAGCATACTCGTCTTCCTGAACAAGCTCCTGCTCAATACTGAAATCAAGGATATCGTCCATATCGGTTTCCGGATGAAAAGATTTTTCGAACAGTATCGCGAACGCCTGCTCTCTCGCCTGCCTTCTTGTCATTTTTTATCCTCCGTTTAATTAGCCGTACCGGCGCTTACTGTTCCTGTTATACAGGAACAGCCCTCCGCTGATTGTCAAGGAGGGCCGGCAGTAAGTCAAGCTTTTTTTTCAGCCGTTTCGGAAAAATCAATACCCGCAATGCTGATATTAACCTTTGAAACAACCTTGCCGGTCATACTTTGAACGGCGTTTTTAACATTCCGCTGCACCTCGGCAGCAACAGTCGGTATTTTTTTGCTGTCTTTGATAATCAAATATATTTGAAGTTTTACATCGTTGTCATTCGCCCAGACACGAACAGATTTTAACGGGCTGTCTCCGGTTTTTAAAATGGAGTGAACATCAGGGGCGCGTGTCGCGAACCCGGATACTCCGTCAACATCCTTTGAGGCATTCAAAGCTATCGCGGCAATAACTTCTTCGGAAATAACAAGGCCGCCGGAAATGTTGTCTTTTTTATCATCTGTCTGCAAAAAGCGCACCTCCTTCTTTGCTATATTATATCACATAGTTTGAAATACTCAACCAAAAATTGAATATTTGTTTATATTTATGCAAAACCGAAATCCCGCGCCATGGCACGCAGCGCGTATAATACGGCTCTTTTTAAAAATGAAAATAATCTGTAAACAGCATGTTTTCGCCTTGAAAATACATTGCCGCTATGATAAACTGTTTTTTAATAATTAACTGATATTCAAAACCATCGGAAGGGACGGTATTTCATATGGGGAAAAGATTGGACGGGCAAAGCGAAGAAAAAAAATCTTTTTTCAAACGTATTGCTGAAAACAACAAATTTATACTCGCAGCTTTTGCTTGTTCCGCTTTTGTAATGATCTTCGTTTTTTATTGTTTTGGTTTATTTCCTTTCGGGAACACAACCATTTTGAGAATGGACCTGTATCATCAATACGGGCCGTTGTTTGCTGAGCTGTATGACAGAATCACCGGTATGAAAAGTTTCCTGTATTCATGGAATTCAGGGCTTGGATCCTGTTTTCTCGGCAATTATTACAACTACCTTGCAAGCCCGCTTTCGCTGATTGTCGTATTTTTCGGCCACAGCAACATTCCCGAAGCAATTGCGGCGCTCATCCTTTTAAAATGCGCCTTCGCAAGCGCGGCTTTCGCCTATTATTTAAAACGAAGCCAGGGGCACAACGATTATTCCATTGCGGCATTTGGTGTGCTTTATTCTTTCTGCGGTTTTTTTATCGCATATTACTGGAATGTCATGTGGCTCGACGCTATGGCTGTCTTTCCGATTGCGATGCTTGGTATCGAACTGATTATCGAAAAGAGAAAGTTCGGGCTTTATGTTTTCGCTCTGACATATACAATGATTTCCAATTATTATATGGCATATATGTTGTGTTTATTTACGGTGCTGTTCTATATTATAAGCTATTTCAGCCGTTATTCTTTTTCAAGCTGCTATGATGATGCGGTTCGGTCATCCGCAGATGATGCTGCCCGTAAAAAACCATCGTTGGGGCACAGAATAAGGTATTCAACTTTACTGGGCAGCGGTTTTACTTTGGCTTTCAGCGGTGTTATTTCGGTATGTCTCGCTGCTTTTGCGCTGATACCTGTTTATTTTATCCTTAAGAGCTGTTCTGCGACAGCGGACCCCTTCCCGAAAGATTTTACTTCATATTACAAAATTTTCGACTTCCTTGCCAATCATCTGGCGAACGTGGAGCCGACAATACGCAGCAGCGGTACGGATGTCCTGCCGAATGTTTATTGCGGCATAGCGACAATCATACTGGTTCCGCTTTATCTTTTCACAAAATCTGTATCCGTTAAAGAAAAGGTGGCGCACGTCGGTCTGCTGGGGATTCTGTATTTCAGTTTCAATATCAATTACGCAAATTTCATCTGGCACGGTTTTCACTTTCCGAATGATTTGCCGTACAGATTTTCTTTCATGTACTCCTTTATTCTTTTAATTATCGCTTATAAAGCCTTTACACGGCTGAAAGAATTCAAAGCCAAAGAGGTTCTCGGGGCCGGAATTGCCGTTATTTTTGCAATCATACTCATTCAAAAAATAGGATCAAAGAATGTTGATGATATTACTGTTATAACCTCAATTTGTTTTACAGCGCTTTACACTTTGCTTTTTGCGCTGCGCAGCAACGACAGGTTTCCTTCCGCGGCATTCGCTTTGCTGATGCTTTGCAGTTTTACGGCCGAGGTGTGTATAGCCGATACTGATAATTATCCGATGAATATTTTAAAGTCTGACTACAATGCGGATTTGGCGGATTTTCAGGCTTTGAAAAGCAGCCTTGACGAACAGGACGGCGGATTTTACCGGATGGAACTGACGGATCTCCTTACAAGAATGGATCCGTGCTGGTACAACTATAACGGTGTTTCCACTTTTTCTTCAATGGCTTATGAAAAGGTATCAAACCTGCAGCGTCAGCTTGGCATGATGGGCAATTTTATCAACAGCTACACCTATAACCCGCAGACCCCTGTTTACAATATGATGAATTCGCTGAAATATATTGTTAACAACAACAATTCCATCAATATGAACCCGACTTTCTATAAAAGCCTCATGAGCAAAGCCAAATACACAGCGTATGAAAATCTTTATTACCTTCCCATTGGTTTCTGCACCAGTTCCAATATCCTCAGCTGGCAGCACTCGTCGCCCAATCCGTTTGATGTTCAGTCTGACTTTTTTGAGAGGGCAACCGGGATTCAGGACGTTTTCACACAGGTACCGATTACAGGAGCGGAGTATTCAAATGTTGATGAAATTTATTCAGGTTTTGACACGGGCGATTTTTATTTTTACAGAACCGTGCCCGACACTGAAGCTACCGTAACCTTTATTATAACCCCGGATGTTACACAGAGCTGCTATATATATGTAGAATCTGCAAACGTCGATACGCTGAATGTCATTAAAAACGGCGTTACCTCGTACCACAGTGAAGACCACGAAGCTATTATCGACTTGGGCGTCTGCGAGGCAGGGCAGGAAATCAGAGTAGAGATACCGATTGCATCCGGCAATTCGGGAGACATCGATTTGTACGCATACGGGCTTGATTTCGATAAGTTCGCGGATGGTTACAGCAATTTAAAATCGGGACAATTAAAAATTGAAAAGTTTGAAGAAACCGATATCTTAGGTTCCGTAACCGCGAAAGAAGACTGCGTGCTTTACACTTCCATCCCATATGACAAAGGCTGGAAAGTCAATATTAACGGCAAGGCTGCCGGCGAAGACAAAATTGTTAAAGTCGGGGACGCTATGCTCGGCATTAAGCTTGCCCAAGGGACAAACACTATCGAGCTGAGCTTTATGCCGACCGGACTTGTTTACGGAATTTGCATATCAGCGGCGGCGCTTGCATTCTTAATTTTCCTTCAAATTATACGAAAAATACTGCAGAGGCTGAAACGCAAGCCCGTACCGGTAACGGTTGATGAAGCGCCTCAGCTTGATCTGCCGCCGATAAAATCGGGAAGTTACAGCTATGCCAGTTTTGCCGGCATAACCCTGGAAGCGGAAAAGCACGTTCCCGATGCCGCACATGAGCCGGAAAAAGCGCAGGCTGAAAACTCAAAACCCGATTTGCCCGCTGCGGGCATTCCCGACGATGACGAACCGGAAATCGTTATAGAAGAATATGACGACGATTAACAGAAAAACAAGATACTTAATTTATAGCTGAAAGGTGAACTGAATGAATAATCAACTTGTAATTGTCCTGGATTTCGGCGGGCAATATTCCCACCTTATCGCACGCAGAGTGCGGGAATGCGGTGTTTACTGCGAAGTTAAGCCTTATATCACACCGGTTGAAACACTTGCGGCCCTGAAGCCTTTAGGCATTATACTCACAGGCGGTCCCAACAGTGTTTACGCCGAAGGCTCCCCTCTTTGCTCATCTGCCCTTTTTGAAACAGGCATCCCTATCCTGGGTATTTGCTACGGTGCTCAGCTTGTTGCATACCTCAACGGCGGGAAAGTTGAAAAAGCGGCCAGAGGCGAATACGGCGGAGTCAAGCTGACAGTTACTGCCCCCGAATCCCCTCTTTTAAGCGGAGCCGAGCCTGTGTCGACTTGCTGGATGAGCCATACAGATTATATATCGGAAGCACCTGAAGGCTTTATCACCACCGCTGCAACCGACACCTGTCCATATGCCGCAATCGAGAACCCGGGTAAGCGCTTATATGCGCTCCAGTTTCATCCCGAAGTAGCCCACACGGAATGCGGCACCAAAATACTTTCAAACTTTTTGATCAATATATGCGGCTGCATGGGTGACTGGAAAATGTCCGAATATGTCAAAAATACTATTGACGCCCTGAAGGCTAAAATCGGCGACAAAAAGGTTATCTGCGCGCTTTCCGGCGGTGTTGATTCCACAGTTGCGTCCGTCATGGTACATAAAGCAATCGGCAAAAACCTCACCTGTATCTTCATCGACCACGGCCTGCTGAGGAAAGATGAAGGAGATACGGTTGAGGAAATGTGCCGCTCCAAATTCGATATGAACTTAATCCGCGTAAACGCGCAGGAACAATTTCTTTCAAAGCTTGCCGGGGTAACAGACCCGGAAAAGAAACGCAAAATAATCGGCGAAGAATTTATCCGCACTTTCGAAGCGGAAAGCAAAAAAATCGGGGCTGTCAGTTATCTGGTGCAAGGCACCATTTATCCCGACATCATCGAAAGCGGTTTGGGCGATTCCGCAAAAATTAAAAGCCACCACAATGTCGGCGGGCTGCCGGATGTAGTCGATTTTGAGGAAATCATCGAACCGCTCCGCCTGCTTTTCAAAGATGAAGTTCGAAAAGCCGGCATTGAACTCGGCATTGACGAAGCCCTTGTGTGGCGGCAGCCGTTCCCCGGGCCCGGCCTCGCAGTCCGTATTATCGGAGATATAACAAAAGAAAAAGTCGCTTTGCTGCAGGAAGCCGACGCGATATTCCGCGAGGAAATTGCGAACGCCGGACTTGACAGAAGCATCAACCAGTATTTCGCCGTGCTGACCAATATGAAAAGTGTCGGCGTGATGGGCGACGGACGCACATACGACTGCACTGTCGCGCTCAGAGGCGTCACCACATCGGACTTTATGACTGCTGATTTTGCCCGAATCCCTTATGATGTGCTAGCAAAGGTTTCATCGCGGATAGTCAACGAGGTCGGAGGCATCAACAGGATTGTTTATGATATCACCGCGAAACCGCCCGCTACGATTGAGTGGGAATAA
>CAYOAW010000048.1:7566-16050 GCA_964402095.1 uncultured Eubacteriales bacterium | reverse complement strand
TTATTCATTTATAAGTTAATATTCCATTCTCGCCTGTCTTTAACTTCATTGTACATTATTACATAACTATTATGCCTCGATGGGCTGATTTCGCCTTTTTCAATTGCTTCCAATATACGGCATCCCATATCTTCTGTATGAGTACATGTGGAAAACTTGCATTTGCCTATGTATGGCAGAAACTCTTTAAAGCAAAACGGCAGATCTTCCTTTAATATAATTTCAGAATTATCAAAATCAAGCGACGAAAAACCGGGTGTATCAGCGACTAATCCATCTGCAATCCTGTACATTTCAACAGCTCTGGTCGTGTGCTTTCCCCTTCCAAGTTTATCACTTATCGGTGATGTTTTTAGAAACAGTTTATTATCAATATAGTTTAACAAAGTCGATTTGCCAACACCGGAATTACCGGCAAAGGCACTTATATGATTTCTTAATACATTTTTTACCAATTCAATCCCTTCGCCGTTTATACAAGATACACAAATAGTATCAAAACCAGCGTGACGATATATTTCTTCCAACTCCTTTGGGTTGCCTAGATCTGATTTTGTAATAACCAATACAACATCAATTCCCTTAAATTGTGCAATCGCAGTCAGTTTGTCAATAATCAATGTACTTGGTTTTGGTTCACAGACTGATGTTAAAATAATCAGTCTGTCAATATTAGCTAACGGCGGGCGTAAAAAAAAGCAGCTTCGCGGCAATATTTCATCAATTATATTCTCTTTATCTGCACTAACTGTGATTTTCACCCTGTCACCCGGCAGAGGTATTATCTTTTCCTTTCGAAAAATACCCCTTGCTTTGCATTCATACACTGCTTCGGCGGCTTCTACATAATAGAAGCCGCCAATTCCTTTTAATATTATTCCGTTTAATTGCATTTTCGTCTCCACATTTTTACCGGGAAATAAACTCAACCTGCAGCTGATGCTGTACTTGCATATTCAGCTACGCCGACATTTAAAGTAATTAGTGAATCCGTGGAATATTTGCTGAATACATTATATTCAGGATTTTGTCTAATAACTCTTCCTACCTTACTTAAATCAGAAACAACTTCATCTATAACCATGATATTTTCGCCCATAAATCCTGCATTTATAAGTTCATTTATTGCATCATTTTGTGAAAGGCCAACAACTTGAGGCATTTTAACTTTTGATATAGGATTTTCAGTGCTGGATGAAGATGTCGGAACTGTTATATTGGATGATGAGTAGTCTTTAATATTACTCAAAACACCGGGAACCTTTGTAAAATCAATAGTACATTCATAATTCAGAACAGAATCGACAAGGACTTTTAATGTATTTTCTTTTCCGGACCCGTTTACTTTAAATGTATAATTACTTCCATCAAGTAAAACATTTTTATCGTAAACTATTTCGCTATTCAATGACGCTAATACATTGCCGATTCTCGCAGCATAATTCGGCAATTTTATTTTAATTTCAGCAGTCGATTCCGGCGGAATACCTGTGCTGATAGTAACGGAGATTTTTGTGCCTAACGGGACTTTTAACCCTTCATCATAACTTTGCTTTATAATTTCTCCCGCAGGTTTAACACTATCCTCACTGATAATATTTTCATCAAGAACCAGATGAACTGATGTAAGCAAGCGCTCTGCGTCTGCTGTTCCCCAACCAATTAGATTGGGTACTTTTTCCAAATTGTTCTCACTGGCATAATAAACAGTAACAGTTGATCCCCTTGTTGCTTGCTCGCCTTGCTCAGGCGACGTTCTTAAAACTGTTCCGTCATCGACGGTCATATCGACTTCCGGAATTGCATCAACAACAAATCCCAGATTTTCCAATGTTTTTTTTGCTTGCGGCAGAGAAAGGTTGTTAACATCAGGAATTCCCACCGTTTTACCGGCAGCAATTGTAAGTATTACAGTTCCGCCTTTATCTATTTTTTTACCTTTTTCCGGCGATTGGCTGATTACAGTACCATCACTGAGTTCACTGCTTTCACTTTCTGTTTTAATAAGAAAATCATCATATTCTTTATTATTTTTAATACCTGAGTTGTAATTCATTCCAATGAAATTAGGGACTTCAATTTTATCTCCGCTCAAATAATTGGAAAGAAAGAATATCCCGGTTATAATGATAATCAACGCCAAAAGACCGCCTGCAACACCAATCATCACAGGAAATAAGCTGCTTCTTATTTGTTTGCCGTCTTCATCATTGTTTTCGTTAACTTCATTGACAGGAAGATGATTTTGAATTACAGAACTACCAATAAATTTTGTTGGGTCATTATCAATAAAATGATTATACTCAAATTTAACGGCAGGATTACGTTTAAATTCTTCCAAATCCAATAGCATTTCTGCTGCTGATTGATATCGATCCCTTGTATTCTTTTGCATAGCGCGCATTATTATTTGTTCGAGTCCGATCGGAATAGACTTATTTATCTCACGCGGATTTTTAGGTTCAGTTTGTAGTTGCATTATCGCTACCGATACGGAGTTTTCAGACTGAAACGGAACTTGCCCTGTCAGCATTTCATACATAACAACACCAACAGAATAAATATCCGCTTTATCATCCGTTATGTCGCCTCTTGCCTGCTCCGGGCTTATGTAATGTACCGATCCAATTGCACTGCCGCTCATGGTTCTGGTCTCGCTGCGGCTGAAACGGGCAATACCAAAATCAGCGACTTTGATATTGCCATTTTGAACAAGCATGATATTTTGCGGTTTTATGTCTCTGTGTACAATTCCTTTGTCATGTGCATGTTGAAGCGCGCGAAGTATTTGCGTTACAAAATGCACTGCTTCTTTCCAATTTACGGTACCGACTTGCTCGATATATTCCTTAAGTGTTATCCCTTCAATATATTCCATAACAATATATTGCAATTTATCGCCATAGCTTACATCATACACCTTAACAATGTTGGGATGTGAAAGAACCGCTATAGCTTTGGATTCATTTTTAAATCTACGGCGGAACTCTTCGTTAGCAAGATATTCATCCTTTAATATTTTAACCGCAACAACACGGTCGTCAATGCTGTCATACGCTTTGTACACAACAGCCATACCGCCGACACCAATTATTTCCTGGATCTCATAACGGCCGTCAAGCCTTTTCCCCACATAATTATCCATTCTAATAACACCCCGTCTACTTAATTCGCGATTGTTACGATCGTTATATTATCGCCACCGCCGTTCTCATTCGCGCGATCTATAAGTTTCCCGGCAATTTCGCTTTTATCACTCACACTGATTATGCGATATATTTCATCGGTTTCAGCAAAATTTGTTAGACCGTCAGTACATAATAGAAGTATGTCTTCACTTGTGATTTTTTCTTCATAATAATCAACCGCAATATTTTCGTCGACTCCAAGCGCTCTTGTAATGATATTTTTTCTCGGATGATCTTTTGCCTCATCAGCAGTTATTTCACCATTCTCAATCATTAACTGAACAATTGAATGATCTCTTGTTAATTGTTTGAAATCAGTTTTTGTAGCAAGATATGCTCTGCTGTCACCTGCATTTGCAATATATACAATATCTCCTATAACAACTGCAATAACTACTGTTGTACCCATTCCTTTAAGGCTTGAATCGTTAGCAGCCATATTATATATTTTTAGGTTAGAACATTCTATCGCTGATAATAAAAGGTTATGAATTGATTTCGTTGTCATTCCTTGTTTGTAACAAGAAGATAATTTTTCTGAAATCACTTCAACAGCTAATGAACTGGCGATACTTCCTCCTGCCGCTCCGCCCATTCCGTCGCAAACAACTGCCCAAACAGATCCGTCTTTAAATTCTCCGTATGAGAAAGCATCCTGATTTTGTTCACGTAATTTCCCGATATCGGACTTTGCGACGACTTTCAAATCAAAACCACCTTTGCGATCATATCAGTAACTGTTTACAGGTTGAAGCCTGTTTCTTAGTTGGCCGCAAGAAGCATCTATATCAGCGCCCAAACTTCTTCTAATAGTTACATTAATCCCGTTCTCTGAAATTATCTTTTTAAAGCTCTCAAGTCTTTCGGCTGAACTTCGCTGGTATTTAAATTCTACGACTTCATTTGATGGGATAAGATTAACATGGCATAGAATACCTTTTAATCTGTTTGCCAGTTCAATTGCGCATTTATCGCTGTCGTTGATATCTTTCATCATTGCATATTCAAAAGAAATCCTGCGTGATGTTATTTCAGCATATTTATTGCATGAGTTAAGCAGGCTTTCAATATTATACTTATTGTTAACCGGCATTAAATCCGACCGAATTAAATCATTTGGCGCATGGATCGAAACGGATAATGTTAGCTGTAATTTTTCTCCCATTAATAGATAAATCCCAGGGACAATACCACAGGTTGAAAGAGAAATATTTCGCATCCCTATATTAAGGCCGTTTATATCATTGACTAATCTTAAAAAGCGTTTAACATTTTTATAATTATCTAAAGGTTCTCCCATTCCCATAAGTACAATATGAGATATCTGTATATTCATATCGTTTTGAACTGCATATATCTGCCCAAGCATTTCTGACGGAGTCAAATTCCGCTTCTTGCCGTTTAAACCAGTTGCGCAAAATTTGCAGCCCATTCTACAACCCACTTGACATGAAATACAAATTGAGTATCCATATTTATAATGCATTAATACCGTTTCAATAAGTTCTCCATCATGTAAACAAAATAAATATTTAACTGTTGAATCAATCTTTGATATCTGTTTATTTACAATATTGCAATTGAATACCGGGTATAAATCATTTAATATGCCTCGAAGGTGTTTTGGCAAATCACTCATCTCATCATAGGATTGTGCTCCCTTTTGATGAAACCATGAATAAATTTGATTCGAGCGAAATTGAGGCAATTTCATTTTATCCAACTCATCTTGAAGCTCCCGCAGAATCATAGATTTTATGTCAAAAGATTTCAATGAATCACCCCGTTTTTAAAAATAAAGCAATAAAAAAACCATCCGTATCGTTTATATGCGGCATAAGATTAAGATAACTTCCGGTTCCATATCTATTAATTATATTAGGCAATACATACACTGCACTAAAATTCGGATGATTTTTTAAAAATAAATCACATACTTCCTCATTTTCCTTTGGATTTAATGTGCAGGTAGAATAAGCAAGAAAACCTCCATTTTTCAGATATTTTGAGGCATTACAAAGTATAAAATACTGCAAATGCGGTAATTTGTCAATATCATCCAATTCTTTGTATCTGATTTCGGGTTTTCTACGTATAATACCGAGTCCCGAACAAGGAACATCGCATAATACTTTATCCGCAAATCCAAGGTTATCATCATATATGCCAGCATCGTGGTTGGAAATAACGATATTGCTCAAATTTAAACGTTTTGCTCCTGATTTTATCAATTCTAATCTCGAATCATATATATCAAACGCATAAACCCGTCCTTTTTCGCCTATACTTTGAGCAAGAGTAAAAGCTTTTCCTCCCGGTGCGGAACACATATCAAATATGACATCGCCGGGTTTCGCGCATAATGTTTCACAACAAAGTTGAGATGACAAATCTTGTACATGAAAAAGTCCATCTTTAAAAGCTTGCAACTTTTCAATAGAACCTGATTGGTATAAAATCAGAACATTATTTAAAATATCGCATTGCTGAACTATAACATTATTTTTTTCTAATAATATTTTCAATTCTTCCTGTGTTGTTTTTTGAGTATTCACTCGCACAAATGTTTTCGGTTTGTCTAACGATGTCTCAATTATTCCGATAGCATCCTTAAAACCGTAACTTTTTATCCAAAGCGATACCAACCTCTCCGGAACTGAATATTTTACGCTTAAATATTCAATTTTATTATCACCATTATCAGGCAGTTTCAATCCTTCTTTTGCAATTTTATGCAAAACAGCATTAACAAGTCCAGACGCAAATGAGGATTTTGTTTTTTTTATAAGTTTTACGCTCTCGTTTACAGCAGCTGAAGCAGGAATTTTATCCATAAAAAGCAATTGGTATGCACCCAGTCTTAATACAGTCAATATTTCAGGTTTTGTATTTTTTACCGGTCTTTTCATATATTGAGATATATTAAAATCTAAAGTAATAAGTCTTTCAAGAGTCCCATAAACAAGAGCGGAAACCAACGAACTGTCACGTGCTTCAAGCCCTGCAATTTCAAGTGCTGAATCAAGTGCAAGGTTTGAATACGCATTTTCTTGTTGAATTTTAAACAGAATTTCATAGGCAATCTGTCTGGCATCCTTCATGAATCTTCCCTATCTTCTTCCGCTAAAGCGTAGAATAAACCTTAACAGGTTGGCAATTGATACCAGGAGAGCGGCAACATATGTCATTGCGGCAGCTGTAAGAACTCTTTTTGCTCCTGCTTGTTCCTCAACATCAAGTATTCCAATTTCATTAATAACTTTCATTGCCCTGTGGCTTGCGTTAAATTCAACAGGCAATGTAGCCAGTTGAAACACTACGATTAAAGAGTAAAGCATTAAGCCTATCGTAATCAGGGAACCAAACCCGAGAAAATAGCCCAAAATAGCAAGTGGAAGACCCAATGCCGAGCCTATATTAGTAACAGGCACTATGGCAGTTCTGATTTTAATAGGCACATAATTTTCCTTATGCTGAACGGCATGGCCGGCCTCATGGCAAGCAATTCCTATAGCAGCTATTGAGTTGTTGCTGTAAACTCCCTTGGAAAGGTATATGACATTATTCCTTGGGTCAAAATGATCGGTTAAGTTTCCCGCTACTTCTTCCACTCGGACATCCGGTATACCATAGTGATTCATAACACTCATCGCTGCCTGTGCACCTGTAAGTCCTCTTATACTGAAAACTCTTGACATTTTTTTATAGGTTGATTTGAGAAAAATCTGCGCTCCCATAGAAAGAATCAATGCGGGTATTACAAGAATCAAAAAGTAGTAGTCAAAGCCATACATCCAGCCCATTTTTTCACCTCATTTGTAAAAAATATGATTTACATTTAATCTAGGTTGTTGATTAATTGCTTTCTATTCAAAAACGCTCCCAATATCAATGTTATTCCCTCGCATAAATTCTTTGGCAGACATTGCTCTTTTTCCCTCAGCTTGTACGGTAATTATCTCAACCGCATTGCCATCACCGCAGGCAACAACAAGCATATCTTTATTTTCAATAACTTCACCCGGTTTCCCGTTTCTGCCTTCGACCGGCTGTGCAGCGTGAATTCTTATCAATTTTCCGCCTAATATCGCTGTTGAAATCAAAAAAGGCGAAAGCCCTCTTATCCTATTATGAATTTTTATGGCCGGTTCATTCCAATTGACCGGGCATAAGGTCTTTGTTAACATTGGAGCATAGTTTGATGCACTTTCATCCTGTTTAACCGGAGTTATCATTCCTGCTTGCAGACCAATTATTGTCTTCGACATAACTTCAGCGCCAATCATAGAAAGCCTTGCGAGAAGTTCTCCGGAGTTTTCATTTTTGCCAATCTCCGTTTGTTCAGAAAGCAGCATATCACCTGTATCAATCCCGGCATCCATTTGTATTGAAGTAACTCCCGTTACTTTTTCGCCGTTAATTATCGCCCATTGAATCGGTGCGGCACCCCTGTATTTAGGCAAAAGCGAAGCGTGAATGCAAACACAGCCATACTTAGGTAGTGAAATAATTTGCTGAGGTAAAATCTTTCCGTAGGCGGCAACAATAATAATATCCGGGGAAAGTTTTGATAGTATATTATAAGCTTCGCCATCCTTAAGTGTTGTTGGCTGATATACGCATATATTGTTCTCAGCAGCTTTTAGTTTTACAGGGGGTGCGGCAAAAGAATGCCCCCGGCCTTTCGGCTTATCGGGTTGGGTAAAGGCTGCTAAGATTGTGTGCCCGTCTTTTATCAAACGTTCAAGGCATGGCACAGCAAATTCCGGGGTACCCATAAAAACTATGTTCAAGCTTACACCGCCTATTCCTCATCACCGTTTATCATTCTAATAGCTTTTTGGGTAAACAGGATACCATCCAAATGGTCAATTTCATGGCAGAAACAACGAGCTTTTAAGCCCTCCGCTTTATATACATACCATTTCCCGAAACGGTTCTGAGCCTTAACTTTCACTGTTGCGGGCCGTCTTGTGATGCCGCATTCACCTGGTATCGAAAGACAGCCTTCCCTCTCTTCTTGTATTCCCTCAGCTTCAACAATCTCAGGATTCACTAATTCTATCAAGCCTTCCCCGACATCTGCTACAAAAGCTCTTTTTAGGAAACCAACCTGAACAGCTGCAAGTCCCGCCCCTTCTTCTTTATATAAGGTTTCAGCCATATCATCAAGCAAAGCGCCAAGCCTTTCATCAAATTTCTCAACTTTTTTACTCTTTTTATACAAAATCGGATCGCCTATTTTTACAATGTTTCTGTAAGCCATTTTATTGCATCACCTTTTATTAATTTAATT